>MELE01000195.1:21826-26695 GCA_001768615.1 Acidobacteria bacterium RIFCSPLOWO2_12_FULL_67_14b | reverse complement strand
GGAAGCGCGCGTTCAAGTCCGGCAGCTTGCCGTCGGGCGCGGTATAGGTGCGGAGCTCGAACACGCGACCGGCGCCCTGCGCCTGGGCGACGCTGGACGAGTAGAACGCCCCCAAGGCAAAACCGGCGGCGACGAAGGTGATGGCCGAAACGAACCGAACGGGGTTGAGTGACGTCATGAAGGGGTCCCTTTCCGCTGTCATGATACACGCTGCGCTATCCTTCCTTCGTGGACCTCGAGCAGCAGGCGCGGCGAATCGCGGAGGCCGCCGGGGCGGCGGGCGGACGGGCCCTCTGCGTGGGCGGGTTCGTGCGCGATCGGCTGCTCCGCCTTCGCTCGCCTGGGCAAGCTTCCACCTTCGCGCAGAGCGCTTCGGCGGACGGGTCGGCGGGACAAGTGGGCCACACCTCGAAGGACCTCGATATGGAGGTCTTCGGCGTCGCGCAGGAGGCGCTGCTCCCCCTCCTGCGATCGCTCGGGCGCGTTGATCCCGTCGGCCAGGCCTTTCCCGTCTACAAGCTCGGCGGCGTCGACGTCGCGCTGCCGCGTCGCGAGTCGAAGACCGGCCGCGGCCACAAGGGGTTCGCCGTGCACGGCGATCCGTCGATGTCGTACGCGGATGCGGCGCGCCGGCGCGACTTCACGATCAACGCGATCGCCTGGGATCCGCTGGCCGACGAGTACCTGGATCCGTTCAACGGCCGCGCCGATCTCGAGCAGCGCCTGCTGAGAGTGGTTGACCCGTCGACGTTTGCAGACGACTCGCTGCGCGTGCTGCGGGCGCTGCAGTTTGCGGCGCGGTTCGATCTGGCGATCGAGCCCGCGACCGCGGCGATCTGCGCGGCCATCCCGTTGGACGACCTGCCCGCCGAGCGCATCTGGGTCGAATTCGAGAAGCTGTTGCTGCACGCTCGCAAGCCGTCGATCGGCTTCGCCCTGGCGCGCCGGCTCGGCGTGGTCGAGCAGATCCTCCCGGAGATGGTGCCGCTCTACGACTGCCCGCAGGATCCTGAATGGCATCCCGAAGGCGACGTGTGGACGCACACGCTGATGGTGATCGACGAGACCCGGCGGCGGAACGACGACCTCGACCGCCCGCGGCTCGCCACGGTGATGCTAGCCGCGGTCTGCCACGACCTGGGCAAGCCGGCGACGACGGCGCTGATCGATGGCCGGGTGCGATCGCCGAATCACGAGGCGGAAGGGGTGGCGCCGGCGACGCGGATTCTCGATCGCCTGAACGTGCAGACGCTCGACGGCTTCGACGTCCGCACGCAGGTGCTGGGGCTGGTCGCGGAGCACTTGCGGCCGAGCGCGTTCCATAAGGCGAAAGACACAGTCACCGACGGCGCCTTCCGAAGGCTCGCGCAGAAGGTCGACCTCGAACTGCTCGTCCGCTTCGCCCGAGCGGACTGTACTGGACGCGCGGGCACGTTCGATTGCTCGGCGATGGACTGGTTCCTCGATCGCGCACGGGCCCTCGGCGTGGAGCACAAACCACCGGCGCCGATTCTGCTTGGGCGGCATCTCATCGAACTCGGGGTCCAGCCAGGCCCACGCATGGGCGAGATTCTGCGCGCCGTGTACGAGCAGCAGCTTGACGGGGTTGTGACGACGCTCGACGAGGCGCGGCACATTGCCAAATTGGCGATCGACTGATCGAGCGATTGTTGTTGATCTTGCGATTTGGTGATTGGGTGAATGGATTTGCGGATTCTGTAAACTTATTGATTGGTCGGCGATTAGCTGCTTCTCATCATCGGGCGAGCGCGGGGAACGGCCAGCGGCCGCCGTCACTCATCTCCACCTCACCCACGCAAATCGCCAAACCGCAAATAGATCGGCCATTGGCAATTCCGAATTCGATTCGCCCAATTGTCAATCGGCCATTCACGAAACAGTCGGTCAATTGGCAATCGGTCGATTGGCAATGCGATTGCGTGACAGAATAGCCCCGCCATGCCCCTGGTCCCTGGAAGCCGTCTCGGACCGTTCGAAATCGTCGCCCCGCTCGGCGCCGGCGGCATGGGCGAGGTCTATCGCGCGCGCGACACGCGGCTCGAGCGGACGGTGGCCATCAAGGTCCTGCCGGAGAGTCTGGCCGGCGATCCACAGTTCCGCGAGCGCTTCGACCGCGAAGCCCGCGCCATCTCGCAGCTAACGCACCCGAACATCTGCACGCTGCACGACGTCGGCGAGCACGCGGGCACGGCGTTTCTCGTGATGGAGTTCCTCGAAGGCGAGACGCTCGCGGATCGCATGGCCCGCGCCGCATCCAAGGGCCCCGGCCTGCCGCACGCCGAGGCATTGTCGATTGCGATCCAGATCGCCGAGGCCCTGGCGGCGGCGCATCGCGCCGGCATCGTGCATCGCGACTTGAAGCCGGGCAACGTTTTCCTCGTAGGTAGGGGCGGACCCTCAGGCCCGGCCTTGGCCAAGCTGCTGGACTTCGGCCTCGCCAAGGCGACGGTGCCCGCTGTCGTGCCCAGCGGCGGGTCCATGCTGCCGACGACTCCGCCCCAGGCGCTCACGGCGCAGGGCACCATCCTCGGGACGTTTCAGTACATGGCACCCGAGCAGATCGAGGGCGCCGAGGCCGATGCCCGCAGCGACATCTTCGCGTTCGGCTGCGTGCTCCACGAGATGCTGACCGGGCAGAAGGCGTTCGAGGGCAGGACGCATGCGAGTCTCATTGCCGCCATCCTCGAACGGGAAGCGCCGCTCGTGACGACCCTGCAACCGGGGGCGCCACCGCTCGTCGATGCGATCGTGCGAAAGTGCCTGGCGAAGAAGCCGGATGATCGGTGGCAGAGCGCGGCCGACCTGGGCAGCGCGCTGCGGTGGGCCGCGGACGGCGCGGGTGCGGCCGCCTCTTCGACCGCCGCCGCGCCGCAGCCGGTGCGCAGGAGCGGCGCTCGCGGAGTGGCTCTGGCGGTCGGAACCGTGGTGGTCTTTGCGATTGGAGCCTTCGTTGGCTGGCGCTACGTTTCACGACCCACAGCGCCACCCGCCGCGGTCCGCTTCGAGGTGACTCCGCCGACAGGCGTGACGCTCAGCCCGGCGCCGGTGGCCTCGGCCGCGCAGCTGGCGCTCTCATCCGACGGGCGCCGTCTGGTGTTCGTCGCGGCGGCCGGTCGCGGCGTGTCTCAACTCTGGGTTCGCCCGCTCGATGATGTGCAGGCACGGCCGCTGGCCGGGACCGAGGGCGCGTCGTTTCCGTTCTGGTCGCCCGACGGCCGCTACATTGGGTTTTTCGCGGGAGGGAAACTCAAGAAGGTCGACACGGCCGGTGGCGCGCCAGAGGTGCTTTGCAATGCCGCGGGCGGCCGGGGTGGGGCGTGGGGTCCCGACGGGACGATCGTGTTCACCGGGGAGCCGAACAGTCCGATGTCGCAAGTCGCTGCCGCCGGCGGCACCGTCCGGCCCGCGACGGTGCTCAATCGCGACCTGGGCGTCACGGCCAACAACTGGCCGCAGTTCCTGCCCGACGGCCGGCGCTTTCTGTACTACCAGCGCAGTCTCAAGCCCGAGCACACCGGCATCTACGTGGCATCGCTGGACTCTGCTGACACGACGCGCGTGATCGGTAGCACGGGCGCCGGTCTGTACGGTTCCGGTCACCTCCTGTTCGTACGGGACGGCATCCTGTTCGCGCAGCCGTTCGACGATCGCGCGCTGCGCACGACCGGCGAAGCGGCGCGCATCGCCGATCACGTCGGCTACTTCAGCGCGTCGCTCGGCTATACCGCCGTCACGGTGTCGCCGGCCGGCGCGCTGGCCACCGGGCCCAGCGTGGCAGGGACCACGAGCCTCCAATGGCGCGATCGCGACGGGACGGCCCGGGGATCGCTGATCGCGCCGGCCGTCTACCGATCGCCGCGGCTCTCTCCCGATCAGAAGCGCGTCGCGCTGGCGACGTGGGATCCCGAAACCGGGCAGAACGACATCTGGGTCATCGATCTGGCCCTCCGCAACCCGTCACGCCTGACGTTCGATCCAGCGAACGACTGGTTTCCGGCCTGGGCTCCAGACGGCAGCCGGATTTTCTTTGGATCGACCCGCAGTGGCACGACGACGATTTTCCGAAAAGACGGGAGTGAGCCAGAACAGGTGTTCTTGGGCACCGCGAGCAACGCCACCTACCCGAACGACACTTCGAGGGATGGACGGTTCCTCAGCTACACGCAGAGCTCGCCACGCGCCTACGATCTCGGCGTCGTCCCGCTCTCGGGCGACGCGAAGCTGATCCCGTTTCTGGCCTCGCCGTTCAACGAGGTGCAGGGCCGCTTCGCGCCGAACAGCAAATGGTTGTCGTACGCCTCGGATGAGTCGGGCCGGTTCGAGGTCTACGTGCGTCCGTTTCCGGCGGCCAGCGGGCAGTCGTTGATTTCAGTCGCCGGTGGCATGCAGCCCGAGTGGCGGCGCGACGGCAAGGAGCTGTTCTACATCTCGGCGGATGGGAAATTGATGGCGGTACCGGTCACGACCGACGGGGCGACCTTCTCCGCCGGCGTGCCGCGCGCGCTGTTCAACGTGCAAGCGCCCGAGCAGACCCCACCCTATCCGACCGATTATGCGGTCACCGCCGATGGCCAGCGCTTCCTCGTCAACACCGTCGCCGATCAGGCGGAGCGGGCGCCGCTGACGGTGATTCTCAATTGGGTGTCTGCGCTCAAGAAATGAGAAATGGTATCGAGGACTCTCCGGCGGCCTTGAGCATTGCCGATTTAGCGATCGACTGATCGACTGACTGTTGTCGATTCTGCGATCTCGTGATTGGGTGATTCGATTGCCAGGTTTTGTAATTTACTGATTGGTGGGCAGTTAGCCGCTTCTTGCCCGGTTCCGAGCGCCGGGAACGATCGACGC
>MELE01000195.1:12331-21798 GCA_001768615.1 Acidobacteria bacterium RIFCSPLOWO2_12_FULL_67_14b | reverse complement strand
CCACGCAAATCGCCAAACCGCAAATAGATCGGCCATTGGCAATTCCGAATTCGATTCGCCCAATTGTCAATCGGCCATTCACGAAACAGTCAGTCAATTGGCAATCGGTCATTCGGCAATGCCTGAGTGTTCGCCCAGCAATTCACCCTCCGCAACCCGTCACGCGTGATTCACCGCACGAAGTGCCGCACGCGCGAGATCAGCCCCGCCGGCGGCGCGCCGTGCTCAACCGCCTTCCATCCGACCAGGCCCGCCGGTTCGCCGAAGATGACGAAGACGCGTCCATCACGCGGCCGGGCCGTGCGCTCGAGCGCGCCGACGACCTCTCGCCCCGCCGCGCCGCCGGGCTCGAGCGCCGCCGACGGCGCCACGAGGCGCCGCGCCCCTCGTGCCCGCAACCGCCGTGCGTGCGCCCGGCACGCCCAGTAGGTGTCCCGGCCGCCGGTCAAGACCGCCGGCCTCAACGTCACGCCCTTGGCGGGCTCGTCGCCCAACTCGACCGCCCACAGCGCGCGCCGCAGGGTCGCCGCGTCCGCGGGATCGTGAATCTCCTCGTGCCGCAACAACTCCGCCCACGCGCCGTCCGGTGTGTCGGCGAAGTAGTGCGCCGGACCCTCACCGTCCGCATGCCAGCGCGCCGCGGGCTGTGCCGCGTCGCCGCACAGGAAGGGATAGCGGGGATCCGCCTGGCGGAAGCCGATCACGTGGCCCCCAGCGCGACCAGCGCCCGCGCCAGGTCGCGGACCTTCTGCGGTGCGGGGTCGTCGGGATTCCAGTCTCCCGCCAGCAGCGCGGCCGGCGCCCGCCCATCGAGCGCGGTGCGCTTGCGTTCGAACCACCGGCGCACGCCCACCTCGTTATACGCCCCGGCGAGGTCGCCGACGATCAGGGCCACGTGGTGCAGGCGCGCCGCCACCTCGTCTGGCGTCACGCGTCCGCCGGAGGCGTAACGCTTCAGGCTCGACACCGAGACGTTCAGCAGCGACGCCAGTTGCTCGGCGTCGATCACGCGTGACACGGCGGGCCACTCGAACCGCGGAGCAGGCGACGCGTCGAGGGCGGTGATCACGAATCTCAACAGCGATTCTGTTTCCGCCACTGACGGCAGCTCGAGGTTGTCGAAGTGGAGCGCCGGCCCGCGCGCGATGCCGGCGTCACGGACCCGCTGCAGCAACCGGGTGACATCGGCGGCTTCGAGCCGCGAGGCATCCGCCTCGACCAGACCCATCCCTTCCGCCCGCCGCCACGCCTCCATCGCGAGCGTCCGCACGGACCGGGCGTCCATTGGAGTCGATTTGGACTTAATACGGGATTGCATGATGTTCCAAAGTTATCCCGCATGGACCCGACCCGTCAACCTGGTAGTGGATTCAATGCCCGGTCGACCGGGTGATGTACTGCGCAAACTTCTCAGGAGCGACGTTGCCGCCGCTGACGATGGCGACGATGGGGCCCTTGGCGGGGTCGGCGCCGCCGAGGCCGAGCAGCATGGCGGCGGTGGTGACGGCGCCGCTCGGTTCGGCGACCAGACGCGCGTTCCGGAACAGCCAGCCGACCGCCGACGCGATGTCCTTCTCGCTCACAGTGACGACGTCATCCACGAACGCGCGGATGTGCGCGAAGGTGAGGTCGCCGGGACGGAGGTTCATCAGCCCGTCGGCGATGGTCGCCGACGAATCGAGCGTGATGGGATGGCCGGCCGCCACCGACCGGCTCATCTTCGGCGCGCCCTCGGGCTCGACCGCGATCACCCGCACCGACGGCTTCGACAGCTTGATCGCCGCCGCCACACCCGACGCCATGCCGCCGCCGCCGACCGGCACGTAGACGGTGCCGACCTCCGGGCATTGCTCGAGGATCTCCAGGCCCATCGTGCCCTGGCCGATGATGATCTGCCGGTGATCGAAGGGCGGCACGATCGTGAGCCCGCGATCCCGCGCTTCCTGTTCCGCCCGCGCCTGGCGGTCGAGCGACGTGGTACCCGCGAAGATGACCTCGGCGCCGTAGCTCTTGCAGCCCTCGACCTTCACCGCCGGCGCCGTCGTCGGCATCACGATCACGGCCGGCGCGCCCAGCTTCTGCGCGGCGAGCGCCACGGCCTGGCCGTGGTTGCCCGATGAATAGGTGATGACGCCGCGGCGCAGGGCGTCGGGCGGCAGCTGCGCGATCATGTTGTAGGCGCCGCGAATCTTGAAGGCGCCCATCGGCTGCAGGTTCTCACACTTCAGGAACAGGCTTGAGGGCCTGGGGCTTGACGGCTTGGGCCAAGCCACCTCGATCAGCGGGGTGAGGCGAGCAACGCCCTTGATGCGCTCGCGGGCGGCGCGGATTTCGTCGAGGGTGACAAACGTGTCCATTCGTTATTCGTTATTCGTTATTCGTTATTTCTTTCGCACTTCGGCGAATTGATCGCCGTCGTTGTACTTCGGCAGGTCCGCCTGGGCGGCGATTCGCCATCCCAGCTGCGCCAGCGCGCGCATGTCGTTCACGCCGCCGCTGAAGTCCCATGACGGGTCGTATTCGTCGCTCGGCTGGTGGTAATCCTTGCCGTTGTACTCTTCCTGCTTCTTCAGGAGCGCGGCGGCATTCGGCCCGGTGAACGCCTTCGGCTCGCTCAGCGACAGTGCCGGCACGCCGGCTTTCGCGAACGGGAAATGATCCGACCGGAAGAAGTAGCCGCGCTCGGGATGGGTGTCGCCGGCCAGCGTGCGGCCGCGCGGCTTGAGGATGGCCTCGACCATCGGCCCCAGCGTCGAGCGCTCCGAGCCGAGTTGCACCATGTCTGTCGTCGGCCCCAGGTAGTTGACGCCGTCGATGTTGATGTTGGCGGCGACCTTGTCCATCGGCATGGGCGGGTTGGCGGCGAAATAGCTGGAACCGAGCAACCCCGACTCTTCGGCGGTCACGAACACGAAATAGATCGCGCGCGCAGGTTTCTGCGGCGCCTTGGTGAACGCCCTGGCGATCTCCAGCACGCCGGCGCAACCCGAGGCGTTGTCGTAGGCGCCGTTGTAGATGCGATCGGCGCCGGGCCCGTCCTCCGGCAGCGGCGCGCGGGTGCCGAAGTGGTCCCAGTGGGCGGTATAGATGACCGACTCCGCCGGGTTGGTGCCCTTGAGCACGCCGATCACGTTGGCGGCCGTCTTGCGCGAGGACCGCTGCATCAGCGTGGCGGCCGCCTTCGTATTCAGCGTCATCGCCTTGAAGCCGCGCTTGCTCGCGGCGGCGCGCATGGTGTCGAGGTCGCGCCCGCCGCGGCGCGCCAGGTCCCTGGCGGCGTCGTTGGTGATCCAGCCCTTGATGCCCAGCGCCGGCTCCCCCGCCTGCGGCGGCAGCGAATACTGCGTGCCGCTCCAGGACGACTGCACCACTTGCCACGGATAGGTCGCCGATTCGTCGGTGTGGATCAGCAGCGCGCCGGCGGCGCCCTGGCGGGCGGCCTCTTCGAACTTGTAGGTCCAGCGGCCGTAATACGTCAGCGCCGGTCCGCCGAACAGCGTCGGCTCATCGGCGGGCGCGGGCGGATCGTTGACCATGATCATCACCCACTTGCCGCGCACGTTCACGCCGGCGTAGTCGTTCCACTTCAGCTCCGGCGCGTTGATGCCGTAGCCCACGAACACGACCTCGCCCTGGACCTGCACGCGCGGCTTCTCGACGCCCGAGAACGCGACCACATCCCGGGAGTAGCGATAGGTGTTGCCGGGCACGCTGAGCACGAAGGTCCGCTCCACCACCGATTCGACGATTGGGACCTGCTGCAAGAACGTGCCGTCGGGCGCGCCGGGCTCGATGCCGAGCGCCGCCAGCTGCGTGGCGAGGTACTCGGTCGCCTTCACGCCGCCGGGGGTGGCCGGCGCGCGGCCCTCGAACTCGTCCGACGCCAGCATCTTGATGTGGGCCGTCAGCGACTCGGTCGTGATCTGATCTTCGGCCGGGCCCACGGGCGGCGGCGGCGGGGCGGGTTGCGCGCAGGCAACCGAGAACGCAAGAAGGGCGGCAGCAGTCAGAGAACGCATGGTCATTGCTCGTTCGTTTTTGGTTGTTCGTTATCGGTTATTCGTTATTGGTTATTCGCTTCCCGCTGCGCGTTGCGGAACTCTTCGACCAGCCGGGCGACGCTGTTCACCGCGCCGGACTGGGTCGGCGCCCAACCAAGCGCGCGCGCCTTCGGGCTTCGGACTTTCTGATCGAGCGCCAGGCAGTCGGCGTAAGCGCCGAGCTTCTTGCGCGCCTCGGCCATCGGCATGTTGCGGATGTCGGGCCGCTGCGGCACCTGTCCGGCGATCGCCTCGACGATCTCGCTGACGCGCTCGTCCGCTTCGTCGGTGGCGTGGAAGATCCCCGCCGCCATCGGCGACTCGAGAATCTTCACGTACAGGTCGCCCAGGTCGTGGTCGTAGACGCACGGCCACCGGTTCTTGCCGGGGCCGACCACCCGCACCAGCCCGTTCAGGGCGTCCTTGATCAGGTCCGAGACGATGCCGCGGCCGCCGCCGTAAACGATGCCCGGACGGATCACCGCCGTGCGCAGCGTGCCCGAGAACGCCGACAGCACCATGTCTTCGTGCGCCGGCCGCCACGCCACGTGCTCCGGCGGATCGAGCGGCGCATCCTCTTCGGCGGATTTCGCCGTGCGGCCGAGCACCCACACCCCCGACGTGTAGAGAAACGAGCGCGGCTTGCCGTCGGCGCGGCTGGCTTCGACCTGCGCCTGCAGCATCGTCTCGAGCGCCTGCTGCTCGAGCGCGACGCCGCGCGGCGACGATTCGTGGGCCGCATGCACGACGGCCTCGGTCGCCTTCAGCGCCGGCACGTAGTACTTGGGGAGTCCGAGCTCGGCGATGATCGGGGTCGCGCCCCGGGCCAGCAATCGCTCGGCCTTTTCGGGATCGCGGGCGATCGCCGTCACCTGGTGGCCACCCTTGATCATCGCGTCGAGCACCGCCGACCCGATGTAACCGGTGGCCCCTGTCAAAAATATGTGCATGCAGTACGGCTTCTCACGAATCCGAACGGTCTGCGGCTATTGTAGTCGACCACGCACGCAGACGTTAGAATTCAACCTGCGGTGCAGACCCTCGTCGACGTCTTTCGTTTCCTCGAAACCCGCCGCGGAGAATTCCTCGTCTACGACGACGGCTACCGCGTGCGGCGGCATTCGTACGCCGATGTGACGCGGGCGTCGCGCGGGTTTGCGGCGCGGCTGCGCGCGGCCGGCGTCGGCAAAGGCGACAAGATCCTCTTATGGGGCGAAAACCGGCCGGAATGGATCGTCGCGTACTGGGGCGTGATCCTGTCGGGCGCGGTCGCCGTGCCGATCGACTACCGTTCGTCACCGGAATTCGCACTGCGCGTACGCGGCATCGTCGACGCACGCCTGCTCGTGACCGGCGACGACGTTGCCGATGTCGTCGGCGTCGAGATCTGGCGGATGGCCGATCTTGACTGGTTCGCTGATGGCCCCATTCCGGACGTTGCCATCGACCGCGACGAGGTGGCGCAGATCGTCTTCACGTCGGGCGCCACCGCCGAGCCCAAGGGCGTGCTGATCCGCCATCGCAACATCCTGGCGAACACGGTGCCGGTGGCGAGGGAGATCGACAAGTACAAGATCTACGCGCGGCCGTTCCAGCCGCTCCGTTTCCTGAACCTCCTGCCGCTCAGCCACCTGTTCGGCCAGTCGATGGCCACCACCATTCCGCCCTTCATCGACGGCACCGTCGTGTTCATGCGCAGCTTCAACCCCCACGACATCGTCCACCGCGTGAAGGAGTGGCGCATCTCGGTGATCGTGTGCGTGCCGAAGATCCTGGACGTGCTGAAGGAGCATGCGCTGCGGATCGATCCCGCCGCCGCGGACCCGCCGGCCGGACGCTCGATCCCGGCGCGCTGGTGGCGCTACCGCCGCATCCACGGAATGTTCGGCCTCAAGTTCTGGGCGTTCATCGTCGGCGCGGCGCCGCTCGCCCCGGCGCTCGAAGACTTCTGGAAGCGCCTCGGCTTCGCCGTGATCCAGGGCTACGGCCTCACCGAGACGGCGCCGATCGTGACGCTGAACAACCCCTTCAAGACCAACACGGGATCGGTGGGCACGCCGATTGGCGGCGTGGAGGTGAAGATCGCGGACGATGACGAGATCCTGGTGCGGGGAGAGAACGTCACGTCAGGGTACTTTCAGCCTTCAGCTCTCAGCTCCCAGCTTCCAAGTGCCGAAAGCCGAGAGCCGAAAGCCGAAGGCATCGGGGCGTCCGGTCGGACATTGGACGCCGAGGGGTGGCTGCACACGGGCGACATCGGCGAGCTCGATGCGCAGGGGCGGCTGTTCATCCGCGGACGCAAGAAGGAGATGATCGTCACGCCCGAGGGTCTGAATGTGTTTCCTGACGATGTCGAGACGGTCCTCAACGCGAATACAGGCGTGATCGAATCGGCGGTCGTGGGATCGATTGACGGAGCCACCGAACGCGTGCATGCCGTGCTCGTACTTGATCCCGGAATCGACGCGGAAACCGTTGTTCAACAGGCCAATGCCAAGCTCGACGACCATCAGCGCATCCGCAGCTTTTCGATCTGGGCCGACGGTGCGCTCCCGCGGACCGAGGGCACGAAGAAGCTGAAGCGCGCGGCGATCAAGACGTGGGTCGCGACCGGCGCGCGGCCGGCCGCCAGCGGGGTGACGACCGACCCGCTCGAATCGCTGCTCTCGAAGTTCGCGGGCGCGCGGACGCTCGGCGGCGGCACCTCGATCGAAGGGCTGGGCCTGAGCTCGCTGGAGCGCGTCGAGCTGATGGTGGCGCTCGAGGATCAGTTCCAGACGCGCATCGACGAGACGAAGTTCGCGGGCGCGAAGACGATCGACGAGCTGCGGTCCGTGATCAGCGCCGCGCCGCAACAGGCCACGGTCGACGAGCCGGTGGACTTTCCGTCGTGGAACCACGCGTGGCCGGTGCGCTGGATCCGGCGCGCGAGCCAGTTCACCTGGATCCTGCCGCTCACGCGCCTGTTCGCGTGGGCGCGGGTGTCGGGGCTCGAGCACCTGAGGGACATCCACGGGCCGGTGGTGTTCGCGGCGAACCACCAGAGCCACATGGACGTGCCGGTGATCCTCAGCGTGCTGCCCGGGTCGTGGCGCGCGCGCATTGCGCCGGCGATGGCCAAGGAATTCTTCAAGGCGCACTTCTTCCCCGCCGGGTTTTCGCGCCGGCAGGTGCTGACCAACCGGCTCAACTACTACCTGGCGGCGTTCTTCTTCAACACGTTCCCGCTGCCGCAGCGGGAGGCCGGGGCGCGCCAGACGCTGCGCTACATCGGCGAGGTCACCGGCGATGGCTACTCCGTGCTGATCTTTCCGGAAGGCGTGCGGTCGGAAACCGGGGAGATCGCCGCGTTCCGCGGGGGCATCGGGATGATCGGCTCGCGGCTGGGCCTGCCGGTGGTGCCGGTCCGGCTGGCCGGCATCGATCGGGTGCTTCACACCAAGTGGAAGATGGCCCGTCCGGGGAGGGTTTCGGTGGTCTTCGGGAAGCCGATTCGGCTCTCAGGGGACGACTACGCCGGACTGGCCCGGCAGGTGGAGCAAGCGGTACGCGATTTGCCTATCCCGCCCGGCGCGTGACACAATCGTGTGTTGCCAGAGGGCTTGAGACTTGAGGCTTGAGGCTTGGGATGGTCCCAGGCGCGTAGCCCCAAGCCCCAAGCCCCAAGTCCCAAGCCAGTAGTGAATGAGTAAAGACGATCTGATTGACATGCAAGGCACCGTCGTCGCGGTGCACAGTGGCGGCCTGTATCGCGTGCAGGTGGACGCCGGCCACGAAGTGCTGGCCCAGCTGAGCGGCCGCATGCGGCGTTTTCGTATCAAGGTGGTTCCTGGCGATCGTGTGACGGTCGGCATCTCCCCTTACGACCCGCAACGCGGGATCATCACTTTCCGCGCGCGTTAGGCGCGGGTTCGAGCAATCTTGAATTCACATTCCCCTTCAGCCCGCCGGCCCGGTCGGCGCCGGCCTGGCGGTGGCGGACGTGGCGGCGGCCGCAAGGGCGCGACCCAATTCTCGCCCCGGCCCACCACTCCCCTGCCGGATCTCCCCTGGATTCAGATCGACGCCGATGCGCCGCCGGTGCCCTTTGACTCGCTTGGCTTCGACAGACGCCTCGAGATGGGGTTCCACACCCTCGGGTTCGAAGGCACGCGGCCGGTGCAGGCCGCGGTGATCCCGCTCGCGCTCGAAGGCCACGACGTCGTCGCCTGCGCCGAAACGGGCACTGGCAAGACGCTGGCGTTTGCGGCGCCGATTCTCGAGCGCCTGCTGAGCGAAAAGCCCGGCTACGGCGATGCCGAGCGCGAAGCCTACACCCGCGCGCTGATCCTCGCACCGACGCGCGAGCTCGCGGTGCAGATCGAAGACTCGCTCGTCGGCCTGACCTATCACACGCCGGTGACCACGGCGCCCGTGTTCGGCGGGGTCGACATGGGCCCGCAGGAACGCGCGCTGCAGGCCGGCGTCGACATCATCGTGGCGACGCCGGGGCGGCTGATGGATCACATGCGCCACAGCACGACGGACCTGGTGCGGGTGCAGGTGCTGGTGCTGGACGAAGCCGATCGCATGATGGACATGGGCTTCTGGCCCGACGTGCAGAAGATCATGTCGGCGCTGCCGCCGGATCGGCAGACGCTGCTGTTTTCGGCGACGCTGCCGGGCGAGATCCAGCGGATGGCGAAGGAAATGCTGCGCTCGCCGAGCTACGTGCAGGTGGGCAAGCAGGGCGGCGCCGCGCGGACGATCGATCACGAGATGGTCCAGGTCGAGGGCGGCGCCAAAATCGACTGGCTGGCGTCGTTCGCCAAGCGCGACGCCGACGGCCCGGTGCTGGTGTTCGTGCGGACGAAGATCGGGGCGGACCGCGTCGCGCGGCACCTGGTGGCAAAGGGCATCCGCGCCGCGGCGCTGCATGCGGATCGATCGCAGCAGGAACGGCTGTCGGCCGTGGAAGGGTTCCGCTCGGGCAAGCATCCCGTGCTGGTGGCCACCGACATCGCCGCGCGCGGCCTCGACATCGAAGGCATCGCGCACGTCGTCAATTTCGAAGTGCCGGATTCTCCCGATACCTACGTGCACCGCGTCGGACGCACGGGCCGGTCGGGCGCGTCGGGCCATGCGGTGACGCTGGTGTCGGCGAACGAACAGCGCTCGTGGCGCGCGGTGGAGAGCACCATTGGCATCCGGGCCCGATAACTCACCCGCCGTCATCCGCTTCCTGAGCTGCCGCTGGCGCAAGCCGGCGGAAGACGGCATGCCGGATCACTGCACGCATCGCGACGTGCTGCCGATGGCCGGCAAGGAAGGGTTCAGCGCCGACTCGTGGTGCACCGATTGCGTGCTCTACAAGGCCAAGCGGACGCCGCGGAAGCGCGAGGAACAGCCGCAGCCGTCACAGCAACAGGACGACTGGCGCTTCCGATA
>MELE01000195.1:0-12240 GCA_001768615.1 Acidobacteria bacterium RIFCSPLOWO2_12_FULL_67_14b | reverse complement strand
CCGCCTTCGCGCCTACGGCGCTACGGCGGGACAGGCTGGCCCCCGGCAGGGATCCCGTACCAGCGATACCTTCCACCACCAAGCCATCTTTTCCCCTGTAACGGTTCATGAGGCCATTCAGGGGGGCGGCGACTTGTCTCACTTTCTGCTCGAGTTCGTCATATCTTGCGGGTAGCAGATACCCGAGGCGATGGGCGGCGTGTAGTCCATACCCGGCTTCGGCCAATGAAGCAGACGCGACGCTGAGGAAGTGGAACCGCTCCTTGGCGAACTGGCGGGCAAATCCTTCGACGATATTGGCAGGAACTGAGTACCCCGCTCGACGCAGTTGCGCAGAAAGCTCGTACCGTTCCTCGCGCGGGAAGACTTTGTGCGTCAGTTGGTGGATTTCGATGAACAGATCGTCGGCGCGCTGCCAGGCAACGAGCTTGTGATGCGGAAGTGACATTGCGAAGCCTCCGCCACCAGCAATGCACGGGCCAGCCCGTCGCACGAGGGCCGCAGGCCCGAGTCCCAGGAGCGAGCGCAGCGAGCAACTCGCACGAGCCGCGCAGCGGCGAGTCTCACGAGGGAGCGAAGCGACCGAGTCCCACGCCGAGCGAAGCGAAGGCGTCCAGGGAGCGAGCGTAAGCGAGCGACTCCCACGAGCGGCGACTTGTCCGCCGAAGCGCCTTTGGCGCGAAGGCGGAAGCCGCGAGTCCTACGAGGCGCGGAGCGCCGAGTCCCAGGAGGCCGCGAAGCGGCCGACCCCCACGAGGCGCGAAGCGCCGAGTCCTAGTCCGAGAATTCCTTGGCGAGCTCGACCCATTCACCCTGCGGCGCCAGACGCTCGTACGCCTTCCAGTGGGTGCGCGCTTCCGTCGAGCGGGCCATCTTCTCCAGCGTCACCGCCAGGTAGAAATGGGCGTCGGCGTAGCTGTTGTTCAGCGCGAGGGCCTCGCGGTACGACGCTTCGGCTTCGGGATAGCGGCCGTGGTCGTGATGGATGTTGCCGAGGTTGAAGTGCGACTCGAAATAGCTGCCGTCGAGCAGGACCGCGCGCTCGTAGAGCGCCTGCGCCTCGGCGAGCTCGTCGCGCGAGTAGCGGATGTTCGCCAGGTTGATGAGCGCCGCCACAAGATCCGGATCGTCGTCGAGGGCACGGCGGTACGCCTGGGCCGCCTCCTCCATCCGCTCCGGCGTCCCGTCATCCAACAAGGATCCCATCAGGAAATACTGTTCGGCCGTTGACAATTCACGCACGGCCCCGCCGGTGCCTTGGGTGCGTACGGTGCCTGGAGTGCCTGTCGTGCTCTGGGTGCCGGTGCTTTCGGCCCTCCGCTTCAACTCGATGATGCGGGCCGGTTGGGCGTCGAGGCGGAAGTCGAACGCGAGCTGGCCGACGCGCGAGGCCTGCAAGTCCCTCAGGATGGCGCGGAACGACAGGCCCTTCTTCAACTCCCCGGCCAGCTGGCGAAGCGCGGTGAGGTCGGTGAAGCCGAAGAACGTGTCGGCGTTGTTCCTGAACGCCGGCTTGATGAAGCCCCACTTCTCCAGGTAGCGGAGGTGGTCGATGCGCAGCTCGGGATACATCGCCAGGATGTCGCGCTGCCCGTAATGCTGGGTGCGGCGCTCGGCCACGGCGGGCTGGCCGGTCAGGCGGCAGAACTCGTCCTCGCTGAGGACCCGGATGCGGCCTGGGGTCTCGGCGTTGATCTGCGCCACGCGGCGGAGCTTCTGGCTCTGGGTACTGGTGTCGTCGAGGAGGACCGACAGATCGGGGGCGCCGTCGGGATAGCTTTCGGCGCCGACCACGAGCAGCGTCGTGCGAACCGTCACGTCGTCGTCGCACGACCCGCCCAACTCCTCGACGATGACACAGGCGTCCTTGCGACCGAACGACCAGAGTTTGCCGGTGAAGACAACGGTCTCCCCTCTGAACGGGAGGCCGCGAGGCGGATCGAATGGCAACTCAGACATCGATCGGCTCCACGATGAAACAGTTTGTCGTGGAAGTCAAACAGAGATCGCGGCGGCAAAGGCCTCCGCCGACTCGAAGCGGCTCGCGGGCGAGGGGTCGATCGCGCGCAGGATCGCGTCGCTGGCGGCGCGCGGGGTCGCGTCGCGCAGCGCCACCGGGGCCGCCGGCTTCACCTGGAGCATCTGGCCGATCAACTCGGGCATCGACGGCGCCCGGAACGCCGGCTGGCCGGTTACCATTTGGTAAGCGAGTACACCAATCGTGAACACGTCAGCGCGCACGCTCGGCGGCCCGCCGAGCAGGACCTCAGGCGCGACGTAGGGCAATTCGTGCTCGCTGGCCTCCTGCCCGCGAAGCTCCTGCTCGCGCATGGTGGCGAGCACATCCTGCACGGAGCGGATGCCGGCGGTGGACATGATGATGTGTTCCGGGATCCCTTCGACTTCGCTCAGGGCAGGCCGGGATCCGGGATCCGGGCTCCGGGCTTCGGGCGCAGGCGGGTCTAAAGACCCGCCTCTACTCTCCGCTTCGCCGGCGCGCAAGCGAATCATGTCGGGGTTGACGCCGGCGATGAAGCCGCCCTTGCGATGGAGCGCCGACATCGCATCGAGCGCCTGCGCGAGCAGCGCCGAGGCCCGCGGCCAGGGAAACGCGCCGGTTTGCGCGAAGGCCTGCCGCAGGCTGGGGCCCTCGATGAAGTCGGTCACGAGATAGACGGCGCGATCGTCTTCGCCGAAGTCGCGCACTTGCAGCAGGCCGGGGTGCGGCACCTGCAGCGTCCGCGCCTCCAGCAGGAAGCGGGCCTTCACCGCATCCCAGTGCGGCTGCTCGTCCCTTTTGAGGACGCGGATGGCCACGGCCACGCCGAGCGCCCGGTGGGTGCCGCGGTAGATCGTGCTGCCCAAGCGGCCGCGGCCGATCAGGCCGCCAAGCTCGTAGCGCGAGAGGATGCCCGGGTCGCCGGACAAACCTTCCGCCTTCGCGCTCCGCGCTTCGGCGGACAAGGTCTGGTCCCCACCTGCCGCGACACCCAGCACGCTGACGAACTCTTCGACGGTGGCCCAGCGCTCGGCGGGGTCCTTCGCGAGCCCGCGCATCACCGCCGCGTCGACCGCCTCGGGCAACCCGTTCCGGCGCGCCGCCAACTTGACCGGCTGCGCCGTCAGCATCTGGTTGATGAGCGTCGCACGGTTGGCGGCGTCGAACGGCAGCGCCCCGGTGAGCATTTCGTAGGCGATGGCGGCCAGCGCGTAGATGTCGGTGGCGGGCGTCACGGCTTCGCCGCGCATCTGTTCCGGCGCCGCGTAGGCGAGCGTGCCGAGGAACATGGCCGGATCGGTCAGCCGCGTCTCGTCGCCGCCCGCCTTGATGGCGGCCAGGCCGAAGTCGATCACCTTGTAGACCCGCTCGCCCGAGTCGTATCGATGGGCCACGATGTTGGCCGGCTTCAGGTCGCGGTGGGTGATGCCACGGTCGTGCGCCAGCTGCAGGGCCGCGGCCACCGGGCCGAGAATGGCGGCCACCCGCGCGGCCGCCATCGGGGCCTCGAGCTCGATCTCCTCGCGCAGGCTCGGCCCGCTCAGCAGCTCCATCACCATGTACGGCTGCTTGCCGGCATCGAACCCGAAGTCGAGGATGCCGACGATGTTGGGGTGGCGGAGCTGGGCGCAGGCCCGGCTCTCACGGAAGAAGCGCTCGCGCAACTCGGGCGCCGAGTCGTGCGACACCTGCATCACCTTGATGGCGACCTCGTCGCCGAGGTGCAGGCGCCGCGCCCGGTAGACGTGGCCCATCCCGCCGGAGCCGAGGGTGCCGGTAATCTCGTAGCGATCGTCGATCCGCGTCCCAGGCGTCAGCATAACAAGGCAGAAGGCAGAAGGCAGAAGGCTGAAGGCTATACGCGAACAAGCTCGGCTTCGGCCTGGGCCAGGAGGTGCTCGAACCACAGGTTCGAGATCTTTTCCTGGACGCTGTTCTGCCGGAGGCGGGCCTGCAGGTTGCCGAAGTCCACGCGATCGAGCTCCTGGTCCTGGTTATAGCAGGAGAAGATGAACTCTTCCCGGCCGGTCTCGGGGTCGACGTGGCGCTGGAGGCACTGCGCGCACACTTCCTTCATCATGCACTGCATCGGCGAGTTGATGCTGCCGATGCCGACGTGCGTCGGCGAGAGGTACGGCTGGAGCACGCCGTGGCGGGCGATGCGGACGGCATTCATCATGCGATCCGAGCCGATGGCGATAATGCGCGACACCTCCGCGAGCGGCACGGCCTGTGCGCCCAGCCGGCCCTCGGCGTAGGCGGCCATGGCCTGGACGATGTTGCCGCGGAAGTGGGCGTCCTGCGGGCGGCGGGGCTCGATGGTGTCGCCCATGTCGGTGGCCCAGATCACCTGGTCGGTGGACGATTCGATCTCCTCGCGCTTGAACAGGTCGGCGCCATTCTTGTAGCCGGCGAAGTAGATCACGCGGTTGCCATGGGCCTTGAGCGCCTTGGCGATCGAGAACAGCACGGCGTTACCGAGGCCGCCGCCGGCCAGCAGCACCGTCGACGCCACCGGGATCTCCGTCGGCGTGCCGGTGGGGCCCATCACCACGACCGGCTCACCCGGCTTCAGGTACGCGCACAGCCGGCTCGACACGCCCATCTCGAGCGTGATCAGCGACAGCAGGCCCCGCTCGCGATCCACCCACGCCCCCGTGAGCGCGATGCCTTCCATCAGCATCGACGACACGTGGCCGTCGAGGCGCACGTGAGGGCTGAAACGCTCGAAGTTCTGCAGGCGATAGAACTGTCCGGGGTGGAAGTGTCGCGCCGCCGCCGGCGCGCGCACGATCACCTCGATGATCGTCGGCGTCAGCCGCACGACGCGCTCGACGCGGGCGAGCAGCTGATCGTCGAGCCGTTCCACCATCGAGCGCCAGGCGCGCTCGCGCGCCGGCTGCGCGGCCGGATCGAGTCGCGCGATCTCGCCGGCGAACAGCTCGACCACGCGCGGGTAGCCGTCCTTCGCCGAGGCCATGGCCTTGACGACGTTGCCGTTGTAGCGGGGGTGGTTGTCGCCGTAGTAGGTGACGAACTTGCCGTCGGTTTCGTGGGAGGTGAAGAAGCCGCCGGGGTCGGGTTCCAGTGTGTAGAGGCGGGTCTTAAGGCCCGCCTCTACGTTCTTCACAGTCTTGAAGCCTTTGAAGAATTTCTTCTTGCTGTCGAGGCTGAACGAACCCGGGTGTTCCTTTTCGTAGGTGATGTTGGGAACCGTGCCGGCGGCGACGAGCACGGTGCGCGCCGGCAGTTCGATCCGCGATCCATCGGCGCGCGTGAACACCATCGCCGCGACGTGACCGAAGTCGTCCGCGATGGCCTCGGCGGGGTTCAGGTTCTCGGCGATCGCGATGCCCTCTTCGAGCGCCTTTTCGACCTCCTCGTGATTCAGCCGATAGGCGGGCGCGTCCCGCAGCCGCTTCCGATACGCGAGGGTGACGCCGCCCCAGGATCGCAACAGGGCGATGAAGTCGGGCTTCTCGCCGGCGGCGGCGGCGCGCGCGCGTTCGGCGCGGACCGCCCGGCCGTGCGCGAGGAACTCGTCCAGAATGTTCTGCTCTTCCGGATCGAGGGCGCCGCGCACCTGCAGTTCGCCCAGGTCGCCGACGAGGGCCTCGTAACGATCCAGCGTCTTCTCCACCTGGATCGGGTAGTAGGCCATCAGCTCGGTGGCGGTATCGACGCCGGTCAGGCCGCCGCCGATCACCACGGCGGGCAGCCGCGCCTGCAGGTTCGACAGCGCTTCCCGCTTGAAGGCGCCGGTGAGCTGCAGCGCCATCAGGAAGTCGCTGGCCTTGCGGATGCCGCGGATCAGGTTGTTCTTGATGTCGATGATCGTGGGCCGGCCGGCGCCGGCCGCGATCGCCACGTGGTCGATCCCGTTCGCCCACACCTCGTCCAGGGGCAGCGCGCCGCCGAAGCGGACGCCGCCGTAGATCCGGAGCTTGCCGCGCCGCGCGAGCGTGAGGTGGATCAGCGTCAGGAAGTTCTTGTCCCAGCGCACGGTAATGCCGTACTCGGAGACGCCGCCGAAGCCCTCGAGCACGCGCTCGTCGGCGGGGCGATAGATCTCGCTCCACTCGCGAATCGGCCGCGGCGCCGTGCCGTTGCCGCCCGTGAGGGCTTCGGGCAGCGGCTCGATCTTGAGGCCGTCGATAGCGACCACGCCGAAGCCTTCGTTCAACAGGTAATGCGACAGCGTGTAGCCCGCCGGGCCCAGGCCTACCACCAGCACGTTCTTGCCGTTGTACGGCAGCGCGTAGGGGCGCTTGATGTTGAGCGGGTTCCAGCGCGTCAGCAGCCCGTAGATCTCGACGCCCCACGGCAGCTTCAGCACGTCGGTGAGGACGCCGGTTTCGACCTGCGGAATGTTGACCGGCTCCTGCTTCTGGTAGATGCAGGCTTTCATGCAATCGTTGCAGATGCGGTGGCCCGTGCCGGGAACCATCGGGTTGTCCACCGTGACGATGGCGAGGGCGCCGATGGCGTCGCCGCGCTTGCGCACGGTGTGCATCTCGGAAATCTTCTCGTCGAGGGGGCAGCCGGCCAGCACGATGCCGAGCGGGTTGGTGGTGACCTTGCCTGCCTTGTCGTAGATGCCCTTCGAGCAGGTGTCCTTGTCGCGCTCGTGGCAGAGCACGCAGTAGTGGATCTCGCTCAGGTTCTCGCGCGGCGTGTAGCGCTCGTCGGTGAGCCTGAAGCCCTCGCGGCGGCGCAGGGTCTCGGCCGGCCCGACGATCTGTTCGGGCAGCGCGGGGTCCGGCCGCCGGATCTGCACGAGGTGGTCGTAGTCGAGGTTCTCGGGGAAGCGGAAGACGACCCAGTCCTGGTAGCGCGAGTCGTGGAGGTGCGCGGCGCACCAGCGCTTGAGGGACTCGATCTCGGCGGCGACGCCGGCCTTGTCGGTGGCTTCGCGATCGAGGAGCGAACAACCGTAGGCAGCGAGCGCGATCTCGGCCTCTGGCGTGGGCTGAAGCCCACGCCCTCCGAACGCCAGTGACGCATCGGACGTTCGGAGGGCCGGGGCTTCAGCCCCGGCCTCAACCATCGCGTGGTCTTCGGCGGTCGCCGTAACGTGGGCGCCGCCTTTCAAGAGCGGCAGGGCGCGGCGGCGGACGAAGTCGATCTTGAAGCGGAACAGGACGTCGTAGGCGCGCGTCGCCTGCACCAGCGCGTCGGCGTCGGCGCCGACGCTGAACAGGCGGGCGATGAACCGGCTGAGGTGCGGCGCCATGGCGACGATCAGGTTGCCGCGGGCCACCGGGCCGAGCGTGTCCGGCGCCATGCGGTGCTGGTCCCACTGCGCCCACAGCCCGGGCTCCGCCTGCCCGACCTCGCCGGCGAAGGCCTCGTGAAGCGCGCGCAGCCGCGCCGGCTCATGCAGGTCGGCGAACGAGAATCCCGGGATTCCGAGGGCCGTATCAGGCGTCGCGCCGGAGGACATTTCCAACTCTTAATTATATGTGATCGGCTGTGGTACGATCGCGATCGGCACGACATGACCATCACGTTGAACGGCGATCCGCACGAGCTCGAACGTCCCCTCACCGTGTCGGCGTTGCTGGCGCAACTGGAGATCGACGCACGCCGCGTCGCGGTGGAGCTCAATCTCGCCGTCGTCAAGAAGGTCGCCTACGATTCCTCGATGGTCAAGGACGGCGACGAGGTCGAGATCGTGAACTTTGTGGGGGGCGGGTAAGAGTGCAGAGTTAAGAGTGCAGAGTGCAGAGTGCAGAGCATGAGTGATCTGGTAATTGCGGGGCGGACGTTGCGTTCGCGGCTGATCGTCGGCACGGGCAAGTACCCGTCGCACGCGATTATGAAGGCGTGCCACGAGGCATCGGGTACCGAGATGGTGACGGTGGCGGTGCGGCGGGTCGACATCTCGCGCAAGACCGAATCGCTGCTCGACTACATCGACACCTCGGCGATCTTCCTGCTGCCGAACACGGCGGCCTGCTACACGGCGGCCGACGCGATCCGGACCGCCCACCTCGGGCGCGAAGCGGGGATGTCCAACTGGGTCAAGCTCGAGGTGATCGGCGACGAGCAGACGCTCTATCCCGACAACGAGGGCCTGCTCGAGGCCACGCGCGTGCTGGTGAAGGACGGCTTCGTGGTGCTGCCCTACACCAGCGACGACCCGGTGATGTGCCGCAAGCTGGCCGACGCCGGCGCGGCGGCGGTGATGCCGCTCGGGGCGCCGATCGGATCGGGGCTCGGCATCCAGAACCCGAACAACATCCGGATCATCCGCGAGCAGGCCACCGTGCCCGTGATCGTCGATGCGGGCGTCGGCACCGCCTCGGACGCGGCGATCGCGATGGAGCTCGGCGCCGACGGCGTGCTGATGAACACGGCGATCGCCGGCGCCACCGATCCGGTGGCGATGGCGCGGGCGATGAAGCTGGCGGTGGAAGCCGGTCGGCTGGCGTACCTGGCAGGGAGAATTCCGAGAAAGTCCTACGCGACCGCGAGCAGTCCGCTCCAGGGTATCGTCGGATCCTGATGCGAGGCGCCTGGTCGCGGGTCGGGCGTGTCGCTCTCTACGGGGCCGCGAGCCTCGCCTTCTGCGCGCCCCTCTTCGCCCAGCCCACCGCCCTCGGCGTCTACGACTGGGACCAGCACCTCTTCTACTACGGCGCCGTCCTCAAGAGCGTCGTCGAGTACGGCCAGCTGCCGTTCTGGAACCCGTGGTACTGCGGCGGCAACGTGCTCTGGCAGAACCCGCAGATCGCGCTCTTCAGCCCGGCCTACCCGCTGACCGCGCTCATGCCGCTCGCGCTGGCCATGAAGGTCAACATCCTGCTGCATTACTGGGCGGGCTTCATCGGCATGCACCTGCTGCTCTCCCGGATCGCCGGCGTGCGGTCGTTGCCGATCGTATTCTTCCTGGCCACGATGTTCACCGCCTCGGGCGCGGTGGCCATCCACCTGCTGGCCGGGCACAGCGTGTTCCTGCCGGCGTTCTACCTGCCGTTCCTCCTGTATTTCTTCTTCCGCTGCATCCAGACCGGCACGCTGCACGGCGCGCTCGCCGGCGGCGCGGTGATGGCGCTGATGGTCTACAACGGCGGCACGCACATCCTGCCGATGGCGGTGGCGGCGATCGTCCTGTTGTCGGCGATGGCGTCGGCCATGCTGCGGCGGTGGCGGCCGCTGGTGCTTGGCGCGGCGTGCTGCGTCGCGGGCCTCGCCTACTCCGCGCCCAAGCTGCTGCCCGTGGTGTCGTTCGTGCAGAGCGAGCAGTTCTGGGACACGCGGCCGGAGATCCAGCGTCCCGATCGGACGACGCTGGAGATGGCGTCACGCATTTACCTGGACCCGTACCAGATGAGCCGCGCGAAGTTTCCGGAGCAGCGGCACGGCTGGCACGAGTACGGCAACTACATCGGTGAATTCGCGGCGCTGCTCGTCGCCGCCGCCCTGCTCTGGACGTTCGGCGCCCGCGGCGCGCCCGGCTACGGGATCGGGCTGGCCCTGGCGGTGAGCACGACGGCGTTCTTCGTCTGGTCGCTCGGGGAGTTCAGCCGGTTCGCGCCGGCGGCGCTGGCCGCGCACGTACCCTTGTTTTCGAGCTTCAGAATCCCCAGCCGTTACAGCATCGCGTTCGTGCTGTGCGGCGCGGCAACGGTTGGCTGGGCGGCGCGCGCCATGGCGCTGGACGCCCTGCCAGGGCGAGCCCGGGTCTTCGTCACGCTCGTCTGCGTCGGGGCGTCGCTGCACCTCATCGCCAGGAACCGCGTGCTCTTCGAGGGCGTCTTTTCCGAACCGCCGCTGTCCGCCACGTTCAAGCCCATGGCCGGTCCGACCGAGCTGGTGCCGAGCGAAGAGACCAACGCCTACCGCGGCGGCTCGCCGATGTTCACGGCGCTCATGAACGATCGGGCGTTCGACGTCTGCTACGAGTCGCTTCAGTTGCGGCACACGGCCGCGTCCGGGCAGCCGCTGGTCGTCAGCGACGGACATGCCCGCATCGAGAGCACCGTGTTCTCCCCGAACCGAATCGATTTCACCGTCGTCGGCGGAACGGAGGCGTCGCGCGTCTCGCTCAACCAGAACTACGCGGCAGGCTGGCGCAGCACCGCGGGCGCATTCACGCCGACGCCGGAGGGCATGCCCGGTGTCACCCTGGCGCCCGGGCAGACCGGAAGGTTCTCGTTCACGTTCGTGCCGCCCGGGCTGTGGTGGGGTGTGGGGATCTTCGCCGCGGCGGCCGCGCTGTCGGCGTTCGCGCTCCGGCGGCGTCAGGCGGAGCGCTGATAGTCCGGCCAGGCGGCGTCCTTGTCGGAGATGACAAGGGGGGCGAAGGGCCACGCGATGCCGAACGCGGGGTCGTTCCAGCGCACGCCGGATTCGGCCTTCGGCTCCCACGCCGTCGAGGCGTGATAGTAGGCCTCGACCTCGTCGGTCAGCGTGAGGTAGCCATGCGCGATGCCTTCCGGCATGTAGAGCATCCGGTGGTTGTCTGCCGTCAGCTCCACCGCCGCCCACTGGCAATAGGCCGGCGACTCAGGGCGCAAGTCGACGATGACGTCGAGCAGCGCGCCGCGGGTACAGCGGATGATTTTCGCCTGGGCGTGAGGGGCCTTCTGGAAGTGCATGCCGCGCAGCGTGCCGCGCTTGTGATTGAAGGCCAGGTTGCACTGGGCCAGGCCCGGGTCGATGCCGTGCCGGCGGAGCTCGGCCGGGATCCACGTCATCGCGAAGAAGCCGCGGGGGTCGTGGATCGCCGTGATGTCGATGAGCCAAGCGCCAGGGATGCGCGATTCGGTGAAGGTCATAAATTGTCCCGGCACCCCTAAAAGCGGTGATAATATACTTGACTAACCATTAGGTTCCTGCCATCATGCACTCATGGCGAGCGCGAACGAACCCAAAACCCTCCGCGAAGCGATCCTCTTCTTCGCGGATTACGACAACTGCCGGAAGGCTGTCGAAGCGATCCGATGGCCTGACGGCAAGGTGACTTGCCCCGCGTGCGGGTCGGAAAACGTCACCTACTTGGAGACTCAGCGCCGCTACAAGTGCTACGGGAAGCACGCCAAGGCGCAGTTCTCCCTCAAGGTCGGAACCATCTTTGAAGACTCCGCGCTTGGCTTTGAGAAGTGGCTTCCGGCCCTCTGGCTGCTCACCAACTGCAAGAACGGCATCAGCAGCTACGAACTGGCCCGTGCCCTCGGCGTGACTCAGAAGTCCGCATGGTTCATGCTGTCGCGTCTGCGTCTCGCCTTGCAGGACGGGACTGGCGGCAAGCTCCGTGGCGACGTGGAAGTCGATGAGACTTTCATCGGCGGCAAGGCGCGGAATATGCACTACGCGAGAAAGAATCGCGTCATCGGGCGCAAGGGCGCAGGCATGACCGGCAAGGTCGCCGTCATGGGCCTGCTGGAACGACACGGCGACAGCGGCCATAGCCGCGTCCGCATCCACTTGTTCCGTTCCCTCGATGAACAATCGTTCCGTTTCAACACTCACAAAATGACTGGCGCATCACGCGTCGCACTCGCCCTCAAGGGCATCATCAATAGACGCCTGACTTACGTTGCGCTTACCGGCTCGGAGTTGCCGCAACCGTGCTGAAAAAGCGAAGCCGCATCTCCTCCGAGGTAAAAGACGTGCCCGCCGATGATCCGAAGGGAACAATGACGCGGTTTAATGAGGGATTGGCCCGAGTGATTCGCGTCGGATCAAAACGCACGATCAATCACCACCCCCAACGTGCGCAGGTGAAACGCCGCCACCGCACGTAAAGCTCATAGACGGGGCTATGGCGCTTGAGCAAAACTGTAAAGTCGCGCCGAACGTCGTACAGGAACCCTGTCCCCTGGTGTAACGCGTACTTAACCCCTTCAATCCGTAGGTGTTTGGGGTCATGGTCTGTTGTTGTGGCGTCTGAAAGCTCGTAAAAGTGCCCATCCGCAACCTTAAGGCCGGTGACCACCTCCCTGTAGTACCATTCACAGGTAAAGACGTAGGTGGCCGGGAGCGGATCGGGATCGTCTGGTATGCGGTCGATTGGTTTCCGCTTCGGGACGTGCAGTTCAAGTTCGCCAGCCTCCATTCGTTCTCGGAGTCTCCGGCGGTTGAAAACGCACCTGATTGTCCAGCGGTCAACGCGTTGAGGGGAAGCCATTGATCAGAGCCGCCGAAGTCAGGCAGAAGCTGCAGATGCTGGCGCGAGACGAGATCTCGCTGAACGCATTTGAAAGCTGGCTTGAACCATACGTCTGGGACATGGA
>MELE01000194.1:1319-23623 GCA_001768615.1 Acidobacteria bacterium RIFCSPLOWO2_12_FULL_67_14b | reverse complement strand
CGTTCCCGACGAGCGGCCGGCCCCGTCTGTCTCTCGCCCCTCCACCGCTGAGGTAGGGCCGGACGTCGAGCCCTCGCCCTTGCCGGCGGCCGGCCAGGCCGCCGATGGTGCAGGCCTCGGCCAGCTGCGCCAGGCGCATGTTCTGGCGGGCCGCCTGCCAGCGGATGGTCTCCTGCCGGCGCCGGATCGTGCGCTGGAGGTTGAATCCCCACGCGTCCTGCGCCGGATCGAAGTTCACGGTCTTGAAGGGGATCGCGATCTCGACCGTCCATCCGTCCGGCGTCCGCGCCGCGCGAGAGTCCCAGATGCCATCCCACTGTTTGTTCGGCTCGTTGTTATTGCTGATCAAGCCGTCAGCCTGCGCGCCAAGGGCGTTGACCTGGAAGTAGTAGCCGTTGCGACGGTCGAGAAAGGTGTCGAGGACGATCTCGATGTTGTCGTCCTGCCCCAGGTCGCCGTCGCGGGTCATCTGCGATCGGACGATCGCCCCGGAATCGGTGTCCGTATTGAGAATCCCGATGTACAGATTGTTGTCGTCGATCAGGAGGCGGACCCGGGTCGGCTCGGACGGCGCGGCGCCTTCCCGGGGCTCACGTTGCGTGAGCGCACCGAGATCTACAGCGGATGTCCATGCTTCCTCGTCCAGGACGCCATCGATCCGGATCGGGAGCGTCGTTTGCGGGATGGTCACGGTCTGATCGGCCGATGCGACGCCGTCGTGCAGGCCGAGGATCAAGAGAAAAGTGACGAGCACGGTGATGCGGAGCAAGTGACCATGCCGCCAGGCTGTCACCGCCATTCGGGCGCGTGAAGCGACGCGATCAACGGGCATGTCACCGTGCCCTGGGTCGCGCAGCAGTCCGCCACCAACGCCTCCAGCGCAGACTCCATGCGTCGAAGATCGCGTCGTCCGGCCCGTACCGTCGGATCTCACCACGCCGGCGCGGCGGCTCCGCCAGTAATCCCTTCCGCTGGTAGAAGCGGATGGTCTCCACGTTGACACGGGCGGCCGCGGCTAAGGCCCCACTCGACCCATTCGACACTACCGCGGCGTCACCGGCTCCCGTTTCCAGGTCCCATCCGTTTGCGTCCAGTTGTAGCGAGGCTGGCCGTCCTGTTTGTGGATAGTGAGTTCGTCGGCGGTCAATCCGTTCAAGTCTGGCTTCATGAACACATCCAGGTCGTAGGTGTGGCCGTCGCTCCCTTTGAAATCCGCACACGCGAAGTAGCGACCGTCCGGCAGCTTGCGGGTGCCTTCCCGATGCACGGTTGTGAGCGTCAGGTGCAACTGTCGCTGCTGCTGGGGATCCTGGATCGCGAGCGAGCCGCCTTGTCGCGCGGCCTCCGCTTGCATGTGCGTCGTCACCGCCGTGGTCAACGAGTCTTCCGTCACGGCCGCGGCCTCGCCAAGTTCGGGATGCTCCGCTGTCGCGCCCGCGGCCGGCGTCGCATTGGCGGCCGCCGGCGGTGCGGGTTGGGAGCCGGACGGGCTGGGCCCGCCGCATGCCGCGAGCCCGATGAGTGCGCTCGAGAAGAGAACCCCAAACGCGAGTTGAGCGGTTCGCGGGTACATCACGATATCCACCATGACCTCCAGGCTATTGCGGAACCATCATTCCACATCTTCAAGAAATGCACGTGCGGCGCGAGCGACGGCGGTCAGCACGCGAAGCCGGTAGCCGTGTCCACCCGTATCGAATCGCTCCTGCGGTGTGGCCGGGCTGTTGCTGATCAAAGCCACCATGCCGATGCGGGCGCCGGTCGTGACGCCGAATGCGAACAACGAAGCTGCTTGCATCTCTACCGCCAAGGCCCCCGCTGCCGCCCATCGGCGCAGTTGGTCCTCGGTCTCACGATAGGGCGCATCGGTGGTCCACACAAGGCCCTCTTGCACGGCGCCAACCGCTCCAAGCTCGCGGGCCAGATGCGTCACCAGTGACGGTGTGGGCGTGGATACAGTCGGCGACGCCTTCAAGTAGTGGAGCGACGTGCCCTCGTCCCGGACCGCGGCGTCGACCACGACGATGCTGGGAAGCGCAAGTGTTGGCTGAAGCCGGCCGGCCGAGGTCAGCCCGACGATGAGGCGGGCGCCGGCGGCGTGAAGCTGCTCGGCGATCAGTACCGCATACGGCCCGCCAATGGTTCGTGGCACGACCCCGCACTCCAGCCCATCGATGGTCAAGGTCAGCAACTGCGTGTGAAAGCACGCCCACGACGCCGAGAGTGTCGCTGTGCCATCGCGGGCCAGACCATCGGCCAAATCGCCGTCGAAGTCGAGAATGCAGAGCGGCGGAACTGGCACGGCGTCGAGTTGGCGCTCTCGCCGCACGGCATCCATGAGGTCGCCGGGTCTGAACACCGAGGGCGCCTCGAGGGCGTGGTCGAGCAGCGGACTGTGGTCGGTACTCATGCGCGAGGCTAGAGTCTCACGAGATGCGCGTTCACGTCCCTTGCCCTTTGAACCGCTTCAGGGATGGGTGACCAAGACCTGTCACCTTTTCCCAGAGTGGTCCGCTCGCGCCGGTGCCTTGCAAGTTAGGTCTTGACATTGGGACGAGCGCGCTCCGTATACTGAACGTTCTTGTTTAAAGCCCGCTCCACTCGAATCGGCGTGACGGTCTGTGCGGTCGCCGCCATGCTGGCGTTATCGGTGCTGCCGGCTGAGCACGTCCATGCCTCTTCGTTCGGACCGGCGCTCGTCCACCGTCACGTCATTGACCACACGACTGACCATGTTGGTGGCTCCTCCGTCGGTCATGGCGATCACGCATCCGTAAGAACTCTCGATCCAGCGTTCGACTCTCAGCGTCCTTACGGCGTCCACCGCCGCCCGCTGATATCAGCGGAGTTGGCCGTCGCCTCGCCTGACTGGCGCTTTGCCAGCCGGGCGGTTCGGATCGAAGCCGCACCGACGCACGGGCCCCCGATCCGAATCAGATCTCTTCGCGCGCCTCCCGCCTAAGCCCCTGCTGGATATTGCTGCGGCCGCTGCAGCCCGTTTCCGTCCCTACAATTCGATCTCGTTGAGAGGTGTCATGCCTGTTGGTCTTGGCGTCGATAGACCTCGTTCGGCCCGCGCCGCGTGCGTTGTCTTGCTGGCCACCGCCGTCCTGGCCCCCGTCCACGCGAACGGTCAGGAGCCCGGCGTTGCCGTCCCGCGCCGGCCGCTTGGCGATGGCGTCCGCGTGTATCAACCCGCGCCCGGCGATTTGGAGCGACGCGAGGCGCCCACGGTTGAAAATCCGACGGGTCTCGTGTCCCTGCGGGACGCCGTGGCGCTCGCACTCCTGCATAACCCCGCGCTCGCGGCCTTCGCCTGGGAGACGCGCGCGCTGGAGGCCCGCATCCTTCAAGCCGGCCGGCCGCCGAATCCAACGCTGGATGTGCTGCTCGAGGACTTGGGTGCCGCGCGCGTGCCGGGCGACAACCGCGACCAACCCGTGCAGCCGCAGACCACACTCCAGCTCAGCCAGGTCATCGAACTGGGCGGGAAGCGGACCGCGCGACAGCGCCTTGCGTCACTCGACCGCGATCTCGCCGAGTGGGACTACGAGACGGCGCGCATCGACGTCCTCACCGAAGTGAGCCGCGCGTTCACCGACGTCCTCGCTGCGCAGGAGGTGGTCGCGCTGACTGACGAGACGACACGGCTTGTCACCCAGGTTCAGGAAAACGTGGCCGCGCGGGTGGCCGCCGGCGTGGTCTCGCCGATCGAGGAAACCCGGGCGAACGTGGCGCTGGCCGCCGTGCGGGCCGAAGCGGCACGGGCACGCCGCGCGCTCGCCGCCGGCCGCACCCGCCTGGCGCTGCTATGGGGCAGCCCGACTCCAGCGTTCCAATCAGTGGTGGGCGATTTGAAGGCCGAGCCGCCGCCGTTGCCCGCGGTGGGCGGTCTCGCGGCGATGCTCGATCAAAGCCCCGAGCTGGCCCGCTGGGCGGCGGAGGTGTTGCAACGGGAGGCGGCGCTGGCACTCGAACGATCGAGGCGGGTCGTCGATGTCGCCGTGTCGGCCGGCTATCGGCGGTATACGACCGTCGACAGCAACGCGTTCGTGGTCGGCGCATCCATCCCCTTACCGTTGTTCAATCGCAACAAAGGTGGCATAGAAGAGGCCCGCCTCCGCCTCGCCAAGGCGCACGAGGAGCGTCGTGCCGCCGAGGCACGCGTGGCCGCCGTGCTGGCGGACGCCTATGCGGCGCTGGCGGCCGCGCACGACGAGATCACCATCCTGCGCACGGCGGTGCTTCCCGGCGCGCAGCAGACCTTCGACGCCATCAGCGAAGGCTATCGATTGGGCCGGTTCGGCTTCCTGGACGTCCTGGATGCGCAGCGCACCTTGGTCGACGCGGGCAGCCAGTACCTGCGAGCGTTGTCCGACTACTACAAGGCGGTTGCGAACGTCGAGCGTCTGATCGGCGCCCCGCTCCCGGCACCGCCGGGCCCGCCCCCGAACGCGAGAGAGTAGATCATCATGCAGAAGAAGACCGTCTTCATCGTCGCGATTGTCGTCGTCATTGGCCTTGCGCTTACGGCCGCGATTCTGCGGACCGATCCCGGTGGCAGCGCCGGGGCGGAGGCCGAACCGCCCGGTGCCCTCGATTATCCGCGCGGCCCGCACGGGGCGCGACTGCTGTCCGACGCTGGCCTCCAGGTCGAGATGACCATCTACGAGACCGGCGTGCCCCCGCACTTTCGCGTGTATCCGTATGATTCCACGCGACAGCCGGTGGCGCCGCGTGAGGTCAACCTCGTTGTCGAGTTGCATCGCCTTGGCGGACGCGTGGACCGGATCACCTTCACGCCTGAAGCGGACTATCTGCGCGGCGAAGCCGTCGTGGAAGAACCGCATTCGTTTGATGTGAAGGTGCTCGCCACGCGCGCGGGCCGGCAGCACTCGTGGTCGTACTCGCAGATCGAAGGCAAGGTCCAGCTCGGCGTCGACCAGGTCAAGAGCGCCGGCATCGTCGTCAGCACCGTTGGGCCGCGCATCATGCAGACGGTGCTCGAGCTGCCCGGCGAAGTGAAGGCAGACGAAACGCGGGTCGCCCAGGTCGTGCCGCGCCTGGCGGGCGTGGTCACCGAAGTGCTGAAGAAGACCGGCGATCGCGTGGGCCGCGGTGAGCTGATGGCCGTGCTCAGCAGCCGCGAGTTGGCCGAAGCGAAGAGCGACTACCTGGCCGCCGCCAACCGCGTCGAATTCGCGCGGGTTACGCGCGAACGCGAGGAAGCCCTCTGGAAGAAAAAGATCTCAGCCGAACGCGATTACCTCGAGGCGAAGCGCGCGTTCGACGAGGCTGAACTGAACCTGCAACTGACCGGACAGAAGCTGCGCATCCTTGGGGTGGCGATCGGAAGCCTGCCGAACCTCGCCAAGGCGCCCGCGGAGAGCCTGGCGCGATACGAGATCCGATCACCGCTCGACGGCACGGTGGTGGAGCGAGACGTGACGATTGGCGAGGCGGTGGCAGCCGACGCACGCATTTTCACCGTTGCCGACCTGTCGTCCGTGTGGGTCGAGATCTCGGTGTACGCGAAAGACCTCGCGGCGGTACGGCAGGGTCAGCAGGCCGCGGTGATCTCCACCGATCTTGGGACCGAGGTCACCGGCCGTATCGATTTCGTGGGGCGGCTGGTCGGGGAAGACTCACGCGCGGCCACCGCCCGGCTCACCCTCTCCAATGCCCGTGGCCAGTGGCGGCCCGGACTGTTCGTAACGGTAAGGCTCGTGCGTGAGGAAAGCACTGTGGCCCTCGCCGTTTCCGCGGATGCCATCCAGACGTTCCGGGACTGGCAGGTCGTGTTCGTGAAGTACGGAGACTGGTTCGAGGCGCGGCCCCTCGAGCTGGGACGAACGGACGGACAGTGGGTGGAGGTCTTGAGCGGACTCAAGGCTGGTGATCAGTATGCGGCGGCGAACAGTTTCGCCGTCAAAGCCGAGATCGGCAAGCTCGGCGCGACGCACGACCACTAGGGATCAGCATGATCGAACGCATCATCCAATTCTCGATTGCGCAGCGGTGGATCGTACTCTCCGCGACCCTCGGCATCGCGGTGCTGGGTGTCTACAACTATCAACGGCTGCCCATCGACGCCGTGCCGGACATCACCAACGTCCAGGTGCAGATCAATACCGAAGCGCCGGGCTATTCGCCCCTGGAGGCCGAGCAGCGCATTACCTACCTGGTGGAAACGGCGATGGCCGGGTTGCCGCGGCTGGAGGAGACGCGATCGATCTCGCGCTACGGCCTGTCGCAGGTCACCGTCATCTTCGAGGACGGCACCGACATCTACTTCGCGCGGCAGCTCGTCAACGAGCGCATCTTCGAAGTCCGAGGCAACCTCCCTCCGGGCATCACGCCGTCGATGGGTCCCATCGCGACGGGCCTTGGCGAAATCTTCCTGTGGACGGTTGAAGCGCCGGACAGCGCCCGCACGCCGGAAGGCCAGCCGTACTCGGGCATGGACCTGCGGACGGTGCAGGACTGGATCGTGAGGCCCCAGCTGCGGAACCTGCCCGGCGTCGCCGACGTGAACAGCATCGGGGGGTACACGAAGCAGTTTCATGTCACGCCGGATCCCGCGCAACTGATGGCCTACGGGTTGTCGTTTCGAGACGTGCTGGCGGCGCTGGCCGCGAACAACGCCAACGTCGGCGCGGGCTATATCGAGCGCCGGGGTGAGCAGTACCTGGTCCGGGCGCCGGGCCAGGTGTCGACGATCGAGGACATCGAGCGCATCGTCGTCGGCAACGTCAACGGCACGCCCATCTACCTGCACAACGTGGCCCGGGTGCTGCTCGGCCGGGAACTCCGCACCGGCGCCGCGACCGAAGACGGCCGCGAGGTCGTCGTCGGCACCGCCTTCATGTTGATGGGCGAGAACAGCCGCGTGGTCTCGCAGCGGGTGGCCGACCGGATGGCGGAGATCAACCGGACGCTCCCGGCCGGCGTCGTGGCGAAGACGGTCTACGACCGCTCGAAGCTGGTGGATGCCGCGATCGAGACCGTCCAGCACAACCTGACGATCGGCGCGCTGCTGGTGATCCTGGTCCTGTTCGCGTTCCTGGGGAACATCCGGGCCGCCATCATTACCGCGTGCGTCATCCCCCTCTCGATGCTGTTTGCGATCACCGGGATGGTGGAGCGCGGGGTCAGCGGCAACCTGCTGAGCCTCGGCGCGCTGGACTTCGGGATCATCGTCGACGGCGCCGTCATCATCGTCGAAAACTGCGTGCGCCGGCTGGCCGAGCGGCAACACGAAGTGGGCCGGCTGCTGACGCGCGCGGAGCGGTTCGAGGTGGTGTTCGACGCCTCGCGCCAGGTGCGCAAGGCGACCATCTTCGGCGAGTTGATCATCATGATCGTGTACCTGCCGATCCTGACGCTGACCGGGATCGAAGGGAAGATGTTCTATCCGATGGCCTTCACGGTGCTGGCGGCGCTCGCGGGTGCGATGGTGTTTTCCATGACGTTCGTCCCCGCGGCACTGGCGATTGGCCTGACGGGCCGCATGTCCGAACGGGAGAACGTGCTGGTCCGCTGGGCGACGCGCGCCTATCAGCCGGCGCTGCGAGCCGCGCTCGGTAACCGCCTCGCCACCGTCGTGTCGGCGGTCGTCCTGATGATGATCACCGGAGTCATGGCGGCTCGTCTCGGCACGGAGTTCCTGCCGAGCCTGGACGAAGGCGACCTGCTGGTGCATGCCTTGCGCATTCCCGGCACCAGCCTGACCACGGCCGTCGAGATGCAGCACGCGGTCGAGCGCAAGCTCAAGACGTATCCGGAAGTGGATTACGTGTTCTCGAAGATCGGCACGGCCGAGATCGCGACCGACCCGATGCCGCCCAGCGTCGCCGACACCTACGTGATGCTGAAGCCGCCGTCGGCGTGGCCCGATCCGGGCAAGAGCAAAGCGGCGCTGGTCCGGCAGCTTGAAACCGACCTGTTCCAACTGCCCGGCAACAACTACGAATTCACTCAGCCGATTCAGATGCGGTTCAACGAGCTCATCGCCGGCGTGCGCAGCGACGTGGCCGTGAAGGTCTTTGGCGACGACATGGACACGCTCGAGGACGTCGGGGCCGCCGTCGAGCGCGTGCTGGCGGGGGTTCCCGGGGCCGCGGACGTGAAGATCGAGCAGACGACGGGACTGCCGCTGTTGACGGTCCAACTCGATCGGCCGGCGATGGCACGGCTCGGGCTGAATGTGGCCGATGTCCAGGAGGTCATTGAAGTCGCGATTGGGGGACGGAGCGCGGGGCAGGTGTACGACGGCGACCGCCGCTTCGAGATCATCGTCCGGCTGCCGGAACATCTGCGCACGGATCTCGACGGCCTCGAGCGATTGCCCATCCCGCTCCCGGCGGGACGCCGCGCGTCTCCGGGAGAGGTCGAGGCGATCACCCGTCGCTCGGACCGCTATATTCCCCTGGGGTCGGTGGCCGAATTCGAGATGGCCATCGGGCCCAACCAGATCGGCCGCGAAAACGGCAAGCGCCGCGTCGTCGTCACCGCCAACGTGCGGGGCCGAGACATCGGCTCGTTCGTGGCCGACGCCGAGCGGCGGATTCAGGAGGGCGTGACGATTCCGCCGGGGTACTGGACGGCGTGGGGCGGACAGTTCGAACAGCTGCTCTCGGCGCGGCAACGCCTGCAGGTGGTCGTGCCCATGGCGGTCCTGCTGATCTTCGCGTTGCTGTTCGCGACGTTTGGCAACGCGCGCGATGCGCTGCTCGTGTTTACGGGCGTGCCGCTGGCGCTCACCGGCGGCGTGCTCTCGCTCTGGCTGCGCGACATTCCCTTGTCGATCTCGGCCGCGGTCGGGTTCATCGCGCTGTCGGGCGTGGCCGTGCTGAACGGACTGGTGATGCTGACGTTCATCAACCGGCTCCGCGCCGGCGGCGCGTCGGTGGACGACGCAATATTCAACGGCGCCGTCGCGCGCTTGCGGCCGGTGTTGATGACCGCCCTCGTGGCGTCGTTGGGCTTCCTGCCCATGGCGCTGGCCACGGGAACGGGAGCGGAGGTCCAACGGCCGCTGGCCACGGTCGTCGTCGGAGGGATTCTGTCGTCCACCATTCTGACGTTGGTGGTGCTGCCGGTACTGTGCCGGGTATTCACACGCGACGCAGCCGACAGCCCTTCGTGACGATCGGCCGGGCCGGCCTATTTCGACCGCTTGAACCGGATCTGGACGGCGCGCAGGGCCGTGGCGCCGTCCTTGCCTTCCTCGGTTTCCGCGATGCAATCGATTTCCAGATCGCGCTTCAGCTCGGTCGCGGCCACCCGCACCTTGCCGTTCTGGATCTTGGTCTTGGCGTCGACGAATACCCAGACCCGCTTGCGGCTGAACGAGGCGCGGTCGAACACGTCGATCTGGATCCGATCCGTCTCAACGGCAGTGACCTTGCCCGACAGCATCGCCACTTCACCATGACCCGGATGGGCCGCCGGGGCGGCGGTCAGCACGGCCACGGCGATGAGCATCCCGACTGCGGTCTTCATCATGCTTCCGCGATTCTCGCACGCCTTCGGCGTCGCGGGCCTGTGCGGGTGGCTTGACAGCCACTAGTCAATTAGTCTATTGATCACTTGACTATGAGCGATGCCGCCCACCGGCAGTTCAAGGACCGCCTCTACGGCCAGTTCGCCCGCCTCGGCAAGGCCCTGGCCAGTCCCCATCGCCTCGAGGTCCTCGACCTGCTGGCCCAGGGCGAACGAACCGTGGAGTCGCTGGCGATCGAAACCGGCACGTCGCTCGCCAATACCTCCCAACATCTGCAGGCCCTCCGCCGTGCCGGCCTCGTCGACAGCCGGAAGCAGGGCCTCTTCGTGTATTACCGGCTCGCCGACCCGGGCGTCTCGGACCTGTGCGCGGCGATCCGCACCGTCGCCGAGCGCCAGTTTGCCGAATTGGACCGGCTGGTCCGCGAGCATTTCGGCGATCGATCCGATCCGGAGCCGGTGCAGATGGAGGAGCTGCTCCGGCGCGCGCGCGCCCGCGACGTCGTGATTCTCGACGCCAGGCCGGCGCGCGAGTACGCCGCGGGTCACATCGCGGGCGCCGTGTCGGTGCCGATCGACGACTTGCAGCGCCGGCTGCGCGAACTGCCCAAGGCCAAGCGGTACGTGGCCTATTGTCGCGGACCGTACTGTGTGTATGCCGACCAGGCGGTCGCGCTGCTCCGGGCGTCGGGCCGCAAGGCGCAACGTCTGGCCGCCGGTTTCCCCGAGTGGAAGACCGCCGGCCTGCCGGTGGAAGCCGGCGCCGGAACCGGAGAACGCGCGTGATGAGAGGAGCGCCGATGGCGATCGCCGTTCGGCGCAGTCGTTTCGAAGCTGTGATCCAACAGGGAGGTGACCGTGGCATTGACGTGTCCCGTTGACCTGGACGTGGCGAGCCTGCGCTCGGAAGTCCAGACGATGTACTCGCGCGTGGCGGCGGCGCCGGGGGGCGACTTCCACTTCCATCGTGGCCCCGACTATGCCGCCGCGAGGTTGGGCTACGACGCGGCGGAGTTGTCGGCGTTGCCCCTCGAAGTGACGTCGTCGTTCGCCGGCGTCGGCAATCCGCACGCGATCGATCGGATCCCTGAAGGGCACGTCGTCCTTGACGTCGGCTGCGGGGCGGGGACCGATCTGCTGCTGGCCGCGCAACGCGTCGGGCCTCGCGGCCGCGCGATTGGCGTGGACATGACGGAGGCCATGCGGCAACGCGCCACCGCGGGGGCCGCCGCGTGCGGGCTGGGTCAGGTCGAGGTCCGCGACGGAGACGCCACCAGGCTGGGCGTCGCCGACCACAGCGTCGATGTCGTGATCTCGAACGGCGTGCTGAACCTCGTGCCCGACAAGCACCGCGCCATCGCCGAGATCGCCCGCGCCCTCAAGCCGGGCGGCCGCGTGCAGATTGCCGACATCATCATCGGCGAGATCCTCCCGGACAGCGCGCTGCGGGACATTGACCTCTGGACCGGTTGAATCGCCGGCGCTCTGCTGGAAGCAGAGCTCATCGAGGCGTTCCAATCGGCCGGATTCGACCAGCCGCGGATCACCGCGCGATTCGACTGCTTCGCCGGGACCAGCAAGGAACGGACGGCGCGGCGCTACGGGGTCGTGGGTGTGAACCTCTCCGCGATGCGCCAGTGATTCGCCTCGGCCTGCGCGAGAACCTCGGGCAGTTCGCGCTGCTGGTCGTCGTCAACGCGTTTGTGGGCGCGATGGTCGGCATGGAGCGCAGCATCCTGCCCGCGATTGCCGAGCAGGAGTTTCGGATCGCCGCGCGAACGGCGATCCTCTCCTTCATCCTGGTCTTCGGCATCAGCAAGGCCCTCACCAACTACGGCGCGGGCCGCTGGTCCGATCGGTTCGGGCGCAAACGGATCCTCGTCGCCGGATGGCTCGTCGCCATGCCCGTGCCTTTCATCCTCATGTGGGCGCCGAATTGGAGCTGGGTGTTGTTCGCCAATCTCCTGCTCGGCGTCAGCCAGGGCCTCACCTGGTCGATCACCGTCATCATGAAGATCGACCTCGTGGGTCCGGCACAGCGTGGACTCGCGATGGGCCTCAACGAGTTCGCCGGGTACCTCGCCGTCGCCGCGAGTGCCCTCGCCACCGGCTGGATCGCGTCCACGTTCGGGCTGAGACCGCAGCCGTTTTATCTCGGCGTCGGCTTTGTCTTCGTCGGGCTGGCGCTGTCGGCGCTGGTCATTCGGGACACGACCGACCACGTGTTGCACGAGTCGGCGAGCGCCGACCGGCTGCGACCCGACGGCCAGTTGACGCCTCGAGACGTGTTCTGGCGCACGACGCTTCGCGACCGCAACCTCTCCAGCGTCAGCCAGGCGGGGCTCGTCAACAACCTGAATGACGGCATGGCGTGGGGCTTGTTCCCGCTCGTTTTCGCCGCCGCGGGACTCCGTCTCGAGGCGATCGGTCTGCTCGCGGCGATCTACCCGGCCACGTGGGGCGTCGGGCAGCTGGTCACCGGCGCGCTCTCGGATCGGACCGGCCGGAAGCCGCTTATCGTCTGGGGCATGTGGGTGCAGGCCGTGGGCATCGCCGCCACCGCGCTATCCGCGACGTTTGCCGGGTTTGCGATTGGCGGCGTACTGCTGGGCCTCGGAACCGCGATGGTCTATCCAACCCTGCTGGCGGCTGTCGGAGACGTGGCGCATCCGGCGTGGCGGGCATCGGCCGTTGGCGTCTACCGCCTCTGGCGCGACCTCGGGTACGCCCTCGGCGCGCTGCTGGCCGGGCTCATCGCCGACGCGTTCGGGCTTGGTGCGGCGATGTGGGCGATCGCGGCGCTCACCTTCGCGTCGGGGATCGTCGCCGCGACGCGAATGAGCGAGACGCGTGACCGACGACGGTGATGGCAGTGCCCATTAGTGACCAGGAACCGTGGAGGTACCAGTTGTGGCGAAAACACTCTTCATTCTGAACGACCCGCCGTACGGCACCGAGCGCAGTTATAACGCGCTCAGGCTCGCCGGGTCGCTGGCGAAGCGCGAGGGCGAACAGGTCAAGGTGTTCCTGCTTGGCGACGCGGCGGGCTGCGCCAAGAAGGACCAGAAAGTGCCGCAGGGCTACTACAACGCCGAGGTCATGCTGAGGAATGTGGGGCGGCTCGGCGGCGAGATCGGCGTGTGCGCGACCTGTATGGACGCTCGCGGGATTGCCGACGCCGAACTGGCCGAGGCGACGCACCGCAGCTCGCTCGAGGAGCTGACAAACTGGGTGCAGTGGGCGGATCGCACATTGGTGTTCTAGTCGCCCACGAAGGGCGGAGAGGAAATATGCCGGATCCCACGACGACAGTCATCCTTGGCGGCGGTATTGGCGGCGTCTCCACGGCCAGAACGCTGCGGAAGCGCCTGGGCCGCGAGCACCGGATCGTCATCGTCGATCGCGAACGAGGCCACGTGTTCGCGCCGTCGCTGCTCTGGCTCATGGTCGGCCGGCGCACACCGGGCGCGATCACGCGGCCGCTCTCGCGGCTCGGGCGCCAGGGCATCGAGGTGCGGACCGGCGAGATCGAGCATGTCGACCCCGAGCGGCGTCTCGTGACGGTTGGCGGCGACGTGCTTGCCGCCGACCATCTCGTGATTACGTTGGGTGCCGACCTCGATGCGGGCTCGATTCCTGGATTGAGCGGCGCGGGTCACAACTTCTACACGCTGGGTGGCGCGCAAACCCTGTGGGATGCGTTGCAGCGATTTCACGCCGGCCGGATCGTCGTCTTGACCGCCGCCCCGGCGTACAAATGCCCGGCGGCGCCGTATGAAGGCGCGATGCTGATCGACGGCTGGCTCCGGCGGCAGGGTCTTCGCGGCGCCGTCCAGATCGACCTCTATGCCGCCGAACCGGCACCGATGGGCGTCGCCGGCCCTGGCGTGTCAGGTGCGGTGCGCCAGCTGCTCACGGCGAAAGGCATCGCGTACCATCCAGAACACCAGGTGACGGCCGTTGACGCAGGGCAGAAGCGCCTGATGTTCTCGAATGGTGCGCACGCCGATTTCGATCTTCTCGCCTACGTGCCGCCCCACCGGGCGCCAGCCGTGATCCGCGACAGCGGCATGGCCGGGGAGACGGGCTGGATGTCCGTGGATCGCCATACGCTCGAGACCAGGTGGCCACGGGTGTACGCCATTGGCGACGTCGTCGCCATTCCCCTGAAGCTCGGCAAGCCCTTGCCGAAGGCAGGCGTGTTTGCCCACCGCGAAGGCGAGGTCGTCGCGCACAACATCGCACGCGCCATCACCGGCACGGGCAAGCCGGCGCAATTCAATGGATACGGCGAGTGCTTCATTGAAACCGGCGACGGCCGGGCCGGGTTCGGCGCGGGAGATTTCTACGCGGAACCCACACCCACGATCACCCTGCGCGGCCCAGGCAGGCGTTGGCACTGGGGCAAGGTGTGGTTTGAGAAGGCGTGGCTGTACACGCAGTTCTAATCTGAGGCCCTCAGCAATCACGGTGCGGACTTCGATGGCGCACACGGAAGAGCCGCCGGCGCGGCGGCGGCGCACCCCTCGGGCCACGGCTCGAACCCGCGGCGCCCGTCGATGGTAAACGCCGCCATCGCCGCGCGGCCGGCCGCGGAGTGAATCCACTCCGCGAGTGCGAGGGCTTCGGGACGGTCGCGCCGATGGACCAACGCGTACGTATTCATCAGACGAGGATCGTCGTCGAACAGAATCTGCAGGTCCAGACCATCACCGACTTGCCAGAACGTGGGCGCATCCGTGAGGGTATACGCCTGCGCTTCGTCCGCGTGGCGGAGCGCCTGGGCCATGCCGCGGCCGCTGACGATCAGGCGTCCGCCGGCAGGGCGGCGGCCCGCGGCTTTCCAGAACGTGTCTTCACGCTCGTGTGTGCCCGATTCATCCCCGCGAGACACGAATGTCGAGCCCGAATCGGCGATGCGCTGAAACGCGTCGACGATGTCTCGCGACTCGCGCAGGCGGGCCGGGTCCGAACGCGGCCCGACCACGACGAACGCGTTGTACGCGATCTTCCGATACGACCAGCCGGGATGCTCCACCAGGAGCCGCTGCTCCGTATCAGGAGCGTGGCTGATGACCGCGTCGACGGCGCCGTTCGCCAGCATCTGCAGGGCGCGGCCGCTGCCCGCCGCGTGCACCCTGATAAGCAGGCCGGTTGCGGCCTCGGCGGCCGGCCGCACCGAATCCAGCAGTCCAGAGTTCTGTACGCTTGTGGTCGTCGCCAGCTCGACGCTCCGCGGCGGCGGCGGGCCGCACGCGAGCGCCAGGCCGACCCCGATGGTGAGAGCGGCGCCCCTCAGGATCGCCACGGCAGGATCACCGTGAACAGCGCGCCGCCACCTGGCTGGTTCTCGACGACGACCTCGCCGTTCAAGACCTGCACGAGGTGTTTGACAATCGAGAGCCCGAGGCCGGTGCCGCCGGGCCGCGTCCGCGACTTGTCGACGCGGTAGAAGCGCTCGAACACCCGTCCGAGATCGTCCGGAGCGATGCCATGCCCCGTGTCGGCGACGGTCAACTGGAAGCGGCCCGCCTTGACGGCGGCGCCGACGTCGATCGCGCCGCCCTCGGGCGTGTAGTTCACCGCGTTCTCGACGAGGTTCCGCACCACGTCGTGCAGCTTCGCGGCATCGGTGACGAGCATCGCGGCCTCGGGCGCGATGTGCGCGCCGATGGTCTGCCCCTTCTCCTGCGCCACCGCGTCGAAATCGTTGACGATGCCCCGGACCAGGGCGTCGATGTCGCACGGCGCCAGTTCCACCGCTTCCTGGCCGGCATCGAGCCGCGCCAGCCGCAGCAGGTCCTTCACGAGCCGCTCCATCCGCGTCGCATGGCGGTGGATGATCTCGAGGAATCGCCGCCGCGCCTCGGCATCGTCGCCATCGTCGAGCAGCGCCTCGGCGTAGCCCTTGATCGCGGTGAGCGGCGTGCGGAGCTCGTGCGACACGTTGGCCACGAAGTCGCGGCGGATCAGATCCGCTTTCCGCAGGTCGGTGATGTCGTGCATCACGAGCACCGCGCCGCGGCCGGCGGTCACGACCGGCGCGACGCGCGCGACGAGCGTGCGCGTCGTATCCCGCGTCACCGAGAGCTCGAGGCCCTCGGGTTCTTCGCCCTTCAACGCCCGGCCGATGTGCTCGACGATGCCGGGGTGGCGGATCGCCTCGACATACGAGTGATCGATCGAGTCTTTCTCGAGCTTGAGAATCCGCCGCGCAGCGTCGTTGACCAGCTGCAGGCGGCCCTGCTCGTTGACGACGAGCACGCCTTCGATCATGCTGGCGAGAATGGCCTCCATGCGCGCGCGATCGCGCGCGAGGCTGTCGAGCCGGCGGCCGAGTTCCTGCACGGCCTGATCCATCCCGCGCGCGACGCTGCCGAGGTCGTCGTCTCCGTAGTCCGGGGCAGGCCGGCTCAGATCGCCGAGCGTGTAGCGGCGGGCGACCGAGAGCATCGTGTCCACCCGCTGGCGCTGGCGCGCCTCGGTTGACGATCGAAACCAGGCCAGCGCCGCCAGCGCGAAAATCGCGCCGGCCGCGAAGGCGAGAACGAACAGGAGAGGCGACGGCAGGCCGATCACGCCGGTGCGGGATCCAGCAGCTTGTATCCGAACTGTTTGACGGTCACGATCGCCTCGGCCAGCATCGGGACCTTTTCGCGCAGGCGGCGGACGTGGACGTCCACGGTGCGCGTGCCGCCGGTATAGGAGTAGCTCCACACGTCCGACAGCAGCAGGTCGCGCGACAGCACACGCCCGCGGTGCTGCATGAGGTACTGCAGCAACAGGAACTCTTTCGCCGTCAGCTTGACCTCGCGGCCGTCGACCTTGACCACGTGCCGATCGACATCCACCGAGAGCACGCCATACGTCAGCCGGCTGTCGGCCGGCGCGGCGCGTTGCGCCCGGCGGAGCAGCGCGCGCACGCGGGCCACCACCTCGTTCGGGCTGAACGGCTTGGTGATGTAGTCGTCGGCGCCCAGCTCGAGGCCGACAATGCGATCGGATTCCTCGCCCTTCGCGGTGAGCATGATGAGGGGAATCGCCGCCGTGTTCGCATCGGCCCGGATCGCGCGGCACAACTGCAGCCCGTCGAGGCCCGGCAGCATCAGGTCCAGCACGACCAGGTCGGGCGGCTCGCGCTTGATCTGCGGCAGCACGTCCCGGCCCGAGGCGACGAGCGTGGGGAGGAACCCCGCCTTGCGCAGGTAATGCTCGAGCAGGCTCCCGATATCGGGATCGTCTTCGGCCACGAGAATCCGGGTCGGCGGGCGAACGGCCATCGCAGTTCTGGGATCTTAGCAGCTAGAACCAAGGTGCGTACAGTGCCTACGGGTGCGTAGAGTGCCTGGCCTGCGGTATCGTAGGGGCGATGAAACACCTGAACCTGGCTCTCGTTTGCGTGGGATTCGGCGTTTGCGGCGCCGGTCTCGAGGCGCAAGCCCCGGCTGGCGTTCGTCCGGCGGCGGTCTTGACCACGACGATGCACCTCTCCGTGATCACGTCCCTCAATGCCGCCGACGTCGCGCCCGGCCGGCGCCTCGCGCTGGCCTTCGTCGTGACGCCGAAGAAGGCGATGCACGTCTACGCGCCGGGCAAGCACGACTACCAGGTGATCGCGGTGAAGCTCGATCCGCAGCCCTGGCTGAAGGTGCCGCCGACGTCGTACCCGCCGTCGGAGATCTATCACTTCAAGGAACTGAACGAGAAGGTCGAGACCTACGGCAAGCCCTTCACGCTCGTGCAGAACCTGACGGTCCTCGCGACGCCGGAGGCGAAGAAGGCGCTGGCCGCCTCGCCCACCGCGAAGGTGAGCGGCCGCCTCGAGTACCAGGCGTGCGACGAGACGGTCTGCTACGCGCCGACGAAGGTGCCGTTCGGTTTCACGGTGAACGTCAAGGAACTCGACAAGCAGTAAGGGGCGGGCCTTCACGCCCGGCGCGTCCCGACCATTCTGCTAGGCGTCGGCGCGTGGTACTATTCCAGTATCAACCGCACCAGGGGGTGAACCTTCGTGAACCGCCGCCCTAAGGCATTCGATCCATACAGCGGAAAAGACCCGCGTGAAATCCCGGCATACACGCCGGCTCAGGCGGCGCATTACCTGTGGGTGCCTGAGGGAACTCTCCGGAAATGGACGAGGGGACGTGAAGACTCCTCAGGCAAGGGATTCTCCGCGCCCGTTGTCGCGCCGGCCGATCCGGACGGAGGTTTGCTGTCTTTCGTGAACCTCCTGGAATTGCATGTGCTGTCTGCAATCCGCCGCCGTCATGGCGTGGACATGCGCCGCGTCCGCCGGGCCATCAACTACCTCGCGGAGCGCTACGGCCACAAGCACCCATTGATCGACGAGAAGATGGAAACCGACGGCAGCCATTTGTTCATCGAGAAGCTCGGGCAACTCGAGAACATTTCTGAGAACGGCCAGTTGGCGATGCGCGCAGTACTCGATGTTCACCTGAAGCGCATCGAATGGAACAACCGCGGAATTCCCGTGCGCATGTTTCCGTTCACCAGGGCTGGGGGCAACCTGTCCAGCGCCCCAAAGTCAATCGCGATCGATCCGCGTGTCGCATTCGGTCGGCCGGTCATTGCCGGTTCGAGAGTTCCGACCGCCGAGATAGCCGAGCGCTTTACGGCAGGCGACTCGCACGAAACCCTGGTCCGAGACTATGGCCTCAGGCCGCAAGATATCGACGAAGCGATCCGCTGCGAGCTCAGGAAGACGGCCGCCTGAACCAGTCCTGACAATCCTGACCGACGAATGCCTCGGCCGCTATGACGTGCCCGAAGCTCTCCGTCTGGCGGGAGCGACGGTCATTGCGCATCACGAGAAGTTCCCAACCGGCGCCCTGGACGAAGTCTGGCTGGCTGCCTTGGCTGAGCATCCTGAGTGGATTGTCCTGACCAAGGACGCCCAGATTCGTCGGCGCCCTCTGGAACGCCAGGCCTACTCGAACGCGCGGGCGCGAGTGTTTACGTTGACCAGCGGCAACCTGACCGGCGCCCAACAGGCCGAAATCCTGGTCCGAGCGCTCCCGAAAATCCGCAAGCTCGCAAGGCGGCGGGGCCCCTTCATTGCCAAGGTCACTGCGTCTGGAATCGTCGAGATTCTCAAGCTCAAATAAGGAGCGATGCCGGCGGTGCAGGTATAATTTCGGCGCTGTGTTCGTTCGCACCACCTCTGCTGCGTTCGCGGTCCTTGTCGGCGCAACCGTCGCGGCTCAAGAGATCAATCCTCCGATCGATCTCGCGGCCACGCTGCACCGCGCCGGCGAGCGCGTGCAGTACTTCTTCGCCCGCGCGCAAAGCCTCGTCTGCCTCGAAACCGTCGGGCTGCAGCCCCTCGGCTTCGGCCTCTCGGCCGAGGGCCGCTCGCGCACGGTGCAGTCGGAGCTGCGGCTGTCGTGGGACCCCGACGCCGACACGAAGACGCCGCTCGAAGCGAAGACCCTGCGCCAGGTGCTCAAGGTCAACGGCCATCCGCCGCGCAAGAACGACTACGACAACTGCACGACGCCCGAACAGCAGAGCAGCGAAACGCAGCCGCTGTCGATGTTGCTCCCGCAACAGCGGGTCGATTACCACTTCATCGTGGCCGGCACCGGCCGGCAGGACGGGCGCCAGGCGATCCTCATCGACTACCGGATGAAGGCCAAGCCGACCGTCGACGTGTCGCTCGTCGACGGCAAGGAAGACTGCGTCAGCTACTCGATCGACGGCGGCATGCGCGGCCGCATCTGGATCGATGCGGAATCCTTCGATGTGTTGCGGCTCGACCAGGGACTGATCGGCCTGGTCGACATCCGGCTGCCGTGGAAGGTGGCCCGGCGGGCGCCGGACCGTTCCGTGTGGACGATGGAGCGGTTCGATACCTCGATCCGATTCAAGGCGGTCCGATTCAGCGATCCCGACGAGACGCTGATTCTCCCGGTGTCGGCCTCGGCCCTCCGCATCACCCGCAGTTCCGGCATGCCGCGGCTGCGGACCACGACGGAATACACGCAGTACAAGCGTTTCCTCACCGGCGCCCGGGTCGTTCCATAAAGGGGTCGGGGATCTTTTTCGAGATCCTCCATAGGGAAGGCCGGGCAACTCCCAGGTCCGCGCCGCGCGTTTTCGGCCTATTCCTCTAGGTGTGTCCGGAAAAGATCCCCGACCCCTTTTTCGTTGACAGCCACGGACAAAGGCTGTATTTTGATGAATCAAAATATTATCTTCGATGGTTCAACTTTTTAAGTTCGTAGACTGGAAGTTCCGCTGTCGCGCTGCGGGCCGTGCCGGACAGGCGGCGTTGGCGGTCATGCTGTGGGCCGGTGGTCCCGCGACCGCTCAAGCGCAGCCGGCGGCCCCTCCTCGCGAGGGCGGGCCCACGCTGTCCGGCTACATGGAGATGCATCTGAACAAGGTGCAGGACCAGCCGACCGCGGTTGACCTGCATCGCTTCGTGCTCATGGTCGGGCACAGCTTCTCGGATCGGCTGAAGTTCTGGTCCGAGGTCGAGGTCGAGCACGCTCTGGTCGCGGTCGAAGGCGGGGTGGAGACCGGCGAGGTGGCCATCGAGCAGGCCTACATTGACCTGCTGGTCGGCCGGCGCTTCAACCTCCGCGCCGGCATGGTTCTGGTCCCGGTGGGCATCATCAACGAGCGTCACGAGCCCCCGACCTTCAACGGGGTCGAGCGGACCTTCGTCGACACGGTGATCGTGCCGACGACCTGGCGCGACACGGGAGTGGGCGCGTTCGGCGATCTCGGCGCGGGGTTTTCGTATCGCGCGTACGTGGTGCCGGGCCTCAACGCCGCGGAGTTTTCGGCCGAGGAGGGCATTGCCGGCGGGCGGCAACAGGGTTCTCGGGCCGATGCCAGCGATCCCGCGGTTACGGGGCGGCTGGAGTATCGGCGCGCGGGCCTGACGGCGGGGGCCAGCGTGTGGCGCGGGGGCGCCGGCTTCGGGCTGATCCGGCTGGACATCGAAACCCCCACGGTGGCCGTTTCCGCGGTGGATGCGCGCTACCGCCGCGGCCGCCACGAACTGCGTGGCCAGTGGTCGATGGTCAACATCGGCGGCGCCGCGGATCTCAACCGCGCCTTGCAGGCGCACAACGGGGTCAGCCCCAACATCGCGAGCCGGCTGCTCGGTGCCTACGGAGAAGCGGCCACGCGGGTCAGCCCGAACGCGTGGGCGCACGAGGTCGTGGTCTTTGGCCGCTACGAGAAGTTCGACACGCAGAACAAGATGCCGGCGGGATTTCTCCCGATCGAAGAGTTCCGGCGCTCGGCGTGGGTGGCGGGCGCGACGTATTACCCGGACCCTGACGTCGCGTTCAAGTTCGATGTTGTCCGCGAACGCAACAAGAGCAGCGTCGTGCGCGCTCCGTGGCAGGTCAATTTAGGAGTGGGATGGTGGTTCTGATGCGCGCATGCGTCGCCTTGCTGTTGGCCGTCGTGCTTGGGGCTCCGGCGATGGCCACGCAGGCCACACCGAAGGTGATTCGCGTCTCTGCCGAGCGCTTCGCCTTCACGCCGTCTGAAATCACCGTCGAACGGGGCACCGTGATCGAGTTTCACCTCACCAGCGAAGACACCGACCACGGCTTCCGCATCCTCGGCACCGATGTCGACGTCCAGATTCCCAAGCGCCGGCGCGGTGAGACGGTCGTGACATATGCCGCCGACACGGCGGGCCGATTCGTCATCGAATGCTCCCGGCCGTGCGGCGCGGGGCACACCGCCATGCGCGCGATGTTGATTGTGAAATGAGAGTCAACCTCACACTCGCCGGCGCCGCGACGTTGCTGGTTCTCACGGCGCTGGGCGTGTCTGCGCAGTCGCCCGCCGCGGCCGGCGATCCGCTCCCGGGCATCACCCCGCGCGAGTTCCAGGAATTCCGCCTCGGCCTCGCCGACTTCCTGGAGATCGAAACGGCGAGCGAGGGCCTCGGCCCTCTCTTCAACGGGACCGGCTGCGCCGTCTGTCATAACGTGCCGGCGATCGGCGGCAGCAGCCCGATGACCGAACTGCGCGGCGGGGCCCGCGACGCCGACGGCACGTTTCGCGTCGTTGGCGGCACCACGCTGTTTCAGATGTTCTCGCTTCCGGACCACCGGTGCCAGGCGGTGATTCCCGCGGAAGCCACCGTCGTGGCACGGCGGGCGCCGATCCCGTTGTTCGGTGGAGGACTGGTTGAAGCGGTCCCCGACGACGCCCTGCTCGCGCTCGAGGATCCGTTCGATCGCGATCGCGACGGCATCAGCGGCCGGGCCGCGATCGTGACCGACGTGGCGACGGGGCAGCGGCGGGTGGGCCGGTTCGGCTGGAAGGCGCAGGTCGCCACGCTGCTGACGTTTTCCGGCGACGCGTATACCAACGAGATGGGCATCACCAACGACCTCTTTCCCCATGAACCGCGCGGCGGGATTTCTGAAGCGAGGATGCGCGAATGCGATCTGGTCAAGGATCCCGAAGACTTCGTGGACCCGCGAACCGGCAAGCGCGCGATCGACAACTTCGAAGCGTTCATGAAGTTCCTGGCGCCGGCGCCGAGGGGAACCATCACGGAGGAGGTGCGAACCGGCGAACGGGTCTTTGCCGCGGTCGGCTGCGCCTCGTGTCACGTGCCGGTGCTGACCACTGGTGCCAGCGCCTCGGCGGCGCTCCATCGCAAGACGCTGATGCTCTTTTCCGACCTGTTGCTGCACGAGGTTGGTACTGGCGACGGCATCGAGCAGGAGGCGGCGCAACCCGATGAGATCCGGACGCCGGCGTTGTGGGGGCTTCGCCTGCGCCGCCCGCTCTTGCACGAC
>MELE01000194.1:1133-1248 GCA_001768615.1 Acidobacteria bacterium RIFCSPLOWO2_12_FULL_67_14b | reverse complement strand
CCGCGCGATGACCGAGCCGATGCGCCGCGCGCTGCTGGCGTTTCTGGATTCCCTCTGATTCCAGCCTTCGGCCTTCAGCCTTCGGCCTTCAGCCTTCTGCCTTCAGCCTTCGGCC
>MELE01000194.1:0-1126 GCA_001768615.1 Acidobacteria bacterium RIFCSPLOWO2_12_FULL_67_14b | reverse complement strand
CGTCTCAGCCGAAAGCGGTAAGCGGAAAGCTGGGGGCGACCGGCAATTCAGGTCCACTCAAGTGAATTGCGGGATTGAACTCACATCACGGAACCACGTGCTCCTTCAGGGGCAGGGCTGGTTGCGGCCCGTGGAAGCCATGGTGCTGACCGAATCCTACCCCGCCGCGCCGGACGACGGTAGACTGAGCGAATGAGCGAGAGCGGCCACGACGGCCGGGCGGCCTCCACGCCCGCGAGTATCGAGGCGAAGGCCGAGATGCGCCGATGGGTGGAGCGCTGGAAAGTGGTCGGGCCGCTACTGGACGCCGAGCGATGGGCCCGGCTGGCTACCGCCTCCGACGACGAGCTGAGGCGGCAGTCACGGGATCTGCTGGCCCTGTGGCAACCGGGCTTGGCAGGTGACGACGGGGAGGGGATAGTTCTGCAGCAGCGCACGTTCGCGCGCCTGCGCGATCGCGAGACGACGTGATCGGACCTGCGTTACTGGAGGCAGCGGTCGAGGTTCAATCGGTGCTGTCGGCCGCAGGCATCCGCTCGTGCGTCATCGGCGGGCTCGCGGTGCAGCGATGGGGCGAGCCGCGGGCGACGCAAGATGTCGACTTCTCGGTCCTGGCGCCCCCGGGCGACGAGCAGCGTCCGGTGGACCTGTTGCTCCGCGCGTTCGCACCGCGCCGGGCCGACGCGCGGGCGTTCGCGATGGCGCATCGGGTGCTCCTGATCCAATCCACGAACAACGTCGCGGTCGATATCGGGTTGGCTGCCAGCCCGTTCGAGGTCGAAGTTCTTGACCGATCGTCGGCGTGGGTCTTGAGTGAGGGCCTCTCCGTCGTCACCTGCTCGGCGGAGGATCTGGTCATTTACAAGTTGGTCGCGGGCCGTGCGCGCGATGTGGCGGACATTGAAGGAATCGTCCGAAGGCAAGGGTCTGGCCTGGATGTCGAGCGGATTCGGCGATACGGGGCGCTATTCGCGGAGTTGAAGGAGGAACCGGAGCTGTTGCGACCGTTCGAGAGACACTGGTCAGGCTGAACCCGCATGGGCCCGGGTGCCATCCCGGCGTCATCCTCAGTGTGACCTAATCTGTCACTCGCTTACAGTAGCATCCCCGGTCGTGAGAGAACCTG
>MELE01000193.1:526-15261 GCA_001768615.1 Acidobacteria bacterium RIFCSPLOWO2_12_FULL_67_14b | reverse complement strand
CGCTCAAAACGCTCCACGAGACCCTGGTCGACGTCATCCAGAAGGCGTTCGACGCCGCGAAGCGCCGCGGCCGTCCCGCGGACCTGCTGATGGGGTTGCCGCCGGGCACCGTCAATCGCGCCGGCCTGGAACTGGATTTCGACGGCCTTGCGAAAGCCGAGGCGGACGAGGGTGCGGAACTGAGGTTCGTGAAACATGCCCCAGTACCTGCTGTCGACCCAGTCGCTCGTTGACATCGCCCTGCGCGACGGCAGCGCACCGGAGCGATGGCTCGCGAACACGGACGCGCGCGATCCGGCGATCTACGACACCGACATCTTCATCAGCGCGGTCTCGCACGCGCTGATCGTGCAGCTGCTCGACCGCATGCCTCGCGATGCCGACCGTGAAGCGTTGCGCCTGGCGACCGAGGCGCTGATCGAACGCTTCGTCGGACGAGGACAAGTCGTCGATGTGACCAAGGCGATCGCCGACACCTGGGGCGCCTTGGTCGGCATGACCCTCACCTATACGAAAGACGACAACACTCAGGGCCAGTACCCATCGGGCGAACGGCTCGTGATGGCCACGGCGATCAAGGGCACCGACGGTCGGCCCTACATTCTGGTCGCCAGGCGAGAGCCCGCCTACACGGCCCTGGAACCCCTCGGCCTCGCGCTCGAGGATCCACACGAGATGTACCCCTGACAAGCGAAGGCGCCGACCTGAAGGTCAGGAGGAGGCCGGGTGCGAAGAGCGCCCCGGTTCGGCCGCCCCGCACGCAGGTCCTGGCGCTGTCGGGCGGCGGTTACCGCGGGCTCTACACCGCGCAGTTTCTCGCCAACGCCGAACAGCAGTTCACGGTCCGGACGGCGAAGCGATTCGACCTTGTCATCGGCACATCGATCGGCGGGCTGATCGCGACGGCCCTGGCCCTCGAGATTCCTGCGTCGACCGTGGTCGGGAAGATGGTCGAGCACGGGCCGCGCATCTTCGATGGAAGCCGCGGCACGATCGCGCAGGCCAGGCGCCATGCGTGGAGCGCGCCCTACAAGGCCGCGCCGCTCCGCGCGGCGATCATCGACACCCTGGGCCCTTCGAGCGCGACGCTGAAGATGTCAGACGTCACCGCGCCCCTGGCCATCTGCGCCGTGAACTTCACCCACGGGCGGCCGGAAGTGTTCCGATCGAAGGGACTCGCGAAGAGGGATGCCAGCCACACGAAAGTGGTGGATGCGGTGCTGGCGAGCGCCGCGGCGCCGACCTACTTTCCGGCGCACCAGATCGGCGCCGAGACGTTCATCGATGGCGGGATCATCGCAAACGCTCCAGAGGTCCAGGGGATCACCGAGGCCCAGACCTACATCACCAGGAGTCTCAGCGAGCTGTACGTGCTCTCGGTCGGAACGGCGGCTCGACGGAAGGGCGCGCCGCTCACCACGATCGGCGCCGCATCCACTCGTGAATGGATGCTGACGCACGATCTGTTCGACGGCACCCTGGCCGCGCAAATCGAGCTGGCGCGCGCACAAGCGGCCGCGATCATGGGGAACCGCTACTACCTCGTGGATCGCGAACCGCTCGAGAAACAGGCCGCCGCCATCAGCGGCCTCGACGTGGTGACCGCGGAGGCCACCAAAACTCTCATCAGCCTCGCCGACGAGTCGTGGTTCGAGCACAAGTCACGGCCGCGGTTGCGGCGCTTCTTCGACCAGTGAGATGTCCACATGACTGAAATGACGCCGACCTCGAGGATCTTCGTGGCCGGCCACCGCGGCCTGGTGGGCTCCGCCGTGCTCCGCCGCCTCGCCGCCCTCGGCTACACCAACGTCCTCACCGCCACCCGCGATCAGCTCGACCTGCGCGACCAGGCGGCGGTGAACTACTGGTTCCGCGCCAACCGCCCCGAGTTCGTCTACCTCGTCGCCGGCACCGTCGGCGGCATCCTCGCCAACTCGACCCGGCCGGCGGAGTTCATCTACGACAACATGATGATCCACGCCACGGTGGTGCACTCGGCGCACCTGTTCGGCGCGAAGAAGCTGCTCTACCTCGGCAGCTCCTGCATCTACCCGCGCGCGGCGGCGCAGCCGATGACCGAGGAAGCGCTGCTGACCGGCCCGCTCGAGCCGACCAACGAGTCGTACGCGATCGCCAAGATCGCCGGCATCAAGCTGTGCCAGGCATACCGCTCGCAGTATGGGAGCCGGTTCATCTCGGCGATGCCGACCAACCTCTACGGCCCGAACGACAACTTCGACCTCACGAGCTCGCACGTGCTGCCGGCCATGATCCGCAAGTTCCACGACGCGAAGCAGGAAGGCGCGCGCGACGTCACCATCTGGGGCACCGGCGCGCCGCGGCGCGAGTTCCTCCACGTGGACGACCTCGCCGACGCCTGCGTGTTCCTGATGCAGCGCTACGACGACGCGCTCCAGATCAACGTCGGAACGGGAGAAGACCTCTCAATCGCCGAACTGGCCGAAACGGTGAAGCGCGTGGTCCATCCGGACGCGACGATCGTCTACGACCGGACGAAACCGGACGGCTCCCCCCGCAAACTGCTCGACGTGACGCGCCTGCACGCCCTCGGCTGGCGGCACAAAATCTCGCTCGCGGACGGAATTCAATCAACCTATGACTGGTTTCTGGCCAACCACTCGATCGCACGGGGGCTCGCTCACAGTAAAGGTGCCTAGGGTGCGTACGGTGCCTGGGGTGCCTAAGGGGTTGGTGCCAAGTGCCAGGTGTCAAGTGCCAGGTGCTGAGCGTTGCTGACATAACGCAATCAGATTTCTGATAATCAGCAATCTGATTGCGCGGAATCATAAGCAGCTATTAGACAGCGCTTTACGCCAGTTTCCCGCCGTGGTCCTCACCAGGCCGTGTCGCCATCCTGACGTTGCCGACCCTCAGCCTCGACGAAGTGTTTCCAGGCGCGACCATCGAACAGACCGATCAATTCTTCTGGAGAAGCGGCTATCCTGAGCTGTGGCAACGACCGGACCTGACACGCGAGCTCTGGATGGCTTCAAGCGATCGCAGGCCATGCTCCGGCCGCCGGCCTTCTGGTTCTGGCGAACCGCGCCCCAGACCTTCGCCGCCAGGGCATTGGATCTTATCGACATAGGGGCACCGGGATAATGCCGCTGCGCGTTGCATTCGATCTCGACGGCACCGTGGCCGACATGTACACGGCCCTTCATAAGGAGGCCCTCAAGATCTTCGGTGAAGAGGTGCTGGCCAAGGCCGCGTACAAGAACCCGCCGCCGCCCCCCGCTCCGGCTGAAGGTCCGGCCGAAGCCGGCCGCCCTGCCGGCGACGAAGGCGCCAAGCCGGAAGACGCCACGACGGCCATGGCGATGGACGAGCTGCGGCTCACCGCCCGCCAGCAGATGCAGCTGTGGGATCACGTCAAGCAGATCGACGACTTCTGGACCACGCTGCCGGAGCTCGAGCCGGGGATCATCGCCCGCATCGCCAGCGTCGCCATGGCGCGGCGGTGGGAAGTGATCTTCTTCACCACCCGCCCCGCGACCGCCGGCGAGTTCGTGCAATTGCAGTCGCAACGCTGGCTCGACGCGCACGGCTTCCGCTACCCCAGCGTCTACGTGGTGCAGCGCTCGCGCGGCCGGATCGCCGACGCGCTCCAGCTCGACGCCTTCGTCGACGACCGGGCCGAGAATTGCCTCGACATCGCCGTGGAGTCGAAGGCCAAGGTGATCCTGGTGTGGCACGGCCACCTGAAAGACGTGCCCGCCGGCGCCAAGCGCCTCGGCGTGCGCCCCGTGTCGACCATCAGCGAAGCCATCGGCCTGCTCGAGCACCTCGACGACGTCCGCAGCCAACCCGGCATCGTCCGCACCCTGAAACGCGCGTTCGGCCGGACGAATCCCGACGAATGAGCATCGCCGGCGTCACCATCGCGCCGCTCGGCAAGTTCGAAGACGACCGCGGCGTACTGCTCCACATGATGCGGGCGGACGCTGCGGCGTTCGAGCGGTTCGGAGAGATCTACTTCAGCGGCGTCCGCGAAGGCGCCGTCAAGGCGTGGCGGAAGCACCGGAGCCTGACATCGAATCTCGCGGTGCCCGTCGGATCGATTCGACTGGTCCTGTTCGACGCGCGTCCTGATTCGCCCACGCAGGGCAAGACGATGACGATCGAAATGGGCGAGAACCACTACCAGCGCGTTACGATCCCGCCAGGGATCTGGACCGGATGGAAGGGGCTGGGGCCGGGGATGTCGCTCGTCGCGAACCTGGCGACCGAACCGCACGATCCCGCAGAAGTGGAAAGCCTCAGCGCCGACTCGCCGATCGTTCCCCATCGGTGGTAATCCGGCTGAAGCCGGCCTCCAAAAAAAATGGGCGCCGGTAACACACCGGACGCCCTAAACGAAGATGACGGCGCGCCTAAGAAGATGACGGCGCCCCTAAAGGGGCGCCCTACCGGGAGCGGAGCGTGCGGTAGTTGTTAGCGACGACAGCGGAGGTGACGATGTTGCTGGCCACCATGATCGCGATGGCCGCGGCCCTGTTCTTCTTCCACATCTTCTCGGCCAGGAAGATCGACGAAGTGGTGGTGATCAGCTTGGTGGTCAGCATCACGCCGGCGTTCTGGCCGCGGAAGATCGGGTTCTGCTCGGCATGACCCTGCTTCATGCCCTTGATGGTGGTGAAGGCGTCGACGCCCTGCAGTGCACCCTGGAGCAGGTAGAGCGGGACGAGCGCCGAGGGCCGCTTCGACAGGTTCATCTCGGCGAGGAAGTCGTCGGCGTCCACCGTGATCGTGGGGATGTAGGGCGCGGCGTCCTGCGCGAACGCGGGGGTTGCCAGCGCGGCCACGGCGAGTACGGCCAATCCTAGGAGGCGCAGAAGGTTCGTCATGCCCTGGATGATCCAAGGGGGATGCCAGGCGTCGGACCGACCTAAGTTGTTGATTTGATTGGGCCGGCGCCAGCCGGCCGGGTGTGCGCCCACCGCGCCCGCCTTCGCGCGCACACCTCCCTGCACGCTCTTCTTCTAGAGTGACAGGATCTCGATCCGCAGGCCGTCGACGTTTCGAAAATGCTTCTCGTCAGCGGGACCGACGAGCACGCCGAACCCGAGGTGCGCCGCCGTTGCCGCAACGGCGAGATCGTTGGAAGGGATAAGACGGCCCTTCTTGACGAGCGCGCCGAAGATGCGTGCCCATTCGCCGGCGATCGCCAAACCGAAATCCACGATGGGCACTTGAGCGGTCAGAGCCTCGACCCGCGCGCGCCGCGCGGCGGCGCGAATCGCCGTGTCGGCCAAGGCGACGCCGGACAGCAGCTCCGCCACAACGATGGCCGGAAGCACGACGGGTTCGGCCGCGATCGAGGGAAACAGCTCCGCCCATTCCGCCTCGCTTCTGGTCGCCGCCCGCCGCTCGATGGCGATCAGCGCACTGGTGTCGATCACAAGGCCCACGGATCCTCGGGCGGTCGATCGGCGGCCGCGACTCGCTCGAGGTCGCCGGCGAACGACGGGTCAGGCGGCGCCGCACTGTCCCAGGCCGAGAACGCCGCCGACATGCTCGCGGCTCCGACCTCATCCGCGGGAACCACCTGCGCGACGGCCTTCCCGTTCTTCTCCACGACGAAGGATTCCCGCCGGTAGCGCACTCTGGCGAGGTAATCACCGAGATTACGGGCAAGATCGGTGGCCGAAACGGGTGTTCCCATTCCAGCATTATACGTAAATATGTAATTTATGGATAGCTAGCGCCCGCCAGTACCCGGGCGTTGTTGATGACCACGCCCGACATGATCCCGTTGACCGCCACCATCATCACCACGGCCAGCTTTGGGTTCTTCTTCCACAACCTCTCGGCAATGAGGACACCGAGCGCCGTGGTCGCGAGCTTTGCGCCGATCACGGTGGCCGCGCTGGTGTTCTTCAAGAAGGGGTTCGCCTCGCGATTGCCTGCGGCGCGCGCGCGCGCGGTGGTGTAGACGTCGAGACCCTGAAGCATCGCCTGCGCGGCATAGAGCGGAATCAACGGCCGCGGCCGAGCGGGCCCGCTGGCAGTGACGACGACGAGATACGGGACGGGATCGATCGCCTGCTCGGTGGCCAACTGCTCGGCGAACGAAGTCGCGACGTCGAGCAGCGCGCGACTGTCGAGCAGCGCCGGAACCTGGGCCAACACCGGCGATGAAGACAGAGCTACCGCAAAGACAGCAAATACTGCCGATCGAAACATGATGACCTCTCTGTTGCGAGGGAAGCCGGCTTAACTCAAGCCGCTGACAGAGTGGTATTACAATCGGGATGCCAAACGGCACGCAGCCGTAACTTGCTGACTTCAAAGGATCGCGCCCCGCGGCCGCGATTGTGCCGCCCGGGCGCACACTGTGCCCGCCTTCGCCCGCACACGGCCCCCGCGAGCTTCGGCGGGGCCGACTACTGTTCCGCCAGCAAGTCCCTCACGCGGTCCGGCTCCACAATCACAAAGTCATAGACCAGCGCGGTCTCGGCCGACTGGAAGAAGCGCTTCCCCAGGTCAACGTGGGCAGGGTGCTCGAGGTACGTCTTGAGGGCGGACTCGCTGTCGAACTCGAGGATGGCGAGCCACTCCAGGTGCTCGGTCATCAGCGCCTCGTAGCCGCGGCCGATCAACTTCCGGCGTCCCACGCGCGCGCGCGTGATCTCGGGGATGTTGCTGAAGGCATGGCGCATGGCGTCGAGCAGCGCTTCCCGGTCGCTCCCGGTCAGGGTGGCGGGCGGGCGGAACATCACGACGTGCGCGATCATGAGCGCTTCTTGTCGGAGCGGGAGCGGATGGCCTGCTTGAAGCGCGTCCACTTCGCCTTCTTGGCGTCCTTGTATTTCTGACGGGGGTCCTTGTGCTCGCCGCCGGGGCGCCATTTCTCGTCGCGTTTGGCTTCGGTGCCGGTGGCTTTCTTGTATTCAGCTTTCGGGACCCACTTGCGTTTGCCCTCGGCTGCGGACGCAGGTGCGGACGCACCTGAAGGTGCGTCCCTACGGGCGCTCTTGGGCTTCCATTCGAGGCGAGCTCCCGATGCGGGTTTAGGTTTCCATTCGGGTTTCTCGTCGCGCCGTTCCGTGTACGGTTTCGGTTTCCAGGTCGCGCGCGCGCGATCGCGGGCCGACAAACCCTCCAGCTTCGGTTTCCATTCGGGGCGCGCGTCGCGGGATCTCGACAAACCTAAAGGTTTGTCGCCACCTGCAGTGCGCTGGTGCGGGTCGCGATCGCGGCCGCGGTCGCCGCGCATGTCCATGGCCGCCCGGGCGTCGAGGCGCGAGGGCCAGAGCTTGCCGTTCTGGAACCACATCAGCTTCGCCGTCGGCTGTTTCTCCTTCAGCCGATTGAAGGTCGGCATGAGGTCTTCGAGCGCGCCGGCGCGAAAGGCGGTTGCCTGATCATCCACGATGATCGTCCAGTACGCGTAACGAGGAGGCACAGCAAGTATCCTAGCGTGTAAATGGAGCTGGTGGTCGCCCGGATCGACGAGTTGCGCCTGCGGCTGACCGAGCATTTCGAGCTTTGGGCCCGCGGTGCCGACGGTACCGACAAACCTAAAGGTTTGTCGCCACAAGAAGGTTTGTCACCACGTCTCAGTTGCGCGTTATCCGGAGGCGCCACCGCACTGATCTTCCTGGGCGCGCTGCGGAACGCCAATGTCGACTGGCGGCGCATCACGCTGTTCTGGGCCGACGAGCGCGCCGTGCCGCCGGACGATCCCGAATCGAACTTCGGCATCGCCGACCGGCTGCTGCTGGGCCCGCTCGGCGCGAAGGCGCCGCGCGCGCTGCGCATGCCGGCCGACATGCCGCACCTCGGCGCGGCGGCGCTTCACTACGACAACCTCCTCGCGCACGAGCTGCACAACGGTCCGCTCGACCTGGCGTTGCTCGGCGTCGGCGAAGACGGCCACATCTGCTCGCTCTTCCCCGGCCATCGCGCCCTCATCGACGATGACCTCCGCGTGGTCGCGGTGGAGGACGCGCCGAAGCCGCCGCGACGCAGGCTGTCGCTGACGCTGCCCTACCTGAGACAGACAAAGAAAATCTGGCTGATCGCCGTCGGTCCCCGGAAGCTGCCGGTGCTGCACGCGGCGATGGAGCGCACGCGCATGGTCACGCCGCTCGATCTGCTGATGCAGCAGGCGAAGGACGTGACGGTGTATACGGACCAGGTGATACACAGAGCCTAGTTCCGGGCTCCGGGCTCGGGGCTCCGCGCTTAGACGGGTCGCTTGTCACGAGTGCCTCAGAGTCGCGCCCGGGGGAGACGTCTCCGCGCACGGCCGGCACCTCGCCGCGCGGCGTGCCCGAACGGTGCGCCGATCGCGGCGACGTATCCCGATCCCATCGCGACTCTGAGGCGTCCTCGTCCACCAACAGCGAGAAACGCGCCGGAGGCTGTGCCGACCGCGTGGGGTGACGTAGTGGGGCCCCGCGCGCGGGCGTCAGAACCCCAAAGAAAGCCGGAGGTGCGTTTCTCCGAGGCGCCGAAGTGGAGCGAGGGGTCGGGATGCGTCGCCGCGATCGGCGTGCCATTCGGTCACAGCGCGCAGTGAGCCTTGCCGTGCGGCGAGAGTGCCTATCGCCCGCTGTGCCTGAAGGCGGTCATCACCGCGCGGACGAAGGTTCTGATCCTTCCCACCGACCAGGCCGGAAACTCGCCCGATCGGCGGAAGAGCGCTTCGACGTGGCCCGCCTGGCGGTAGTGGCCTTCGTAGACCGCCGCCCGCCTTCGCTCGTCGAGCCTTGATGCTACACGCTCGCCGAGCTTCGGCGGGGTCGCCGCCAGCCAATCCATCAGCTCCTTCATGCGGATGTCGTAGGTGTGCTTCGCATGAACGGCCGCATTCCCCGCCTTCGCAATCCTCGCCCGCTCCGCTTCGTTCGCTAAGTAGTAGCGGACCTTCGCGGCCGCATCCTCTTCATCCCTGAACGCCACGTAGTGCTCGCCCTCGGTGAACATCTCCGCAAGGGCGGCCGGCGTGGCGCCGTTCAACAGCAACGCGCCCGCACCCATGGCATCGAAGATGCGCGGGTTGATGGTGCCGTTGATGCACACGTTCACGATGATCTTCGCGCGCGCGTAGAGCGCGCTGACCTCGGCCGCCGAGAGCCGGCGCTCGACGTCGTTCATCGTGAACTCCGACTTCAGCCGATCGACCAGCCGCCGCCTCGGCGCCCACACATCGTCCAGGGAGCCGACGTAGACGACGTCGAGGTCGCGGGTGTGCCCGCGATCGGTGAAGAGCTCGGAATCGACGGCAAACGGCGAGACGTGCACGTGGCCGGCGCCATGGTTCGGGAACCCGTCCACCGCATTCAGGTGATAGAGCACGACCTCGTCGAACAACTGGGCGATCGCCTGGCGAGGCGCGAGTCCGAGGATGGTGTCGCAGAGGAAACACACGGTCCGGCAGGGAGCCCGCTCGAGGCCGCGAGGCAGCAGGCCGCGCGGCTCGATGTAGAAGAACGCTTCGGGCCGGGAATCTCCGAACACCTGATCGATGTGAACGTCGGCCGGGAAGCCCGCGCTGGTCTCGCAATGGTCCTGCAGCGGATGCGCCGCCACGTTGACAACCCGCACCTCGTGCCCCAGGCGCCGAAGCGCCCGCGCCATCGAATGGCCCTCGTGCCACTGGATCTCGGTTGCGAAGCTGAGGACGACGAACATCTGGCTGCAAATCTATCAGCTTCGGGGTTGGTATCGGCTCACACGCAAGGAGGCCCCGCGCGCGGCGGCGCCCTTGTTGTTGCCGGTCCTCACGAGCGCGCGGTCGATCAGGTCCTTTTCGATCTGCGCGACCACGGCGGGCAGGTCGATGCCTTCGGCGGGCAGATCGAGCATCGGCGTGATGACTTCGGCGGTGGCCTGGACATCCGGCGGCAGGTCCGCGGCCTCGATCTGCGTGCGGCCGCCGAGGAGGGCGAGGGCCCGCTCGATGGCATTTTCGAGCTGGCGGACGTTGCCCGGCCACGGGAAAGCCATCAGCCGGCGCATGGCTTCCTGCGCCACCGTGATTGGCGGGTCTTCCGCCTGCGCGCGGGGCGCTTCGGCGGACAAGAAAGACCCGCCTCTACGCTCAGATCCCAACTTCTCCAGGAATCGTTGCACCAGCAGCGGGATGTCTTCCGGGCGCTCGCGCAGCGGCGTCAGGTGCACCGCGATCACGTTCAGGCGGTAATACAGGTCCTCGCGGAAGGTCCCCTCCCTCACCATCTTCATCAGGTCCGCGTTCGTGGCGGCGACAATGCGGACGTCCACCTTGATGGTGCGCGTGTCGCCAATGCGCTCGAACTCGCGCTCCTGGAGCACGCGCAGCATCTTCATCTGCAGCGCGACCGGCATGGTGCCGACCTCGTCGAGGAAGAGGGTGCCGCCATCGGCCTGCTCGAGCCGGCCCTGCCGCATGGCCACCGCGCCGGTGAAGGCGCCCTTGACGTGGCCGAAGAGCTCCGCATCGAGCAGCGTCTCGGGAATCGCGCTGACGTTGATCGCGACGAACCGCCCGCGATGCCGCGGGCTGGTCTGGTGGATCGCGCGCGCGACCATCTCCTTGCCGGTCCCCGTCTCCCCCGTGATCAGGATGGTCGCCGTGGTCGGCGCCACGGTCTCGATCAACTGGAACAACGCGCGCATCGGCGCGCTCTTGCCGACCATCGATCCCAGCCCGAAGCGCTCGTCGAGCTGCTGATGCAGGTACGCGTTCTCGCTCTTGAGCCGGCGCTGCTCGAGCGCGGAGGTGAGCACGTGCATCAACTCGTCGAACTGAAACGGCTTGGCAATGAAATCCGCGGCGCCGAGCTTGATCAGATCCACGGCGTCCTTCACCGTGCCGTATCCGGTGACGACAATCGCCACGATTCCGGGGTAACGGGTGAGGGCGGCGTCGATCACCTGGCGGCCGTCGACGCCCGGGAGTCGAAGGTCCGAGACGATCACGTCGAAGGCAAAGCCCTCGAGAGCCTGAAGGGCGGCCTCACCCGACGCGGCCTGGACCACCTGGTAGCCCTGGTCCGTAAGTCGTTCAGCCACAACACTTCGCAGCGCCTCTTCATCGTCTACCAGCAGGAGATATGGCATGATTGTCAAGATATTGACGGGGTTCCGAGGAAGTGTCAAGGCTGCACGGCTAATCTCAGGCTGGCAGACTCCGATACACCTTCTGAAGGAGACACCCCCGTGGAACGGCAAACAGTGAGCATCATGAAGGCGTGCGAGATGGTCGGAGTGAGCCGGCGCACCATCTACAACTGGATCGCGGCCAACAAGGTCGAGTACTTGCGCACGGCCGGCGGCAGCATCCGCATCTTCGTCGATACGCTGTGGCGCGAGCCGGACGGCACGAAGCACCCGACCAGCCCCAACGCAGCCGCGTGATGGTCAGCTATCAGCCATCAGCTCTCAACTATCGGCCATCAGCTCCCGGCTCTCAGGGCGAGAGCCGAAAGCCGGAAGCTGCAAGCCTCGAGGCAACTATGACCGGAGAGGATCAGCGCGCCTTGCTGCACCGGCTGAACAATCAGCTTGGCGTGATCCTGGCCCACGCCGAGTTGCTCGAGACCAAGGCGCAAGACGCCGCGCAGAAGGCACGCGCGTCGCAGGTGGTGAGCGCCGCCCTCCAGGCCATGGCCGTCTCGCGCGAGCTGCGCGAAACCGTCGGCGAGAAGTAACAGCCTTCGGCCTTCAGCTCTTGGCTTTGTCCTTAAGCCAAAATTGTAATTCCACAGTCCAAAAGGAAATCAGCAGCCAAAAATTTGACCAATGGCAGACATAGTTCGTCAAAATATTGGCTTCACAAGTTTGCATCCGATGCGTAGGTTCCTAAACGCCTTGCTGGGAAGGCGCGTGTAAATATCTGACTTCCATGACAGTTAGGGCAACTCATCCACGGTGATGCACGTGGTTGACCATCGTTATACATAGGTGGCATCGTCGTTGCCTTAGGGCAAGCAACGGAGACAACCCAGGATGAATCGCCCGAGCGAAAAAACAGATCGCGTAGAAGCCGGCATCCCCTTTGTGGAGGCGCTTGCCCGCCGGATGGCCGCCACGATGCCGCACTCGATCGACCTGAGCGACCTCGTACAGGACGGCGTGATCGGCCTCATTGACGCCGCGCACCGCTTCGACGATTCCCGCGGCATCAAGTTCGAGACCTTCGCGGAGCGGCGCATCCGCGGCGCCATGATCGACGCGCTGCGCAAGGACGCGTGGCCGCGCGGCGTGCGCCGCGTGCGGCGCGAGCTCGAGGCCGCGCGCGAAAAGCTGCGCCTGTCGCTCGGACACGAACCGTCGCTGGCCGACCTCGCGGTCGAAATCGGATCCGACGAGAAGCGCCTGGGCAAGACCATCGTCCGCATCAACACCATCGAATCGACGTCGCCGTTCTCGAGCGGCGACAACGTCGACGAAACGCAGCTCCCCGCCGTGCTGGTGCCCGCCGAGCCGGAGCGCCCGGACCTGCAGTACGAGCGCGACGAAGTAAGAGAGCGCGTGCGCATGGCGATTGCGACGCTGCCGGCGAGAGAGCAGCGCGTGATTGCGCTCTACTACTACAACGAAGTGACGATGAAGGACATCGGCGCGGAGCTGGGGGTCAACGAGTCACGGGTGTCGCAGCTGCATGCGCGCGCGATCCGGCGGCTGCGCGAGGCGCTCGGCGCCGAGATCACGCCGGTGGCGGCGTCGGAAGTGCTGCGGAGCGCGATCATGGCGTTCGAGGGCAAGGCGAAGATGGCGAAGGCGTCGCTGCCTGCCTTCGCGGCCGAAGGCCGCTACGGCGAGACCTCGCCAAAGCTCGCGAAGCAGGTCAGCGCGAGTGTAGGCGGGCCCGACTCCGACACGCGCGTGGCCCAGGCCGCGCAGAAGCGGGCGCAACTGGCGCTGGTGGTGGACAAGGGCAACGACAAACCTAAGGGTTTATCGCCACACACCGGGCCCGATCAGGACAACGTGTCGCGGGCGGCGCGGAGCAGGTCACCCAACCTGAAGGGCTTGGAGAGCCAGCGGCACGCGGTTTCTTCGAGAAAGCGCTCGGCATCGGTGCCGGCGACATCGCCGGTGACGAAGATCACGCGCCGGGCCAGCGCCGGCGTGGCCGCGGCCATCGCGCGGTAGAACTGCATGCCGTCGATGCGCGGCATCTTCAGGTCGCACACGATCAGGTCGTAGCTGGATTCGGTGAGGCGGGTCAATCCCTCCTCGCCGTCGCCGGCGCGGTCCACCTCGAAACCCGCATCCTGCAGCGCTTCCGCCACCGCCATGGCGAGCGCGGGCTCGTCTTCCACCACCAGCACCTTCAGGCCTTTGAACGCTTCGAGCGAAACCGGCTGCTGCGCGGCGCGCGCGGCCGGCGCATTCAGGTGCTGGCCCGAGACCGGCAGCTCGACGAAGAACGACGATCCCTCCCCCTTTTTTGACGTCAGCCAGATGCGTCCGCTGTGTTCCTGGACGATCGCGTATGCCACGGTGAGGCCGAGGCCCGTGCCCTTGCCGACTTCCTTCGTCGTGAAGAACGGATCGAAGATTCGCCCCTGCGCCTCCTCCGGCACCCCCGGCCCGTTGTCGTTGACCTCGAGCACGACGGAGCCACGATCGGTGTCGTGCGAGGTCCGGATCACGATGGTGCCGCGGCCGTTCTCGGCAATGCAGGCCTGTTCGGCGTTGATCAACAGGTTCAACAGAACCTGCTTGATTTGATGGCCGTCGGCAAACACCTCGGGAAGGCCGGTCGAGAGCGCTTCGACCACCTCGATGTTGGTGACGCGCTGCTCGTAGGCGCGCAGCGCGAGCGTTTCGCGCACCACCTGGTTGAGGTCGACCATGGCGCGGGTGGTCTGCCGCTTGCGCGCGAAGGTCAACAGGTTGCGGACGATGCGGGCGGCGCGTTCGGATTCGCCGAGGATCACTTCCAGGCCGCGCTTCGTCTTGTCGTCGAGCTCGGCGCGTTCCGACAGGCGTTCGGCCCAGGAGAGGATGGTCGCGAGCGGATTGTTCAACTCGTGCGCGACACCCGAGATGGTCTGGCCGAGCGCGGCCATCTTCTCGGCCTGCAACATCTGGTAGCGGCCGTCACGGGACTGATCCTCCCGCTTCTTGCGCTCGCTCACGTCGCGGACGAGCGCCTCGATCTCCAGCGCGGCGCCTTCGGCCGCGGGCGTGGCGGTGGCGGTGACCTCGATCCACGCGGGAGTGCCGTCGACCTTGCGCAACCGCAGCAGGTAATCGGCGACGGCGCCGTGTTTATCCAGCTCGGTGAGAAACGAGGTGCGGGCCTGCGGATCGACGAATCGCGCGCTGTCGAACGGCAGCACGAGATGCTCCGCCGTTTCGGGAGCGTAGCCGAAGATCTCCTTGAGAAAGGGATTGGCGGCGAGCGTCGTGGTGCTGGTCGCCCCGAGGGTGCCCATGTAGACACCCTCGCGAACGGCCTGGAACATGCGAGCGAACGCTGAAACGCGCTCGTCCACGCGTTACTTCTTGGGCGGTTGTGGCGTGGGCGTCTTGCCGGCGGCGTTGCCCGGCGTCCAGCGTTTCTCGATGGCGGCGCGAATCGACACGACGTCGGCGCCCGACGAGTAGAGCTGCATGGCCTCGCGCGCGACGTCGACGCAGATGGTGCAGCCGAACCCGTGCGTGTCCCACTCGATCACGTTGCCCTTGGCGTCACGTCGGGCGACAAAGCACGACTCGTTGGCCGAGTGGCCCTGGCTGCCGCATCCGCAGTAGCACGGCACGTACTT
>MELE01000193.1:0-493 GCA_001768615.1 Acidobacteria bacterium RIFCSPLOWO2_12_FULL_67_14b | reverse complement strand
GTACTTCAGGATCTCGGGGTGCTGCGCCGCGAAGTCGTAGGTCTGCCGGACGACGTCGATGGGCCGTACCGGCGCGTAGCCGACGTTCGGCAGCGGGGGCACGGTCTTGCGGGTCCTCACGGGGCCTTGCGCGGTCAGGGCCACGGTGGCCACCAGCGCCAGCCCGGCCATCCCGAGCAGCCATCGGACGGACTTACCCTGGGTGTTCATCGCCATAATCTACCCGATTTTGGCGGAACCGAAGTTCCGCCCTGCACCGCCCTACCTCGTTGACATGCGTAGGGGTGGGGCATACGCTCAGACGTTCAGCCCATGAAGTTCTTTGGCCGGCAGGACCTCCTGTTGATCGCCGCCCTGACGACGGCGCTGATCATCGTTTTCTCCTCGTCGATCTCGAGGCTGCTCGACTATGCGCGGGAGATTGAGAGGCAGAGCGGCCTGACGCTCCTGCCGGCGCTGGTGCTGCTGACCGGCGCGTATTTCATCCACCAGC
>MELE01000192.1 GCA_001768615.1 Acidobacteria bacterium RIFCSPLOWO2_12_FULL_67_14b | reverse complement strand
CGGCCAGGTGATCGGAAACAGGATGCCCAGGCGCCATAGATTGCTGGTGCCAAATGCGATTGAGTGGCGCTGCCTAACGGCTCGGCGCTCACCCGCGGCGCCGCCAGACAGGGCGACAAGTGGGCAAAACCTTTGATCGGCGCCGACGGGTGCAGCGCCCTGTTAAACCGCTCAACCGATTGCGACCAACGAAACCTATTTCGGCGCCGGCATGTCCGGATCGACCGGCGGTACGAACGTTCCGGGATATAGCACCGATGTTGCCCCGTCGCGTCCAAAAATCTCGATATTCGCGATGAAGTGATCGCTCGAACACGAAGGCCTGTCGGGATCAATCGGAGGAAGGCCCGGGTCCGGGGGATGGAACCATGCGCCGCGAAGCTGTTGGCGGCCGGGATCCGGCGGATCGGCTGCCCCTGGGCGTGGGCTCCCAAGCGAACGGCGATCGTTGACGGCGTCCACATAGCCGCCATGCCCAGGCATCAGGCTCACGTCAGACTCAGTGATGACGTCGCCTTGGCTATTCAGAAACATCAGTCGCACACGACACGGCCCCGGCGGCAGATCAGGATCAACCGGAGGCAGATAGACGATATTCAACCGGGCCGTTTGCCCGCGGACGAGCCCGACGATTCCAAACTGCTGACGATTCGGATCCGGAGGATCAGCCTGAGCTCGTAGTTGAGCGGCCCACCAGGCGGCGCTACAGATGACGATGACCGCAACCACTGTGAACGTGAAACGGATGGATCGGAGGCTCATGTGAGTGCTACTTTGTGTCGGATTCAGAAAATGCAGCCTAACAAGTAGCCGGCTCAACTCCGTAGCCAAATACTCGAACGCGCGTTGCAGTGTAGCGCTTCGGAGCACCTCGTTCAATCGACCAGAACCCCATGTGCCCGCTCGGTTTACTGCCGCAGACCTTGCAGGCCGCCTTGACGGCGTCCTTGACCGCCCGCTGTACAACCGACTCGTGCAGATGATGGCGTCGCCGCTCACCGGACGCCTCGTCAACGTAGAACCGTGTCGCACGAAACACCCACGGCCACGCCCATTCGTACGGCGCATTCGGATACTTCGCACGGAGCGCTCCCGGCAACGCCACACTCCCTCGCCCGGCCGCCAGGTCCACGTCGTGCTGTCGTTTCATCCGCGCCAGGTGATCCTCGAGAGAAACGCCGTAATCTCGGGCGCTCCCAGTTCGCGCGGATGGCGCTTCCGGTGATAGACAATGAAGCGCCGAATCCAAGACACATAGGCCTGCTCCGTCCTGAGACTGTAGTGTCGGAGACGGATCGCGGCTCGTCCCTGATCCAGCAGCTTGGGCGCGGGCGCTGGTGGCGCCGGAGGGATCTGATTGCCGTTCATGCCGGCCTTCAGAAGCTAGAACCGTACCACCGGGAATTCCGAGAGAAATCGGATCCTGTGGTCAAGATGTACGCAGAAACGAATCGTTCCGAACGGGAAGGAGACTGCAAAACGTACTCCACCTCGCCGTGTCCGGGTCGATCGGATGTTCTGCGCCGCCAGCCTGACCTCAGACCGGAAGCCGCTGCAGCAGATGGTCGAGGGCGTCGCGAAAGATCCCCCTGCTCACGCAGCCCGCCACGCGCCGTCCCACAATGCGGCAACCAATCCCTCAATCGTCGATCCCTTAATCGTCAAATCCCTCAATCGTCAATCTGACAATGGAATCGACAATCCCCCAATCCCCCAATCGCAAAACAGTCACTCGATCGGTCAATCATCAATCGGCAATGTCAAGGCTCACGACAACCGGCCCATGATCGCTCGTACCGACCTCCCGCTGGACGACGACGGAGCTCGCGCGAGAGGCGATCGCCGTTGACGCCAGCACGTAGTCAATCCGCCAGCCGATGTTGCGCTGCTTCAGGTTGCGCCACGGCGCCCACCACGTGAACAGGCTGTCGTTGTCGGGATCGAGCGCGCGCCCGACATCGACCAGCCCGCGCGAGATGATCCGCTCGAGCAGCGCCCGCTCGTCGGGCCTGGCGCCGATCTGGTTCGGCTTCCGCTCTTTTGGATGAATGTCGCGATCGGTGCGGGCCACGTTCAGATCGCCGCAGAGGATCAGCGAACGGCCGTCACGCGCGGCATCCGCCGCAAAGGTGTCGAGCGCCTCGAGGAAGGCGAGCTTGGCGTCGAAGTCCTTGCCGCCGTTCGGCACGTAGACGGAGGCAATCGTCACGTCGCCCAGCGGCGACGGCACCGTCGCGCAGGCGATGCGCTGCTCGAAATCAAACCCCGGATGGGTGCACGCCGGCAGCGTTCCCACCAGCGACTTCGCCAGCAGCAGCGCCACGCCCGAATAGCCCTTGCCGCCGTGCCAGTAGCTCCAGTAGCCCTCGACGTCGGCCAGCTCGAAGGGCAGCTGTTCGATCGACGCCTTGATCTCCTGCAGGCACACCACGTCGGGCTTCTCGGCGGCGAGCCACTCGAGCAGCTGCCCCTGCCGCGCGCGAATGCCGTTGACGTTCCACGTCGCGATCTTCATTTCGGTTTCCAATTGATGACCAGCGTCGCCGCCCTCGGCGCGGCGCTGCTCGCCGGCAGGTTCAGCAGGAAACGGGTGCCATCCGCCGACACATCGTAAGCGCGAATGGTGGCGCCGGCGTCGAAGAGCCGCGTGCTCGATCGAATCTCGCGTCCGGACATCTCGACCGCATGAATCTCCGGCCCCCGCCGGAAGTAGATCTCCCGGCCGTTCCCTCGCCACCGCGGCTCCGTCCCGCCCGCCGTCGTCACGCGGATGCGCGCGCCCGGCTTGGGGAACGTGTCGAGATAGATGTCGAACTGTCCCGATTCGTCCGAGGCGTACGCGATCGAGCGGCCGTCGGGTGAGAACACGCCGTGCGTCTGGTTGAACGGCGCCCTCGCGTAGGGCGTCTCTCTGATGCCTTCAACCTGCGGCACGATCCAGAGGTCGTCGCGCGTGTCCGCGGCGGTGCGGCCGACCAGCATGAACCCGGCATCGCGCGACCAGTCCCAGAGCTGGACCGGCGGCTCGTAGGTGGCGATCACCTGTTCCGGCAGCACCGCACCTGCGCCGCGGATGGTGAGCTTCCGTCGGGATGCGACCCAGGCGATGCGGCGGCCATCCGGCGACCATACGCCGCTTTCATCCACGTCGGTCGACAGCGACAGGCGCGTCGGCGCCGGTTGGGTGCCTTCGCGGATCCAGACATCGAGCGTGCGCGTTTGCGGATCGAGCTCCGTGATCGCCACGCGCGAGCCGTCCGGCGAAAGGCGAAGGTCCCACGCATCGAGCGGCTCGCCCATGCGGCCGATCGTCGAGCCGTCGCGGGCCACCCATCGCAGCTCCCGAAGCGTCGTCCCCGGCGGCCCGTAGATCAACACCTCGGACGAGGCCGTGGCCAGGATCTGGTCGAACGGCCCGCGGCCCGCGGGCAGGCCTGCCAGCTCCGGCCGGCCCCGCGTGGCCCACGTGCCCGGATCCAGCGGCTGCGCCATCAGCGCCACATCGTTGAGATAGAGCAGCGTGTGGCCGGCGACGATGGCTTGCGCATCGGCGGCGAGCAGACGGCGGCGGGCGGAGGGGGCGTCGAGAGCAGCGATCCAGATGCCGGAGCGCGAGGTGTCGGTGGCGCGCACGAAGAACACGACATGCCGCCCGTCGGGGAGAAACGCCGGCCATCGATGCGACGATTCCCCTTGCGCCGCATCGAGCGTCGTAAATGGCGTCACCGCTCCGCCGGGCGTGAGCCGCATCAATCCGCCATCGCCGGCGGGCGCAAACACCAGCTCACCCGCGGCATTCCATGAACCACCGCGCCCGGATGGCGCGTCGCCGAGGTCGCTCACCGACGCGCTTGCGAGATCGATGGCGCGAACGCGGCCGCCGGCAAAGAACCCGACCCGGGCGTTGTCGGTCGACCAGAATGGAGCCGCCGCCCCTTCCGTCGACGGCAACGCCCGCGACTCACCGGTCGGGAGCTGCTGCAGCCAGAGCCCGACGCGGCCCGACCTGGCGGCGGGATAGACGAGCTGACGGCCATCGGACGCCAGGGCGAGTCCAAACGGGTAGTCGGCTCCCGCGCCAACCGTCAGTGTGTCGGGTGGGATCCACGCCGCGCGAAGCGGCGGAGGCGGGGCAGGAGGCGTTTCGCGCCAGTGACGAATGGCAGGGACGGCGAACACCGCGGCCAGCACCAGCGCGGCGGCCCTCAGCAACCAGCGAATCATCGGTTACCGTTATACTGTCACTTCATGAACTCAGGAGGATCCGGAATGCGTACTCGTTTTCTCGCCCTGGCCGTTCTCGCTGTTGCTTCACTTGCCGGCGCCACCGAGGCCCTCGCGCAAACGCCAGCACCCTCGCGCCGTCCCGACGTGATCTTCGTGCCGACGCCGGAGGCCGTGGTCGAGGCCATGCTCCAGGTTGCCAACGTGACCAAGAACGATGTCGTGTACGACCTCGGATGCGGCGACGGCCGCATTCCCGTGACCGCCGCGAGGAAGTACGGCGCCCGGGGCGTGTGCTTCGACATCGACCCGCAACGCATCGCGGAAGCCACCGAGAACGTCGCGAAGAACAACGTCGGCAACCTCGTGCGCGTAGTGCACGCCGACCTGTTCGAGCAGGACCTGAGCGGCGCAAGCGTGATCACGCTCTACCTGCTGCCCTCGCTCAACGTCAAGCTGATGCCGAAGCTGATGAAGGAGTGCAAGCCCGGCACGCGCATCGTCTCGCACGCGTTCGACATGGGCGACTGGAAGCCCGAGAAGGAGCTCGACGTCGACGGGCGCAAGGTCTACTTCTGGACGATTCCGAAACGTTAGACTTGGGCGATTGAATCGCCGGAGTCTGTTGATCCTGGCGACGGCGCTGGCCGTCGTCGCCGTGTTGCTGGCCGTCAGCGGTGGCTTTCGTGTCACCGTTGGCGGCCTTCGTCTTTCCGCACGATCGCCGTGGCCGTCGGCCCTCGCGGCCCTGGTGGCGCTTGCCGGGTGGTACGTCCTTGCCCGCAAGGGGAGCGGCGTCGCGAGCGATGTCGAGCACGCGTGGCTTCTCATCAATCGCCGGGCCTCCGCAATGACGCTCGCCATCGCCATTCTGAGCGGAGCCGTGGCCGCCCTTCAGGGCACCTTTGCCGCGGCGGGAGCGGATGCGTCCGGTTACCTGAGCGAGGCGCAACTGTTCGCATCCGGCCGGTTGTTCTTTCACGACACGCTGGCGTCGATCGTGGGCGGATGGCAAACCGGGCTGACGGCACCGCTCGGCTGGAGGCCCGCGGCGATCGAAGGACTGCAATCGCCGACCTATCCGCCTGGATTGCCCTTGCTGATGGCGATCCCGCACCTGGCCGGCGGCAGCGTGGCCGCGTGCTGGGTCGTGATCGTCTCGGCCGCGATCGCGGTGTGGTCAACGGGCCGGGTCGCGATGCACCTGGCCGGCGGCGCGGCCGGCATGGTGGCGGCCGTGACGCTGGCCACCACGCCCGTGTTCCTGTTCCAGTCGGTGCAGCCGATGAGCGACGTGCCGGTGACGGCGGCGTGGATGTCGTGCTGGTTGATGCTTGTCAGACCGGGCTCCGGGATCCGGGCTCCGGGATCCGTCTTCATTGCCGGCGTCGCCTGTGCGGTCGCTGCGCTGATTCGGCCCAACCTGGCGCCGCTGGCGTTGGTCCCGCTGGTGTTCGCCGGCCGCCGCATACGCGACGCCGTCGCGTTCGCCTTGCCCGTCGCCGCCGCCGGGGCATTGCTGCTCTGGCTGCAGTGGCGCTGGTACGGATCGCCGTTACGATCCGGATACGGAACCGCCGGCGAGCTGTTCACGCTCGGCAACAGCGGCGCGAACGTATCGTTCTACCTGCAGTGGCTCGTCGCGACCTCGCCGGTCATGCTGCTCGGCGTGGTCGGGCTCGGGCTGGCCCGCGCCGAACGGCTGGCGTGGTCGCTCGCCACGTTCGCGGCGCTCGTGGTCGCGGCCTATCTCGTGTACGCGGTCTTCCAGGACTGGTCGTATCTTCGCTTCCTGCTGCCGGCGCTGGCGATTGGATCCGTGTTCGTGGGCGTGGCGGTGGCGAAGATGAGCGGCGGCATTCCCGCAACCGCCCGCGCCGTGGTGCTGGTGGCGGCGGGCGTGGCGATTGCGGCGGCCGGGATCGCGAATGCCCGTGCGCTCGACGCGTTCGACCTCGACGAGCACCATCGCCGCATCGTGCAGCTGGGCGAGCGTCTGGACGGCGTGATGGCCGCCGATGCCGCGATCGTAGCGGGCGAGCAGAGCGGATCGATGCGCTACTACACGGGCCGCGCCATCATTCGCTGGGAGGCCGCGTCCCCTGAGGATCTGGCGCGGGCCCTCGCGGCCGTGACCGCCGCCGGCCGGCCCGCGTGGATCGTGCTGGACGCCTGGGAGGTCGGGCTGTTCCGAACGAAGTTCGCTCAGGTGCCGGCGGCGTCGCTCGATTGGCCGCCGGCCTTCGTGGCCGGCACCACCCACCGCACGAGTACGTGGCAACTGAGCGACCGCGATCGATTCATGAGGGGCGAGAACACCCCGACGGTGCGGCTGCCTTGAGTCCTAGTCGGACGCGCGGCCCGGGTTGAGCGGCTCGCACTGCAGCGTCTGCGGGCCGTTCTCCGTGCACACCGCGTAGCTCGCCGCGTACATCGACACGCCTGCGTACTCGCCCTTCTTGTTGACGATGTAGAAGTTGATGCCGAAATTCGGGAGCCCGCGCGCGTTCAGCAGCCGCTTCTCGACGGTGTTCTTCTGGATGCGCCGCAGCGCTTCCATCCCCGCGTCTTTCGGCGACTTGCCCATCCGCATCTGCTCGACGATCAGGAACGAGCACAGGTTGTAGAGGTTCGCTTCGCCGCGGCCCGTCGAGCCGGCCGCGCCGACGTCACCGTCCACGTAGAGGCCGGCGCCGAGAATCGGCGAGTCGCCCACGCGCCCCGGGATCTTCCACGACAGCCCGCTGGTCGTAGTCACGCCGCAGACCTCGCCCTTCGCGTTCACGCCGTCGCAGTTGATCGTGCCGTAATAGTGATCGGGATCGATGAGGCCATCCCGGACCATGCTGAGGCCCGCTTGTTCCATGGCCTGGCCCCGCTTCTTCGGGTCGAGGTAGTGACTGGGATCGATCCGGCGCTTCCACTCCAGCCACAACCCGCGTGACTTCTCGGTGTTGAGGTCGTCTTCGATCGTGAAGCCCATGTTGCGCGCGAAGTCCTGCGCACCCTTGCCGACCAGCAGGTGGTGGTCGGTCTGCTCGAGCACGGCCTTGGCGACGAGCGACGGGGCCCGCACGCCTTCGATGGCGGCGACGCCGCCGGCGCGGCGCGTCGGTCCGTGCATGCAGCACGAGTCGAGCTGGACGACGCCGTCGGCGTTGGGCAGGCCGCCGTAGCCGACGCTCGAGTCGGCGGGGTCGAGCTCGCAGTTGTTGACGCCCGCAATCAGCGCGTCGAGCACGTCGGTGCCCTTCGTGATCAGGTTGAAGGCCTTCTGCACGCCGGTTTCGGCGCCGCCGTTCTTGTAGACGTTGCCGTTGTTCGACGCCACGACGACGGGCTTGACCGAGTTGGTCTGCACCGCCGGGGCCTTGCCGAACACGGATGCGGAGGTTCCGCTGATGGCGACGCCCACCGCCGTGCTGGTCTGGACGAATTCGCGACGAGTGAGTTTCTTGGACATAGCCGGATCTCCCGCCGCAGATGCTACCACGCAGATGACACAGATCACGACGGACCGTGAGAACCGCAAAGAAAGCCGGAGGCGCGTTTCTCCGAGGCGCCGAAGTGGAGCGCAGCGGAGAGATCGGCCCCGCTCCGCGCAATACTCCGGCAAGTGCGTCTATCATCTCTACACTTCAGTGCGAAAGTCCGACCTCATTCTTCTGGTCATCATCCTGACGGTCGCGGCAGGCCTGCGGATCTGGGCGCCGTGGGGTGACGTATTCAGCCCCTCGACTGCGCTCGGGGCAGGCGGCGACCGCGTCAACTTCCTCGAGACCGACGCCTGGTATCACGTCCGCCTGGTCGAGAACCAGGTCCGCAACTTCCCGCACCACATCACCGTCGATCCCTACGCGGGGCCTGACGGCCAGTTCGTGGCGGTCGCGCCGCTGTTCGACGCCATCGTGTCGACGGTGGTGTTCGTGACGCGCGGGCCGGGCGCGCCAACCGCCTATATCGAACGCGTGGCCGCGCTCGCGCCGCCGATCATGGGCGTGCTGGCCGTCGCCGCGGTCTGGGCGCTCGCGACGCTCGCCTTCGATCGCCGCGCCGGTCTGCTCGCCGCGTTTCTCGCCGCGGTCCTGCCCGGCCACTTCCTCGACCGCACGCTCGTCGGCTTTGTCGATCACCACGCGCTCGAAGCGTTGTTGTCGTTTGCCACCCTCGCCTCTTTCGCGTGGGCGATTCAGACGGGCTCCGGGCGCCGGGCTCCGGGAGCCGATCCTTCTTCCAGCCTCCGGATCCCGGAGCCCGGATCCCGGGGCCCGGCTGCAACCGCAGGTTTCTGTTTGGGGTTGTACTTGTTGGCGTGGAGCAGCGGCGCGTTCTTCGTTGCCATCCTCTTTACGTGGATCGTCCTCGCGCCGTTCGTCGGCGGATCGAAGCCGGCCGTCGCCACCGCGCGCGCGGCCGCCACCGCGGCGGCCGTGGCGCTGGCGATGGTCCTGCTGTTCCAGGAGCCGGCGCTGTTCCGCTACAACACGCAGGTGGCATCGCTCGGCGCGCTGCTGGTCGGGTCGGTGGCCGTCATGCTCCTCGCCGATCGCATCGTCATGGCCACGGGCGTGATCGCGGGCCTGGCCGTGCTGATGATCGTAGCGGCGATGATCTTCGCCCCGGACCTGGTCCGCCAGGTCACGAGCGACCTCGGCCGCTTCCGTGCCGACCCGACGCGCATGGCGGTGCTCGAAGCGAGGCCGCTGTTCCTCTACACCGGCAACTGGCAGTGGCTGCAGCCGTGGACGTTCTTCCGCAGCGGCTTCTACTTCGGCGCCGTCGCCCTCGTGGCGCTGGCGTTCAGCCTCGTTCGCTCGCGGCGTCTCGATCACCTCCTCATCGTCGTCTTCACGGCGTTTGCGTTCGTGGCGACAGTGGGCCAGAACCGCTTCGGTTATTACCTGGTGCCAGCGACGGCCGTCGTGATCGGATGGCTGTCGATGCGCATCCTCGACTGGGGCGGCGTGCCGCACGCCGGCGACCCGAAGCCGAACGTGCGCGCGACGATCCCACTCCAGCGAGAGGTCGCGGTGATCATCGTGGCCGGCCTCGCCGTGGCGCCCAACCTGGTGCCCGCGGCGATCACCACGACGCGCGCCGGAGGGATGCCGGACTATTGGGCGGACGCCATGACGTGGCTCCGCACGGAGACGGTAGAGCCGTTCGCGTCTGCCAATCTGTACGGCGAGCGCTACGGCGCCACCATCCCGCGCGCCGGCTACACGGTGATGAACTGGTGGGACCAGGGCTATTGGATCGTGCAGGCCGCGCGCCGCGTGCCGGTGTCGAACCCGACGCAGGTCCGCGCACCGAACTCGGCCGCGTTCTATACCGCGACCGACGAACAGGAAGCGCTGCGGCTACTGTCGGACGAGCGCGCGCGCTACGTTCTGCTCGACTGGGAATTGCCGTTCCGTGACACGGGCGGCGGCACGCTGGGCGGCCGCTTCCAGAACCTCGCGGACTGGGCCGGCATCCCGACCTCGCGGTTCTATTCGCTGTGCTACACGCACGCGCGAGAGGACGACCCCTGGCAGCCCATCTGGCTCTTCCACGAGGCCTACTACCAGACGATGGTGTATCGGCTGATGGTGTTGGGAGGAGCGGCAGCCGCGCCCGCGAACAACACGTTCGTCGTGAAGCTCCAGGACCGCATCGACGTAAACGGCCGCGAGTTCTGCGAGGTCGTCGAGCAGCAGCGCTACGAATCGCCGGCTCTGGCGACGGCGGCCGCAACAGCCGGCGGCGCCGGCCTCCACGCCGTCGGACTCACCGCCTGGCAGCCCGCCTTCGACGTGCCGGCGATTACCGGACTCCGCGTCGCCAGGGAATTTCAACAGGCGGGCCAGAAGCCCAACGAAGTGCCGATGGTTCGCATTTTCGAGGTGATTCGCTAACGACGTCCGAGTGACCAGCGTAACGTCCATGCATTACATTTCGATCATTCGGATCGCAGGGCCGTTGCGGGGTCCGTGGCCGCCGCTCGTCGCGCCGGCGACCAGGCGGCCAGGGCGAGCACCATCGAGAAGAGCAGCGCGGTGCCGCCGAACGCGACCGGGTCGATCGGGGGCACGCCGACCAGCATGCTTTGCGCCAGCATGCCGATGGCGCCGGCCAGCACGAGGCCGACGACGCCCCCGACGATCCCCAGGCGCGCGGCCTGCCTCAACACCATCGACTGCATGTCGCCATCCGAGGCGCCGAGCGCCATGCGAATGGCAATCTCACGCGTGCGCTGGGCCACGAGGAAGGCCATCAGGCCGTAGAGCCCGAGCGCGGCGAGGCCGATGCCGATCGTTCCGACGCTGCCCGCAATCCACGCCGTCAACCGCTGCGGAAGCAGCCCCAGCGCCGTCGCGTCGTCGAAGGACTGCAGCATCAGGATGGGCACGTTGGACTCGACCTGGGCGAACGCCGTGCGGATGTCCGGCGCGACCGGCCGGCCGGCGGCGTGCTTGACGTAGAACTCGATGTGGCTGGTCGGGGTCTGCTTCATCGGCACGTAGATGAAGTTCCGCCCGGTCTCGCTGATGTATCGGTACTTCGCATCGCGCGCGACGCCGACGATCTCGAGGGGCCGCTCGACGTTCTCGCCGTACTGATGCAGCAGCAGCCGCCCGATCGGCGATCGTCCTGGGAACGCCCGCTTCGCGAAGGTCTCGTTGATGATGGTCACGCGCGGCGCTCCGTCACGGTCCGCCGCGGTGAAGGCGCGGCCCTCGACGATGCCCATGTCGAGCGTCCGGAAGTAATCGGGTGAGACGATGTCCCAATCGGCGTCCCAGGCGCCGTCGCGCTCGGGACCCTCCGCGCCGGGAACCTTGACCCCGCCGAGGCCGAAGCCGCCGCCCTGCAGCGGGATCATCCGCGCCGTGGCCACCGCGGTGACGCCGCTGATCGCGCCCAGGCGCTCTTCGAAGCGCTCCGCGAGCGCGACGGCATTCTGTTCACGGTAGCCCGAGAGCGACACATCCACGGACGCGATCTGGATGTTGGCCGTGTCGAATCCCGGATCGAGGGTCGTCGCCTTTTGCAGCGTGCGCACGAACAGGAACGCGATCACCACCAGCATCAGCGAGAGGGCGACCTGCGCCACGACCAGCGAGTTGCGGAGGCGGAATCGCGTGGGATCGGCGGTCGCGTGGGTGCCGTGGAGCATCGGCGCCAGGTCGGCGCCGAGGGCGTGGCGCGCCGGCGCCAGCCCGAAGATGATCGCAGTCGAGAGCGCGAGGCCGCCGACAAACAGCACCACACGCCAGTTGACGCTCAGATCGAGATTAATGATCACCGGCAGCGCCGGCAGGAAGCCTTCGAGCGCGGCGATCAACCAGAACGTGATCGGCAGCGCGACGATGCCTGCCGCGGCGAACAGCACCAGGGTCTCCGTGAGCAGCTGGCCGATCAGGCGGCCGCGGCTGGCGCCCACGGCCAGGCGCGTGGCCATCTCGCGCCGCCGGGTCGCGGCGCGGGCGAGCAGCATGCCGGCGACGTTGCTGCAGGCGATGGCGACGAGCGCACCGGTCAGCGCGAAGAGAAAGCCGATGAATGCGAGGAAGGGCAGGCGTACCGGCCCGGGTACCCGGCTTGTCCCCAGCAGGCTGATGGTATGCCGCTGGCTCGCGCGCGGCTCCGATTGGTTGTAGGCCGAGTTGAGCGTGTTCAGCTCGGCCTGCGCCTGCGCCATTTCGACGCCGGGCTTCAAGCGTCCAAGCGCCATGTGCCAGACGCCGCGCACGTCGGTGAGAATGCTCGAGTCCGGCTGCCCGCGCACCACGGCCACCATCGCCATCGGCACCCAGACGTTCGTGCCGACGAGCGACGCACCGCTGAACCCGGGCTCGGCGACGCCGACCACCGAGAACTCGCGGTTGTTGAGGCGAATCGGCTTCTGCAGGACATCGGGATCGCCGCCAAAGCGGCGCTGCCAGAACTCGTGGGTGAGCACCACCACCGGCCGCTCGCCGGGGACGCTGTCTTCATCCGGGCGGAAGAACCGCCCGATCGCCGGACGCGTGCCCAGCACTTCGAAATAGTTGCCCGAGACCAGCGTGCCGAAAATCCGCTCGCTGGAGCCGTTCTCGCCGAGGCTCATCGGCCCGCCGCCGAAGTCGACCGCCGCCATCGACTCGAGCGTCTGCGTGTGCTCGCGCAAGTACTCGAACCGCGGATGCGACATGTTGTCGAAGCCGCCCCCGTCGTTCCCGCGCCCGATGTCGACCACCTGGGAGGCCTCGCGCACGCCCGCTCCCGGCTCGAATAGCAGCGCGTCGGTGAGGCTGAAGATCGTCGCCGCCGCGGCGATGCCGATCGCCAGCGACGCCACCGAGGTCAGTGTGAAGACGGGGCTGCGGCCGAGCAGGCGGACGGCGTGCCGGAGGTCGGTATCAAGGGCCATGCAGGCACTAGACTGAAGATGGGTCCCGAATGTTTCACCGCCTCACATCTTTCCAGCGCCTCGCCCTGGCGACGACGGCGATTACCTATGTCCTGATCCTCGTCGGGGGACTCGTCCGCGCCTCGGGCGCCGGGCTGGGCTGCCCCGACTGGCCGCGCTGTTTCGGCGGCTGGGTGCCGCCGATGTCGGCGGCGGATCTGCCGCCGCAGTTCGACCCCTCCCAGTTCAACCCCGCGCTGATGTGGACCGAGTACCTCAACCGGCTGCTCGGCGTGACGGTCGGCTTCTTCATCCTCGCCACCGTAATTTCGGCGTGGCGGCACCATCGCCGCGAACCGCGGATCCTGTGGACGTCGATCGCGGCGGTGCTGTTGACCGGGTTTCAGGGATGGCTGGGCGGCCGCGTCGTGGCCGCGGAGCTGGCCGCGTGGATCGTGACCGTCCACATGATCGTCGCGCTGGTGATCGTGCAGATGCTGCTGTACGTGACTGTTGCTGCGATGACAGGGCGTGACGTTCGGAGAGCGGAGGCTTTAGCCCCCGCTGATCCCACGTTACGCACGTCGGCGACGGCTCAAGCCGTCGCTCTCCGAACGTCCCTCATGGCGTTGGTTGTGTTGACACTCATCCAGATCGGCCTGGGTACGCAGGTGCGGGGCGCGGTCGATGCCGCACTCGATGCGGGCACACCGCGCGCGAGCGCGCTCGCCACCGTCGGCGCGATCGACTACCTCCACCGCGACGCGGCGATCGTGGTGCTGGTGGGTGCCATCCTGCTGGTGGCCTGGCTTCTCAAAGGTCCGCCTAAAGGTGGACGCCCCATCACGCTGATTCGGTGGTCCTATGCGGTGCTGGGGCTGGCGGTGGTGCAGGTCGGTTTGGGCATTCTGATGGCCTATATTTCCCTGTTACCAGCCGCCCAGGTGCTGCATCTAACCCTCGCAAGCCTGTTACTCGGCGCGGAAACAGTGTTGTTCTTGCTGAGCCGGAGAGAAACCACATGACCCTACGTGCCCTCGTCGCCCTCCTCGTTGTCTCGATCGCGATCGGATGTTCCCGGCCGCCGGCACCGGCGCCGGCCCCCGCCAATCAATCGGCGCACGACGCGCACGGCGCCCCGGCGCCCGCCGCCGGACCGCGGACGACGCTGCTCGGCAACCTGGGGTCGTATCATCGCGCCATCAAGACCACGAGCCCGGAGGCGCAGCAGTTCTTCGACGAAGGCCTGACCTTGCTCTACGGGTTCAATCACGACGAGTCGTTCAAGTCGTTCGAGCGCGCGGCCGTGCTCGACCCGGCGTCGCCGATGCCGCATTGGGGCATGTCGCTCGCGCTCGGTACCAACATCAACGACATCGCGCCCGCCGAGCGCCTGAAGCAGGGCTATGCCCATCTGGCCGAAGCCGAAAAGCGCAAGGCCGCGGGCAGCGACGTCGAGCAGGGGCTGATCGCGGCGCTCGGCAAGCGCTACGTCGACACACCCGAAGGTTCGTCCCCGGAACAGTTCAGCGCGGCACAGGCCGCTCGAGAGCAGGCGTACTCGAATGCCATGGGCGAGCTGGCGAAACGCTTTCCCGAAGACAACGACGTGGCGACACTGTGGGCGGAAAGCCGGATGAACCTGCGGCCGTGGCGTCTGTACGCGAAGGACGGCATGCCCGAGCCCGGCACCGCGGCTATCGTCTCGACGCTCGAAGGCGTCATGAAGCGCGACCCGCAGCACCCGGGCGCGAACCACTACTACATCCACGCCGTCGAGGCGTCGAAGACGCCGGGGCGCGCGACGGCCTCAGCCGGGCGTCTCGAAACCCTGGTGCCCGGCGCCGGACATCTCGTGCACATGCCCGCGCACACCTACATTCGAACCGGCGAGTACGCCAAGTCCGCGAAGAGCAATGCGGATGCGGCCGCGGTGGACGAGAAGTACTTCAAGGCCACCGGCGCCACCGGCTTGTATCCGACGATGTACTACGGCCACAACCTGCAGTTCGAATCGGCGGCGGCGATGTACGCCGGCAATCTCGCGCAGGCGCAGGCGGCCGCGCAGCGCACGGTGAAGTTCGCGGATCCGATTGCCGATCAGATGGTGATGATCGAGCCGTTTGCCGCGCAGGACCTGGCGGTGGCGGTTCGTTTCGGCATGTGGGGGCTCGTGCTCGAACACAGGCCGCCGGCGGCGACCCGCGCCATGCAGACCTCGCTCTATCACTTTGCCCGGGGTGCGGCGATGGTGGGCATGGGCAAGCCCGCCGACGCGGAAGCGGAGCTCGCCGCTCTCACGAAGGCCGCCGCCGCGATACCGAAGGACGGCATGGTCGGCCCGGCCAACGCGGCCGTTGACGTGATTGCCGTCGCGATTGCCGATCTCACCGCGCGCGTCGCCGAAGCCAAGGGCGACACCGCCGCGGCGATCGCCGGATTCACGAAGGCCGTCGCCGCCGAGGATCGGCTCGGCTACAACGAGCCGCCCGACTGGTTGATCCCCGAACGCGAGCGGCTCGGCGCCGCGTTGCTGAAGGCCGGCCGGCACGCCGACGCGGAGAGGGTGTTCCGCGCCGACCTGGCGAAGAACGTCGGCAACCCGCGCTCGCTGTACGGCCTGTGGCGCAGCCTCGAGGGCCAGAAGAAAGCGGCCGCCGCCGAGACCAAGGCCGCCTTCGACAAGGCGTGGGCGGGCGCGGATGTCGTGCTCGGCGAGGATCTGTATACTGCTCGCAAATAAGGGGGACTCGTGACACGCATCAGCTTCCTGGCCCTGGCTGTTGTCCTGGCCGCCAGCGGCGCGGCGGCGCAGGGCGCCTACGACGAGGCCGCGCTCCAGGCGTTTCGCGCCGAGCGCGAGAAGGTGCTGCTGGCCGACAACGGCTGGTTCACCGTGGCCGGCCTGCACTTCCTCAACCCGGGCGAGAACAAGTTCGGCTCGGATCCGCTGAACGACATCGTGCTCGAGTTTGCCGACGTGCCGAAGCAGGCGGGTGTGATCACAATGAATGGCACCACCGTGACGATCAGGGCCGCCGACGGGCAGACCCTGACGTACAACGGCAAGCCGGTGAAGGATGGCCCCTTGCGTCTCAGCGAACCTGGACGGCCCGCCGACCTCATCACCTACGACGGCACGTCGTTCTTCCTCCACTTCAGCGGTCCTCGCCTGGCGATCCGCGTGCGGGATCAGAAGGCGCCACTGCGGACCGGCTTCACGGGACTCAAGTGGTACCCAGCCGACCCGTCGTTCAGGGTCACGGGTACGTTTACGCCGTTGGCCACTCCCAAGATGATCCAGGCGCCGACCATTCTCGGGGACCTCGAGCCCTTCACC
>MELE01000191.1:23058-27067 GCA_001768615.1 Acidobacteria bacterium RIFCSPLOWO2_12_FULL_67_14b | reverse complement strand
TGCCGATTGATGATCGACCGATTTTGCGAATGTCTGGTGATTGGGTGATTCGGCGATCGAGCGATTTGGATTGGGCGATTGGCGATTCGCCGGCTAGCGGCGACGACGGCCGCCAATCGCCCAGTCGACAATCCTGGCAATCCAATCACCCAATCACCAATTCGCGGAATCACCAAACAATCTCCCGATCGGTCAATCGCTCATTCGCCAATGCTCCCGACTGGCTACACGGCATGAGGATCCCGACGGGCCACACGGCATGAAGATCTTGTCGCTGACGGCGGGCGCGGCATCGATGTACTGCGGCAGCTGCATGCGCGACAACGCGCTGGCGGCCGAGCTCGTCCGGCAGGGCCACGATGTCACGCTGCTGCCGTTCTACACGCCGACGCTCACCGACGAAGCGAACGTCAGCCGCCCGGAGCGCGTCTTCTTCGGCGGCATCAGCGTCTACCTCGAGCAACACTCGTCGCTGTTCCGCAAGGCGCCGCGGTTTGTCGATCGCCTGCTCGATGCACCCGGCGTGATCAAGGCGTTCACGAGCGGCTCGATCTCGGTCGATCCGAAACAGCTTGGCGCGATGACCGTGTCGACGCTTCGCGGGAGGGACGGCCACCAGAGGAAGGAGATCGAAAAACTCCTCGAGTTCCTCGCCGACCAACCCCGGCCCGACATCGTCAACATCCCCTACACGCTGCTGATTTGCCTGGCCGCGCCGCTCAAGCGGGCGCTCGGGTGCCCGATCGTGATCACGCTGCAGGGGGAAGATCTGTTCCTGGAAGGCCTGCCGGAACCGTACCGGGCCGAGGCCCTCGGCCTGGTGCGCTCGCAGGTGGCGGATGTCGATCTGTTCATCGCGGTCAGCGAGTACTACGCGGCGTTCATGCGCGACTATCTCGCCATCCCCCGGGAGAAGATCCGGGTCGCCACCCTCGGCGTCAACACCGCGGATCTGACGCCGGGGACCGACGCCCGTCACGATCCCTTCACGATTGGCTACTTCGCGCGCGTGGCGCCGGAGAAGGGCCTGCACAACCTCGCCGATGCGTACCGGGTCCTGCGTCGGGAGAAGGGCCTGCCGGCCTCACGGCTGGTCGCCGCCGGCTACCTGGCGCCGGAACACCGGCCGTACCTCGACGGCATCGCCGGGCGGCTCCGCGACTGGGGCCTGGCCGACGAGTTCGTGTATCGGGGCGCGGTCGAGCGGACGAAGAAGGTGCAGTTCTTCCACGACATCGACGTGCTGTCGGTGCCCAGCCCGTATCGCGAGCCGAAAGGGATCTACCTGCTCGAGGCCATGGCCTGCGGTGTGCCGGTCGTGCAGCCAAACCACGGCGCCTTTCCCGAGATGATTGCGAAGACCGGAGGCGGGCTGCTCGCCAGGTCCGAGGCCGGCGCCGACATCGCGGAGGCGCTGTACGATGTGTGGCGCGATCCGGCGCGCGCGGCCGAGTTGGGCGCGCGGGGAGCGGCGGGCGTCCGGGCCCATTACACGGTGGGCCACATGGCCGCGGGTGTGCTGGCGGCGTACGAAGCAGCTCTTGAAGGGCGGGTCTAAAGAGAGTTAGAGGCGGGTCTAAAGACCCGCCTCTGCGTACAAACCATGCTGGAAGCGACCAACCTCTCGAAGAGCTATCCCAGCCCGGCGGGCGAGCTGGTCGTCCTGCGCGACGTCTCGCTGTCGCTCGAGCCGGGCGACTCGGCGAGCGTGATGGGGCCGTCGGGATCCGGGAAGAGCACGCTGCTCTACATTCTCGGCGGCCTCGAGCCGCCGACCTCCGGCACCGTCATGCTCGATGCCACCAACCCGTACACCCTGTCGCCGGCGTCGCTCGCCGCGTTCAGGAACCGCGACATCGGCTTCGTGCTGCAGGACCACTGCCTGCTCCCGCAGTGCACCGTGCTCGAGAACGTGCTCGTCCCCACCCTCGTCGGTGAGCGGGACGACGACGCGCCGGTATTGGCGCGGATGCTGCTCGATCAAGTCGGGCTGGCGGACCGCCTGCACCACAGGCCGGGCGAGTTGTCCGGCGGGGAGAAGCAGCGCGCCGCCATCGCGCGCGCGCTCGTGCGCCACCCGCGGCTGGTGCTGTGCGACGAGCCGACCGGCAATCTCGACGCCGACACCGCCGCCCTCGTCACCGACCTGATCCTGAAGCTGCATACACAGCAGCACACGATGCTGCTCGTCGTGACCCACAGCGAGACGGTCGGCGCGCGGTTCGATCGCCGGTGGACAATGAGCCGCGGCGCGTTAACGGTATGAGGGATGATCGGGGCCAGGCCCCCAAATTCACACTCGCGCGCGCCAGCCTGCGCTTCTACGCGTCCACCAACGCGATGGTCGTGCTCGGCGTCGCCGTGGCCGTGGCGGTGCTGGCCGGCGCGCTGCTGGTGGGCGCCTCGGTGCGCGCCAGCTTGCAGGAGCTGGCGCTCAGCCGGCTCGGCGCCACCGATGTCGTGATTACGTCGCCCACCTTCTTCCGCGCCGCGCTCGCCGACGAGATCGCCCGCGAGAGGCCGGCGCCGCTGCTGCGATCGGCCGCGCCGATGATCGTGTTCAATGGCGCCGCGACCCACGACGACTCGAAGCGCACTGCGGGCGGCGTGTCGGTGTACGGGATCGACGATCGGTTCGGGCGCTTTCATGGGGTCGCCGGCTTCGGCCTCACCGGCCGGGAGGCGTTGTTGAGCCCCGCGCTCGCCGCGGAGTTGGGCGCGCACGAAGGCGACACGGTGACGCTGCGCGTGGCGCGGCCAAGCGACATTCCCCTCTCGACACTGCAGGGCCGGCGCGACACCACCGGCGAGCGCATCCGCGTCAACGTGACCCGCGTGCTCGATCAATCGGCGCTCGGCGAGTTCTCGCTGGCGCCGTCGCAGGGCCCGGTGCTTGCGATCTACGTGCCGATGGGCCGCCTGCAGGACGATCTGGAACTCGGCGACCGCGTCAACGTGATGCTGGTCGGCCTCAACGACGAGGCGCCCGACGCGACGGCGGTGGTGAGGGAGATCGTGCAGCCGGTCGCGACGCTCGACGATCTGGGACTGCGGCTGCGAGCGACCCCCGACGGCGGCACCTCGGTCGAGAGCCGCGGCGGCTTCCTCACCAGGGAGATGGTCGCCGCGGTCGAGCGCCTCGCCGCCCGCGACCGGCGAAGCGTCGCCCCCGTGCTCACCTACGTCGCCAACACCATTCGCATCGGCGACCGGGCGATCCCGTACTCGACTGTCGCCGCGCTCGAAATCGAAGAAGCGGTCGGGGATCCCCGACCCCTTTTGCTCAACGAGTGGGCGGCGAAGGATCTCGACGCCAAGATCGGCGACACGGTCACGCTCGACTACTTCCTTTGGGCAGACGATGACGGGCTGGAGACGGCGAGCGCGACGTTCGTGCTGCGCGGCATCGTGCCCATGGCCGGCGCCGGCGGCGATCGCACGCTGACACCCGACTACCCCGGCATCAGCGATGCGCCCGACATGACATCGTGGGACCCGCCGTTCCCGGTGGACCTCACGCGCGTCCGGAAGGCGGACGAAGACTACTGGGATGCCTGGCGCGCCGCGCCCAAGGCCCTGGTGCCCCTCGCTGAAGGCCAGCGAATCTGGGGGGCGCGCTTCGGCAACGTGTCGTCGCTGCGGCTCTCCGGCAACACGCCGATCCGGGCGCGAGAGATCGATCCGTTGGCGTCGGGCCTGTCGGCCCGCAGCGTGCGCGGCGACGCGGTGGCCGCGGCCGAAGGCACCACCGACTTCGGCGCGTACTTCCTCTACTTCAGCTTCTTCCTCGTCGTGTCGGCACTGCTGCTCGCGTACCTCTTCTTCGCCGTCGGGCTCGAGCAGCGCACGCGCGAGGTCGGGTTGCTGGCCACGGTCGGCTTCTCTCCCGCCGCGATCCGCGGATCGTTCATCCGCGAAGGGATGGTCCTCGCCGCCATCGGCGCGGCAATCGGGGCGGCGGCCGCCGTCGGCTACGGCGCCCTGATCATGTACGGCCTGCGCACGTGGT
>MELE01000191.1:0-23011 GCA_001768615.1 Acidobacteria bacterium RIFCSPLOWO2_12_FULL_67_14b | reverse complement strand
GACGGGTCTTCAGACCCGCCTGTCTCGAGGCGAGTCCAAAGACTCGCCTCTACGGCGGACGAGATGGGTAGGGGCGAGCCTGTTCGTCGTTGGCATCGCGCTCATTGCAGCCTCCTCGTCCGACGCGATCGATCAGACCGCAGGATTCTTCGGCGCCGGCGGCGCCTGGCTGGTGGCGGGCCTCTGCGGCGCGTCGGTGTGGCTCACCCGCGCGCGCGCCTCCGGGGCGATGCGGCGCGGGCCGTGGGGCATCGCCACGCTCGGATTCCGTCATACCGCCGCGCGGCCGGCGCGCTCGGTGCTCAGCCTCGCGCTGATCGCGTTTGCCGCCTTCGTCCTCGTCAGCGTGGGCGCCTTCCGGAAGGACGCATCGACCGTGGCAACCGACCAGGCGTCCGGCGTCGGCGGCTATTCCCTGATCGCCGAATCGGTGGCGCCGCTGATGTTCGATCCCAACACCGCCGACGGGCGCGACGGGCTGGGCCTGGAACGCGCCGATCCCATCCTCGCCGGCGCGCGCGTCACGAGGTTCCGGCTGCGGCCCGGCGATGAAACGAGCTGCCTCACGTTGTACAAGCCGGCCAATCCGCGCATCATCGCACCAGAGCCGCGCTTCTACGACGAACCGCGCTTCTCGTTTGCCGGCTCGCTCGCCTCCACTGCCGCCGAGCGGGCCAATCCCTGGACGCTGCTCGACCGGACGTTGGCGGATGGAGCCATCCCCGCGGTCGCCGATCAGACGACGTTGATGTACGTGCTGCATCTCGGCGTCGGCGACGACTTCACCTTCATGCCCGACGGGGTCACGCCCGTGCGCCTCCGGATCGTCGGCGCCCTCGCCGACAGCGTCCTCCAGTCGGAGATCATCATCGGCGAGGCGGACTTCGTCCGCCTGTTCCCCCGGCACGAGGGCTACCGCGTGTGGCTGATCGATGCCCCGGCCGATCGGGCCGCCGCCGTGACCACCCATCTCGAGGATCGGCTCTCGGACTTCGGATTGGACGTGAGTGATACGCGGGAACGGTGGGCGTCGTATCACGAGGTTGAGAACACCTACCTGGCGACCTTCCAGGCGCTGGGGTCGCTGGGGTTGCTCCTCGGCACCGTCGGGCTGGGGGCCGTTCTCGCGCGCAACGTGCTCGAGCGCCGGCGCGAAATCGGGCTGCTCAAGGCGGTGGGCTTCACCCCCGGCAACGTCCGTGGCATGGTACTGTCCGAAAGCCTGGCGCTGGTCTGCGGCGGCCTGTTGCTCGGGGCGGGGGCCGCGCTGGTCGCCATTCTGCCGGCCCTCCGCGACCGCGCCCAGGCGATACCGATCGCCGAGCTGGCCGGGCTGCTGATCGCGGTGGTGATCACCGGCCTCATCGCCGCGCTGTTCGCGGTGCGCGTCGCGAATCGGACCCCGGTGTTGTTGGCTCTGAAATCCGAATGACGAGAACCGTTCTCACGCTCCTCCTGCTTGCCACCGTCGCCACGACGGCGCAGTCCCCGGCGCCCTCGTGGCCGCAGTGGCGCGGACCCGCGCGCGACGGCGTCGCCTCGTCGTTCACCGTCCCGGCGGCGTGGCCGGCGCAGCTCACCAAGCGATGGGAAGTCGCCGTTGGGGCCGGCCATGCCTCGCCGGTCGTCGCCGGTAACCGCATCGTGCTGCATTCGCGCTCCGGCAACCGCGAGGTCGTCGCGGCCTACGATCTGCAGTCGGGCAAGCTACTGTGGCAGGACGGCGTCGACGCGCCGTACACGATGAACTCCGCGGCCACCGGCCACGGCCCTGGCCCGAAGTCCACGCCGGCGGTCGCCGACGGCCGCGTGTTCACGCTCGGGATCAGCGGCATCTTTTCCGCGCACGACCTGGCCACCGGCAAGCTGCTCTGGCGCAAGCCCGCGCCGCCAACGCCGCCCGAATTCGGGACGGCCTCGTCGCCGATGGTGGACGGCGCCACCGTCTACGCGTTCCTGGGCGGCACCAACAAGGGCGCGCTCACCGCGAGCGACGTGGTGACCGGATCGGTCCGCTGGCAGTGGACGGGCGACGGTCCCGGCTACGCGTCACCGATCCTGGCCACCTTCGGCGGCACGCGGCAGGTGATCGCGCAGTCGCAGAATGCCCTGGTCGGCGTCGATGCGGCCACCGGGCAGTTGCTCTGGCGCGTGGCGCTCAAGACCCCGTTCGAGCAGAATTCGGTCACGCCGGTCGCCCTCGGCGACCTGCTGCTCTATGCCGGCCTCGAGAACCCGACCATCGCGCTCCGCATCACCCGGAACGGCTCCCAATGGACGGCGGCGCCGGCCTGGCGCAACGACGACGTGTCGATGTACATGAGCACGCCGGCGGTGGCGGGGACGACGGTGTTCGGGCTGTCGAACAAGAACCGCGGCCAGTTCTTCGCCCTCGACGCCGCGACCGGTAGGACGGTGTGGACCACGAAGGGCCGGGAGGCCGAGAACGCGTCGATCGTGCGCGCGGGCGACTTCCTGCTGCTGGCCACGACCAACAGCGAGCTGATCGTGGCGAAGGCAAGTCCGGCGCGCTATGAGGAAGTGAAGCGCTACACCCTGGCCGACTCGGCGATGTGGGCGCATCCCGCCTTTGCCGGGCGCGCCATCGTCGTCAAGGATGCTGACAAGCTCATCGTCTGGGTACTCTGATGCTGCGACTGATTGCTTTGACGGTGGTCCTGAAGCTGGCCGGCTCGATTGCGCTCTCGGCCAACTGGCCGGCGTGGCGCGGCCCGACGCGCGACGGCGTGAGCGCCGAGCGCAACCTGCCGGTGACGTGGAGCCCGAGCGAGAACATCGCGTGGAAGCTGGCGCTGCCGCAGTGGAGCGGCGCGACGCCGATCATCTGGAACGAGACGATCTTCCTGAACGTGGCTGAATCCGACCTGCACAACCTGTCGCTGTGGGCGGTGAACCGCGCCGACGGCGAGGTGCGGTGGAAGAAGCACCTGAGCGTGGGCAACAACAAGCAGCGCAAGCAGAACATGTCGTCGCCCTCGCCGGTCACCGACGGCACCGCCGTGTGGGCGGTGACCGGCACCGGCATCGTCAAGGCCTTCGACTTCACCGGCACCGAGCTCTGGATGCGGGACATCCAGAAGGACTACGGGCGCTTCGGGCTCAACTGGGGCTACGCCAACTCGCCGCTGTTGCTGGACGGCGATTTGATCGTGCCCGTGCTGCACGGCATGAAGACCGACGATCCGTCGTACCTCCTCCGGATCAACGGCAAGACCGGCGAGACCAAGTGGAAGGTGGAGCGGCCGAACAAGGCCATCCGCGAATCACCTGATGCGTACGTCACGCCGTCACTGGTGCGCACGCCGGCCATCACCGAGATTGTGATCAACGGCGCCGATTGCGTGACGGGCCACGACCCGGCCACGGGCCGGGAGTTGTGGCGCGCCGACGGGTTGAACCCGCAGAACGATCCGGCCAACCGCATCGTCGCGTCGACGGTCGTGCACAACGACATCGTGATTGCGCCCTCGCGCGAGCGGCCGGTGCTGGTCCTCAAAGCCGGCGGGCGCGGCGACGTGACGACGTCGCACAAGTTGTGGGAGTTCAACAACGGCCCCGACGTGCCGACGCCGGTCACCGACGGCAAGCTGCTCTACGTGATCACCGACCGCGGCGTCGTGTATGTGCTGGACCTGCTGACCGGCAAGCCGGTCTACGGCCCGCAGCGGCTCGAGCCGGGCACCTACAGCTCGTCACCCGTGCTCGCGGACGGGAAGATCTACATCACCAGCGAAGACGGCGTGGCGAGCGTGTTCAGGGCGGGCCCGCAGTTCGAGCTGCTGGCGGCGAACAAGATGGACGACTACACGCTGAGCTCGATCGCGATCAAGGACGGACAACTGTTCCTCCGCACCGCGAGTGCCCTGTGGGCGATTGGGGGGAGGCGGAGATAGCCGTCAGCCTTCTGCCTTCTGCCTTCTGCCTTCGATCAGTGATTGGCCCGCAGGCATTGATGAGATCAGGCTTTGCAGGCCCGCGATCAGTTCGGAGTAACGTGTCGACAGCGGACCGGCCCCTTGTTCGGTCAGGATACCGAGACGACGGGCCAGACCAATGAGATAGCGGACCTCACATGCCGATCCAAGCGATGTTTCGAGGTAATGGACCCACGACCTTTCGGATCGTCGAACGGAACCTTCGACGATATTGGTGGCCACCGACACTGCGGCACGACGCAACTGCGATTGCAGCCCGTACTTCTCATCTGCCGGAAAGCGGAGCACTTCTCGGTAAACCTCCAGGACCAGGTCGTCAGCAAGGTCGAACACACGAAGCTTGGTGTAGTCACGGCTCATGACATCCGTGTTTTGCAAGCAAGATGCCGAAGCCTTGCGCGATTCTGTGGTTGCCCAGCAGGCCTACGACAATGCAGAATCGGTCAGCGTCGTGATTAGTCGTCCGGTCTCAATTGTGGTTTCGTGGGCACTGTCTACCCACGACGGGTATTTACTACACGTCCGAGAGCGGCAGGCTGAAGGCCGAAGGCTGAAGGCCGAAGGCTGAAGGCTGACAAGGAGTGCAAATGTCCTGGATCGTTCTGGCGGCGAGTGCCGCGGTGTCGTGGGGGTTATATGGCGCATCGCTGCACAAGGGGCAGACCGAGCTTGGGAATCCGATGCGCGCCATGCTGTGTGTGGGGATTGCCTACTTCCTGATCGCGGTGCTCGTTCCCGCGGTCGCTCTGACCTCGCAAAGCGAGTGGCGCAACTTCAATTTTTCAGGAACGGCGACGGCCACGATCGCCGGGGCGCTCGGAGCCTTGGGCGCGGTCTGCATCACCTATGCGTTTCGGGCCGGCGGGTCGCCCCTGATTGTCATGCCACTCGTCTTCGGCGGAGCTCCCCTCATCAACGTGCTCTCGACGATGATCGTGCATCCGCCCAGGAACCCGCCACACCCACTCTTGTACGTGGGTTTTCTGTTGGCCGCTTCGGGGGCCGGCATGGTGCTCTACTACCGCCCGCAAGGCTGATAGCCGAAAGCTGACCGCCGAAAGGCGAAAGGTATACTTGCCGCGCGCATGGCCTCCACCCGTCTGACCCCGCTGCAGTGGCTCATCTGCGCGATTGCCGCCCTCGGCTTCGCGTTCGACATCTACGAGATCCTGATGGCGCCGCTGGTGGTCGGGCCCGCCATCGGCGAGCTGACCGGCGCCAAGCCGGGCACGCCCGGCTTCAACTTCTGGGTCGGCATGTTCTTCTGGGTGCCGGCGCTGGTCGGCGGCGCGTTCGGACTGATCGGCGGCTACCTGACCGATCGCTTCGGGCGGCGGCGCGTGCTGGTGTGGAGCATCCTGATCTACGCCTTCTCGGCGATGGCGGCCGGCATGTCGACCAGCATCGAGATGCTGCTGTTCTTCCGCTCGACCACCTACATCGGCGTGTTCGTCGAGTTTGTCGCGGCCGTCGCGTGGATCGCGGAGATCTTCCCGGACGCGAAGCAGCGTGAGGCGGCGCTCGGTTACACGCAGGCGTTCTCGTCGATCGGCGGCATCATGGTGACCGGCGCGTATGCGATCGCGGTGACCTACGCGCAGTGGTTCCCGGCGATCCACGGCAGCCACGCGGCGTGGCGCTACACGCTGATCTCCGGCGTGATTCCGGCGCTGCCCCTGATCCTCATCCGCCCGTTCCTGCCGGAATCGCCGGCCTGGCAGCAGAAGAAGGCCGCCGGCACGCTGCGGCGGCCGTCGATCGCCGCGCTGTTCACGCCCGAACTGCGGCGCACCACGATCGTGACCACGCTGATGTTCGCGTTCGCCTACGGCGCGGCGTTCGGCGCCATCCAGCAGATGCCGCGCATCGTGCCCGGACTGGAAGAGGTGCGCGTGCTCGCGCCGCAGCAGCAACAGCAGACCGCCAGCGCCGTGCAGGCCTACCAGGAATTCGGCGGGCTGGCGGGACGCTTCCTGCTCGCGATGCTCGCGCTCCGGATCCTCTCGCGCCGGCGGTTGATCCGGACGTTCCAGATCCCGGGCCTGATCGTCATCCCGTTCGTCTTCTTCTACGCGGCGACCAACAGCCTCGAGCTGACCAAGTGGGGCATGTTCGCGGCCGGGATCTTCACGGTCGGGCAGCTGAGCTTCTGGGGCAACTACCTGCCGCGGGTCTATCCCACGCACCTGCGCGGCACCGGCGAGGGTTTTGCGGCGAACATCGGCGGCCGCATGCTCGGGACCGGCTTCGCGTTCGTCACGACGCAACTGGTCAACGTGATGCCGGGGGCCGCGCCCTCGACGCGGCTCGCGTACGCGTCGACGATCGTCGTCACCTTCGTCTACGGGGCCGGTCTGATCACGAGCTTCTTCCTTCCTGAGCCGAAGGGCGACGCACTCCCGGAATAAGGTGCGTACGGTGCGTACAGTGCCTAGGGTGCCAATGCTGCTGCTTACGCTGATCGCGGGATCGATCGTCGTCCACGCGGACCAGTGGCCGCAGTTCCGCGGCCCGGGCGCGACGGGCGTCGCCGAATCGGCGCGCCTGCCCGACTCCTGGAGCACGACGACGAACGTGCGCTGGAAGACCGCCATCCCGGGGCACGGCTGGTCGTCGCCGATCGTGTGGGGCGATCGGATCTTTGTCACGTCGGTCGTGCCCGCCGGCGAGACCGAAGCGCCGGTGAAGGGCCTCTACTTCGGCGGCGAGCGGCCGGCGCCGAAGATCGAACACCGCTGGATGGTCTACGCCGTCGATTGGGCGACCGGTAAGATCGTCTGGGAGCGCGAGGCGCACCGAGGACTTCCGCCGCAACGTCACCTCAAGAACACCTACGCGTCGGAAACGCCGGTCACCGACGGCGAGCGCGTCTACGTCTCGTTCGGCAACGTCGGCCTGTTCGCATACGACTTCTCGGGCCGCCTGGCCTGGTCCGAACGCGTCAGCCCGTTGCCCACGCGCAACGGCTGGGGTACGGCCGCATCGCCCGTCTTGCACCAGGGCCGCCTGTATCTGGTCAACGACAACGATCGGCAGTCGTTTCTCACGGCCCTCGACGCGCGGACCGGCAAGACCGTGTGGCGGGTCGATCGCCAGGAAGGCACCAACTGGGCCACCCCGTACGTGTGGGAGCACGCCGGGCGGACCGAGATCGTCACCTCGGCCACCGGCAACGTCCGTTCGTACGATCTGGAAGGCAAGCTGCTCTGGCAACTGGGGCCGATGTCGAGCATCGTGATCCCGACGCCGTTCTCGAAGTTCGGCCTGCTCTATGTCGCGTCCGGCTACGTCGGCGACCAGGTGCGCCCCGTCTACGCCGTGAAGCCGGGCGCCTCCGGCGACATTTCACTGCCGAAGGGCGAGACGAGTAACGCGTCGATCGCGTGGTCGCTGCCGCAGGGCGGGCCCTACAATCCGTCGCCGATCGTCTACGGCGACTATTACTACACGCTCTTCGACCGCGGGTTCTTCACCTGCCACGACGCGCGGACCGGGAAGGAAATCTACACGAAGGTCCGCCTGGATCCGGCCGCGAGCGGCTTCACCTCGTCACCGTGGGCGTACCACGGCAAGCTGTTCGCCATGAGCGAGGACGGCACGACCTACGTGATCCAGGCCGGGCCCGAGTTCAAGGTGATCGGCCGGAACGTGCTCGACGAGTTCACCATGGCCTCACCGGCCATCGATCGCGACAGCCTGATCATCCGGACCGCCGGTTCGCTCTATCGCATCAGCGGTTCATAGGGGCCGCACCGCATGGCGAAACCGGACTTCACGGGCACGTGGCGGTTCAATCCCTCGAAGAGCGCGCTGCAGATTCCGGCGCCGGACGAGAACACGTTCATCGTCGAACATCACGAGCCGAACCTCCGGCTGTCACGCACGTGGGTCTCGGGCGCCAACCGCGACACCTTCTCGATCGACCTCACAACCGACGGAGTCGACTCGGTCGTGGAGCGGGGCGATGCGCGGATCCGGGCGCGGGCCTTCTGGGAAGGCGACGTGCTGGCATTTGATTCCACGGTCGCGCGCGGCGGTGTGGAGGGCACCAATGCCGTCCGCTACACCATGGCCGAGGACGGACGGTCGTTCGTCGCCCGCGAGCGCTTTCGCAGCGAGCCGTTGAACTACGACAACGTCTGGTGGATGGACCGCGCCGGCGGCCAGTAGGCTTACTTTCCCTTCAATGGCCCGAGCAGCGGAATGTCCTTCGCGGCTTTCGCCGTGGGCATGGTCCGGAGGAACGCGTAGATGTCGGCCAGGTCGGCGTCCGGCAGGATCCTGTCGGTGAAGGCCGGCATGGCGCCGGTGGGCCGGCGCACGTAGGCAATGAAGCCGGCCACCGCGCGGGACGGCGGCCCGATGCGTGCGCCGTTGACGCCGAGGCCCTGCCCCAGGGTGCCGTGGCAGAAATAGCACGCGTTGCCGGCGTAGAGCCGCTTGCCCTTCTCGGCGCTGGGCGGCGCCGCCTGATCGGCCGAGGCGACGGTCGCGAAAAGGGCCAGCGCGAACAGCGCGAGCACGACTCGCCGGCAACCCGATGTCCTGTTCATCCAAGCCCCCAAGCCCTCAAGCCCCCAAGCCCTCATCGCGGTTGCGTCACCACGTCCACGAGCGCCGGTTCGCCGCGCTTGACGACGTCGAGCGCGCGCTTCAGCGCGGGACCCAGATCGTTCGGGTTTTCGATCGGACCCACGCCAAACATGCCATAGGCCTTCGCCAGCGACGCGTAGTCGATGAACGGATCCGCCAGCTCGTTGCCGATGTTCGACCGGCTTACGTCGCGGTTGGCCCGCGCCGCCATGTCGGCTACGAACATGCGCTCCTGGTGATACGCGCGGTTGTTGTGCATCACCGTCAGCAGGGGAATCCGGTGGTGCGCCGCGGTCCAGAGCACGCCGGGCGCGTAATTGAGATCGCCATCGCACTGGATGTTGACGCTCAGCCGGCCGTGCTTCTTGTTGGCCAGCGCCGCGCCCACCGCGGCCGGCGCGCCGTAGCCGATCCCGTAGGCGCCGGACCAGCCGATGTAGTGGTAGTGCTTCGTCAGGTCCCAGAGCTTGAGCGGCCAGTGATTGACGAAGGTGGTGTCGGAGACGAGCGACCAGTCTTCGTCCTTGATCAGGTTCCAGAGCTCGGCGGCCATGCGCGCGGTCGAGATCGGGCTCGCATCCCACCCCCACGCCGCCTGCTCGATGTTGAGGTCGCGCACCGCCTGCGACGCCTCGGCCAGCCGGCGGCCGCGCGCGTCGAACAGGCGCCGGCGATCGGGCGTGATCAGACGCCGGCACGCCTCGATCAGCGACGGCAGCGTCGCTTCGGCGTCGGCCACGATCGCCAGGTCCGCCTCGGTGTAGCGGCCGAAGTCCTGGTAGTTGCTGTTGCTCAACAGCTCGTGCGACGAGATGGTCACGATCTTCGTGCCGGGCCTCGTCTGCCGCCTCGACTCCATGCCCAGGCGGTTAATCGGCGTGAGCGTGTGGATCTGCTGGAAGAAATCCGGCATCTCGAGGCCGAGCACCAGGTCGGCCTCGGCGACGTTGCCGCCGCGAAGCGGATGGCGGCTGGGGAAGTTCATGCGCTGCACGAACTGCTTGCCGTCCTGCACGGGCGCCTGGAGCAATTCCGCGAGCTCGACCAGCCGCGTCAGCCCCTGCGGCGTGCGCGCGGCGCGGCCGGCAATGATGGCGGGGTTGTCGGCGGCCACCAGCAAGCGCGCCAGTTCGGCGACGGCCGCGCTGTCGCCGGCGGGCGGCGTGGTTGGCGTGAGCTTCGGAACCCGCAGCCGCGGGCGGTCGGCCATCGGAATGGCCTCTTCCTGCATCGGGCCATCGGCGACGAGCACGACCGGTCCCATCGGCGGCGTCATTGCAATCTTGTAGGCGCGGACCGCCGACTCGGCGAAGTGGCCCAGCGACACCGGCGTGTCGTCCCACTTGATGCAATCGCGCACCATGGCCGCCGCGTCCTGAACGGCGTGCGTCCACTCGACGTCGTTGCGGCGCCAGCCCGCGTCGAGAATGTTGCCGAGCACGATGTAAACGGGCACGCGGTCAGCGTAGGCGTTGTAGATCGCCATCGAGGCATGCTGCAGGCCCACGGTGCCATGGGCCATCACCAGCATCGGCTTGCCTTCGATCTTGGCGTAGCCGTGCGCCATGGCCACGGACGACTCTTCGTGGCAGCAGGTGAGCAGCTCCGGCATGCGATTGCCGCCGTAGTTGACGAGCGACTCGTGCAGCGCGCGGAACGATCCGCCCGGGTTGGCGGCGGCGTACTCGAAGCCGAGCGACTTGATCAGGTCCACCATGAAGTCGGACCCGGGGCGGTCCGTGGTGTAGACCGCTTCGGGCGGCGCCGCGGCCGGCTGGCCCTGGGCCGGCGCCTGCGCTGCGAGCGGCGTCGACACGAAGGCCGCGGCGCCCGCGGCGGCCCCGCTCATGAACCGACGGCGTCCGACCATGCGTCTCTTGGACACGGGCGGATTCTACTCTCGAAACCGGCCCCCCGCACTCGCGATAAGCTAGGCGTCCATGGCACACAAGACCGTCTCGGCCACGTTGGCATTGGCCGCTGCCGCCCTGACCGTTCTGTCCGCGCAGCCCGCGCAACTCTCGACGGCCGTCCGCAACTACATCAAGGTGGAGGCGCCGGTCGTCGCATTGACGCACGCGCGCGTGATCGACGGCACCGGCGCGCCCGCGCGCGAGAATCAGACGCTCGTCATCCGCGACGGCAACATCGCGGCGATGGGACCCTCGTCCACGGTGATCCCGCCCGAGGGCGCCACCGTGATTGACCTCACCGGCAAGAGCGTGATCCCCGGGCTCGTGATGGTGCACGAGCACTTCTACTACCCCACCGGCCCGGGCGTGTACGGCCAGCTCGGCGAGAGCTTCTCGCGCCTCTATCTCGCCGGCGGCGTGACCACGATGCGAACGGGCGGGAACGTCAACGGGTTCATGGACCTGAACATGATGCGGCTGGTCGAATCGGGCCAGAAGCCCGGCCCCGCGATCGATGCCACCGCGCCGTACTTGAACGGGCCCAACACGTTCATCCAGATGCGGACGCTGAAGGGCCCCGAGGACGCCCGCCGGCAGGTGCAGTACTGGACCGACGAGGGCGCGACCTCGCTCAAGACCTACATGCAGATCACGCGCGGCGAGCTGGCCGCGGCCATCAACGAAGCGCACCGCCGCGGCATCAGGGTCACCGGCCACCTCTGTTCGGTCACCTACGCCGAAGCCGCCGGCCTCGGCATCGACAACCTCGAACACGGGTTCTTCGCCGCCACCGATTTCGTCGCCGACAAGAAGCCGGACGTGTGCCCGGGCCAGGGCGCGGGCCAGCAGAGCGTCGCCGCGCTCGACGAGAACGGCGCGCCGTTCAAGACACTGGTCAAGACGCTCGTCGACCAGGGCGTGGCGCTCACCTCGACGCTGACGGTGTTCGAGACCTTCACGCCGGGACGCCCGAAGCCCCCTGGCCTCGAGGTGCTCACGCCGCAGCTGCGCGAGCAGTTCGACACCAACTACGCGAGAACGCAGCAGAACAAGGAGTCGATCTACCTCAAGCTGTTTCCGAAGGCGATGGCGATGGAACGCGCGTTCGTTCGCGGCGGTGGAACGCTTGTCGCCGGCACCGACCCGACGGGCGGCGGCGGCGTCATTCCGGGATACGCGAACCAGCGGCAGGTCGAGCTGCTCGTCGATGCGGGCTTCACGCCGCTTGAAGCCATCAGCATCTCGACGTTCAACGGCGCGAAGTACTTGCGGCGCGACGCCCGGGTCGGCAGCCTCGCCGTCGGCAAGCAGGCCGACCTGGTCGTGATCGACGGCAACCCCGCAGCCGCGATCGGCGACATCCGCAAGGTCGAAACCGTGTTCAAGCAAGGGATTGGCTACGATTCGGCGAAGCTGATCGCGTCGGTGTCGGGCCGCGTCGGGCTCTGGTAACCCGGGGGCTCACATGGGACGGCCGGCGACGTGCGGACGGTGGGCTCTCGGATTGGCGTTCGTGGCGCTGGTGGCCGCGAATGTCGTCGCGCAGTCGCAGAAGCAGCCCACCTCGATCGACAAGGCGGACCTTGCCGCCGCGGCGATTGCGCGCGGCGTCGTCTTCCTTCGCGGCGAAGTGCCCAAGTGGCGGAAGGAGCATCCCTGCTATTCCTGCCACAACAACGGCGATGCCACCCGCGCGCTGCTCGTGGCCGGCGCGCGCGGGCACGACATCGGCGATGCCCTCGACGACACGCTCGCCTTCCTGAAAGACCCGTCGCGCTGGGATCAGAACAAGGCGCCTGGCGGCCTCGACGACAAGGCGCTCGCCCGCGTGCAGTTCGCCAGCGCGCTGGCCGTGGCCGAACGCCACGGCCGCGCGGCGAGCACCGACCTCGAGAAGGCGGCCGCGCTGCTGGTGGCCGACCAGCAGGCCGACGGATCCTGGACGCTCGACTCGTCGCAAAGCCTCGGCTCGCCGGCCACCTACGGCACCATCATCGCCACGTGGTCGGCACGCACGACGCTGATTGCCTCCGGCAAGCAGCCGGACGACTTTTCCATCGTGCAGGCCGATCGCTGGCTGCGCGGGCTGAGCCCCGAGCACGTGCTCGACGCCTCCGCGGTGATCCTCGGGCTGGAGCTGTCGAGCGACGTCATGGCCGAGAACCTCCGCCGCACCTGCCTCAGCATCGTCCGCACCGGCCAGGCGCCGGGCGGCGGCTGGGGGCCGTTTGTCACCGCCGCGCCGCAGGTGTTCGACACGGCGATGGCCGTGCTCGCGCTCAGCCTGCTCGACACCGAGCCGCGCCTGGCGCGATCGACGTACCGGCCCGAGGAGCTGAAGGACGCGATCGCGAAGGGCAAGGCGTACTTGATCGCGCAGCAACGTCCGGATGGCAGCTGGCCCGAGACGACGCGGCCCGCCGATCAGGAAAGCTACGCGCAGCGCATCTCGACCACGGGATGGGCCATGCTGGCCCTGCTCAACTAATCCCGGCGGGCACCGGCGGACACTTGCATCGCCGAGGCGCCTTCGGCCATCGGCCGTCAGCCATCGAGCGTCGGCTGCTGGGCCGACGGCTGGAGGCTGACGGCCGGAGGCGCACCGGCGGGGTTCGTCGGCGGCAGAGCTGGCGCTATGATAGGCGCCGCCCTCCCGCGGGGTTGGAGGATGAAAGGACGTGTGACGATGGTGCGTCGAACTCTCTCGTCGCTGGGCATTCTGGCTCTTTTGGGATTGGCCGCGTGCGCGGCGTCCGCGAACGTCGAACAGGAAAAGGCCGCGCTGCTCGCGGCCGACACGGCAGCCGCCGCAAGTGTGATGAGCGGAGGGACCGAGCATTTCGCGCCGACGGCGACGTTCCACGCGTCGGGCGCGCCGGCGGCAACGGGCACGGCCGCAATCGGCGGGATGATCAAGGCCATGCTGGCCACGCCGGGATTCAACGTCACCTGGAAGCCGGCCAGGGCCGACGTGAGCACGTCCGGTGACTTGGGATTCACCACCGGCGCTTACACGATCACGACGACCAATGGCGCCGGGAAAGCGGTCACCGAAAAGGGGAAGTACGTCTCGATCTGGAAGAAGCAGCCGGATGGGCTGTGGAAGATCGTGGAAGACATCGGCAACAGCGACGCGCCGCCGCCTGCCGCGTCGTCGCCGCATGTGATGTCGGCCACCGCCGAGATCACGTACGGCGATGCGCCGCCGGTGCTGCCGCCTGGTGCGAAGCTGGCCGTGGTTTCCGGCGATCCCTCCAAGGCCGAGCCGTTCACGCTTCGACTCCAGATGCCCGCCGGCTACCGCATCGCGCCGCACTGGCACCCGACCGATGAGCACGTCACCGTGCTGTCGGGCACGTTTGCGCTCGGCATGGGCGAGAAGTTCGATCAGGCCGGGCTGAAGGATCTGGCGGCGGGTGGGTACTCCAATCTCTCCGCCGCCATGCCCCACTTCGCGGTCGCGAAGACGGCGGCGACGGTGCAGGTGCACGGCATGGGACCGTTCGTCGTCAACTACGTCAACCCGGCGGACGATCCGAGCAAGAAGTAGGAGTCGGCGCACGACGGACGCGAAAAGGAACCTGCTTCCATTTCGCGTCCGTCGTCATAATGGGATCATGCGTCGTCGTGATGCGCTTCAGATGCTCGGCCTGGCACCGCTCGGTCATCTGGTCCGGTCGTTCGAGTGGCAACCCGCGCCCGCGGCCACGCCCGACGTCGAGATTGTCCTCACCGCCGCCCCGGCTGAGGTAAGCCTGAGGCCCGGCGCGCCGACGCGAGTCTGGCAGTTCCACGCGAAGCTCGTCCGCGGGCCCGCCGGCACCGTGACGCCGATGCCAGGGTCGTACCTCGGGCCGATGCTCCGCCTGAGAAAAGGGCAACGCGTCCGCATCCATTTCGAGAACCGGCTCGGCGAGCCGTCGATCGTGCATTGGCACGGGCTCGACGTGCCCGAACGCGCCGACGGCCATCCGCGCCTGGCGGTCGATCACGGCCGCGACTACACCTACGACTTCGAGGTGGGCAACCGCGCCGGCACCTGTTGGTATCACCCCCATCCCCACATGCGGACCGCAGCCCAGGTCTACCAGGGCCTCGCCGGCCTGCTCCTCGTGTCGGACGCGGAAGAGGAGGCGCTGCAGCTGCCCGCCGGCGACGGTGAGCTGCCGTGCGTGCTGCAGGATCGGCGCTTCGACGCGAAGAACCAACTGGTCTACTTGAACGCTGCCCCGAGGGGCGGCATGGGCCGCGGCGGCGGGATGGGCATGGGCGGCGGCATGGGCCAGATGATGGAGGCGATGAACGGCTGGCTGGGCGACACGGTCCTCGTCAACGGCCGCGTGCAGCCGTCCCTCGACGTCGATCGACGCACCTACCGCGTGCGGATGCTGAACGGCTCGAACGCCCGCTTCTACAAGCTCGCCTGGAGCGATGGGGCGCCGATGACGGTGATCGGCGGCGACGGCGGCTTGCTCGATCGGCCGCGCACGCAGCGCGCCCTCACGCTCGCGCCCGGGCAACGCGCCGACGTGCTGCTCGATCTGTCGACGCGCGCCGCCGGCGACTCGGTGCAGTTGCTCAGCCTCGGCTTTCCCGCCGATCACGCCGGCAGCGTCGGCATGATGGGCGCCACGCCGCCGGTGCCGCAAGGCGCGCCGCTGACGCTGATGAGACTGCGGCTCTCGGGCCGGCAGGGTGCTCGCGTCCGCCTGCCCGATCGGCTGTCCACGCTCGACTGGCGCGCGGCACCCGCGGCGCCCGTGCGGCGGGTGCCGCTGACGTTCATGCGCATGACCTGGCTGCTCGACGGACGCACCTTCGACATGGACGAGGTGAGCGGCGCCGAGACGGTGAAGGCCGGCTCGACGCAGGTCTGGGAGATCGCGAATCAGCCCAATCCCATGGGCATGGCGATGGCGCACCCGATTCACGTCCACGGCACGCAGTTCCGCGTGCTGTCGCGAACGGGCGGGTCGGCCAACGCGCTGCGAGAGGGCATCCACGATGCGGGCGGGACCGATACCGTGGTGGTGCTGCCCGGCGAAACCGTGCGCGTGCAGTTCACCTTCTCGCGGCACCCGGGGTTGTATCTGTATCACTGCCACATCCTCGAGCACGAGGACATGGGCATGATGCGCAACCTCCGGATCACGTGAGGTACAGGAAGCGGTGGCGACAAACCTTTAGGTTTATCGTTACACTCGGCGGCATGAAGAGGCTTCTCACCGCCGCTCTTGCCGCCATCGCCGCCGCCTGGGCGTTGACGCCGGCGCCGTCCGCCCAGGGCGGGCCACTGCAGTTCAGCGTGACAATGCCCGCCGGGCCGGCATCGGCGCCGCTCGACGGGCGGCTGCTGGTCATGATCGCGAAGGACCCGCGCGCGGGAGAGCCCCGGCTCCAGGTCAACGACGGGCCGACCGGCCAGTTGATCTTCGGCGTCGACGTCGAGGGCCTCCAGCCCGGCGCCGCCGCCACGATCGATGGCTCCGCCATCGGCTTCCCGCTCGAGAGCCTCAACGACATTCCCGCCGGCACCTACTCGGTGCAGGCGCTCGTCCACAAGTACGAGACCTTCAAGCGCGCCGACGGCCACACCCTGAAGCTGCCGATGGACCGCGGCGAGGGCCAGCAGTGGGCGCGCGCGCCGGGGAACCTTTACAGCACGCCGCAGACGATCACGATCGATCCGAAAAAGGGCGGCACGGTCGCCCTTACCCTCGACAACGTGATCCCGCCGATCCCCACACCGGCCGATTCGAAGTACGTCAGGCACGAACGCGTCCAGAGCGAGCGCCTGACGAAGTTCTGGGGACGCCCGATGCACCTCGGCGCGCACGTGCTGCTGCCGGAAGGCTGGGACACCCGTCCCGACGCGCGCTACCCGCTGTTCATCTACCACGGGCACTTCCCCGCCGACCTCACCAACTGGCGCGACCAGCCGCCCGACGCCACGCTGAAGCCGGATTTCGCGGCGCGCTTCAACTGGCCGGGCTACAACCGCACACAGCAGGAGTACGGCTGGCAGTTCTTCAAGGACTGGACCGGCCCGAACTTTCCGCGCGCCATCGTGATCGAGATCCAGCACGCCAACCCGTTCTACGACGACAGCTACGCGGTCAACTCCGCCAACCTCGGCCCCTACGGCGACGCCATCGTCCACGAGCTGCTCCCGTACCTGGAGAAGAAGTATCGCGGCCTCGGCCAGGGCTGGTCGCGATTCATGTACGGGGGATCCACGGGCGGATGGGAGGCAATGGGCGCGCAGGTGTTCTACCCGGATGCGTTCAACGGCGCCTACATCGCGTGCCCGGACCCGATCGACTTCCGCGCGTTCACGACCATCGACATCTACAAGGACACCAACGCCTTCTGGCTCGACAACACCTGGAAGAAGACGCCGCGTCCGGCCCACCGCAACTATCTCGGCCACGTCGACTCGATGGTGTGGGAGCAGAACCGGCTCGAAGAAGTGCTCGGCACCAAGACGCGATCGGGCCAGCAGTGGGATATCTGGGAGGCGGTCTACTCGCCGGTCGGTCCCGACGGCTATCCCGCGCGAATCTTCGACAAGCGAACCGGCGCGATCGACAAGAAGGTCGCCGAGCACTGGCGCGAGAACTTCGACCTGGTGCACATCCTCAAGCGCGACTGGAACAAAGGCCTCGGCAAGAAGCTCGAGGGCAAGCTGCACATCTACGTCGGCGACATGGACACCTACTACCTGAACAACGCGGTGTATCTCGCCGAGGAGTTCCTCGAGTCGACCAGGACGCCGTACTTCGACGGCGACGTGAAGTACGGCGATCGCGCCGAGCACTGCTGGAACGGCGATCACACGCGGCCCAACGCGTTGTCGCGGCTGCGCTATCACCAGATGTACATCCCGAAGGGTGTCGAACGGATGGTGAAGACCGCGCCGGCCGGCGCCGACCTCGAGAGCTGGCGCTACTAAGGAGTTCAGAGTCTAGAGTTCAGAGTTCAGAGTATCCCGGGCCATGGACCTCGTTGTCGGCGGCGTGTTCGGGTTCGTGTATCTCGGCATGGTCCTGGGAGAGATTCCGGGGCTCGCGCTCGATCGCACGGGCATCGCGCTGCTGGGCGCCATCGCGCTCGTCGCCACCGATCGCATGTCGCTCGATGCCGCCTGGAACGCGATCGACGTGCCGACCATCGCGCTGCTGCTCGGGCTGATGGTGGTGTCGGCGCAGTTCCGTCTCGGCGGGTTCTACGCCGCGGTCACGCGCCGGCTCGGGGCCGCCGATCACTCGCCGGGGGGCTTGCTGGCCCTCGTGGTGATCACCGCGGGAGGCCTGTCGGCCGTGCTGGCCAACGACATCGTGTGCCTCGCCATGGCGCCGGTGCTGGTCGAGCTGTGCGCGCGCCGGCGGCTCAATCCCATCCCGTTTCTGATCGCCCTGGCGTGCGCATCGAATGTCGGCTCGGCGGGAACGCTGATCGGCAATCCACAGAACATGCTGATTGGCGAGGTGCTGGACCTGTCGTTCGCGGGGTACCTCTGGGAGGGCGGCGTGCCGGCCCTGGCGGGGCTCGCCGTGGTCTGGGGCTGCATCCGCCTGGCGTTTGCCGGCGCCTGGGCGGGTGAGACGCCAGTGCCGGAGATCGACTCGCCGGCGTTGGACCGCTGGCAAACGGCCAAGGGCGTTGCCGTCGTGACCGGTGTGATCGCGGCGTTTCTGTTCACGTCGTGGCCGCGCGAGGTCGTGGCGCTGGCCGCCGCGGGTGTCCTGCTGATCTCGAGGCGCATGGCTTCCCGGGACATGCTGGGCCTTGTCGACTGGCACCTGCTCGTGCTGTTCGCCGGCCTCTTCATCGTCAACGCGGCGTTCGCGCAGTCGGGCCTGCTGGGTGGATTCCTGATGGCGTTCCGCCAGGCCGGCATTGACCTGGCCAACCCTGCGGCCCTGTTCGGCGTGACCACCGTGCTCTCGAACCTGGTGTCGAACGTGCCCGCCGTCATGCTGCTTCTGCCGGCAGCGCGACATGACCTGGCGGGACCGGTGCTGGCGCTCTCATCCACGCTCGCCGGCAATCTGCTGATCGTCGGCAGCATCGCCAACCTGATCGTCATCGACCAGGCGCGGCGCCTTGGCATCACGATCGACTGGCGGACCCATGCGCGCGCGGGCATCCCGGTCACGCTGGCCACCCTCGCGCTCGCCGGCGCGTGGCTCTGGCTGATCAATTAATCCCAGCGGGCCCTTCGCTTGCCGCCAAGCGCCTTCTGCCATCTGCCTTCTGCCTTCTGCCTTCTGCCTTCTGCCTTCTGCCTTCCGGGACTAGCCGCACGTCCACAGGCGGCGGTCTCGCGTAGTAGCATCAGGTCATGGTTGCCCTGCTGCTTCTCGTGCTGCTGCAAACCGCGCCCGCCCCGGCGCAACCGCCACCGGCCCAGGCGCCCAAGCCTCGACCCGCAACATCGGCGGGTGCCGCAAACGTGTCGCTGATGTTGTTTGTGACCGACGGCGCGGGCCGGAACCTCGAGGACGTCACCGTCACATTGATGGGGCCGGTCGATCGCGAGATGAAGACGCCGGGGGGCACCGGGCTGCGCGTGCCGAACCTGCGAGCCGGCACCTACCGCGCGCGATTCGCGCGCGACGGCTTCTACACGTTCGAGAAGGAAATCGTGGTGCGGGCGGGCACCTCTCCGGAAATCGCGGTGACCCTCAACGCCGCGCCCCCGCCGCCGCCCCCGCCGACCCCGCCGCCGGCTCCGGCGCCGCCGCCGCAGACCGCGGCCCCAGCGCTGCCGCCGACGGGCACGCCGAAGACCCTGTCGCTGCCCGACTACATCGAGAAGAACTTCATCTCGGGCCGCGAAGGCCACAAGGAGAACATTGTCGGCTGCAGCGGCGTGGGCCAGGCCGTGTTGTGGCAAGTGCGCGACCCGTGGGAGGGGCGGCAGCACACCTCCGCCGACGGCATGCTCTACGTGATCGGCGGCGAGGGCACGATCCGGATCGACGGCCGCGATATCGTGGTGTCGGCCGGCAGCTTTGCGGTGGTGCCGCGCGGGACGATGTATGGGTTCACGCGGCGGGGACGCAACCCGCTGATCGTGCTGGCGGTGCTGGCGGGCGCGGCCGCCGCCGCAGACCGCGGCCCCAGCGCTGCCGCCGACGGGCACGCCGAAGACCCTGTCGCTGCCCGACTACATCGAGAAGAACTTCATCTCGGGCCGCGAAGGCCACAAGGAGAACATTGTCGGCTGCAGCGGCGTGGGCCAGGCCGTGTTGTGGCAAGTGCGCGACCCGTGGGAGGGGCGGCAGCACACCTCCGCCGACGGCATGCTCTACGTGATCGGCGGCGAGGGCACGATCCGGATCGACGGCCGCGATATCGTGGTGTCGGCCGGCAGCTTTGCGGTGGTGCCGCGCGGGACGATGTATGGGTTCACGCGGCGGGGACGCAACCCGCTGATCGTGCTGGCGGTGCTGGCGGGCGCGCCCTGCGCCGCAGACTGAGCCTGCCCGCCGTAGCTCGAAGAGCGAACGGGCCTGCCCACCGTAGCTCGAAGAGCGAACGGGCCTGCCCACCGTAGCTCGAAGAGCGAAGGTGGGATAATCTGATCAGTTGAAGCCCATGTCCGATGTGAATACCGGTGTGCCCGCCGCCGACGACGCCCGCGACAAGTCGCAGGACTTCATCCGCGACATCGTCGCCGCCGACGTTCGCGCCGGCCTGGCGGGCGGCACCGTCGTGACCCGCTTTCCGCCGGAGCCGAACGGCTACCTGCACATCGGCCACGCCAAAGCGATTTGCCTCGACTTCGGCATCGCCGAAGAGTTCGGCGGCTACTGCAACCTGCGCTTCGACGACACCAATCCCGTCAAGGAAGACGTCGAGTACGTGGACTCGATCAAGGACGATGTGCGGTGGCTGGGGTTCGCGTGGCACGACCGCGAGTACTACGCGTCGGATTACTACGAGCGCCTGTATCACTACGCGGAGCAGCTGATCGGCAAGGGCCTCGCCTACGTCGACTCGCTGTCGGCGGATGCGATCCGCGAGCATCGCGGCACGCTGATGTCGCCCGGGAAGGACTCACCGCATCGCACCCGCGGCATCGAGGAGAACCTCGGCCTGTTCCGGCGGATGCGGGCCGGCGAATTCCCCGACGGCGCCCACGTGCTGCGCGCGAAGATCGACATGCGGTCGCCGAACATCACCATGCGCGACCCGGTGTTGTACCGGATCCGACATGCCGAGCACCATCGCACGGGACGCGCCTGGTGCATCTACCCGATGTACGACTTCGCGCACCCGCTGTCGGATGCCATCGAGGGTGTCACGCACTCGCTCTGCACGCTCGAGTACGTGGATCACCGGCCGCTGTACGACTGGGTGATCGCACACACGGACACGCCGGGCCGTCCCCGGCAGTACGAGTTCGCGCGCCTGAACCTGAGCTACACGGTGATGAGCAAGCGCAAGCTCCTGCAACTGGTCGAGCAGAAACATGTCAGCGGCTGGGACGATCCGCGGATGCCCACCATCACCGGACTGCGCCGGCGGGGCTACACGCCGGCGTCGATCCGCGACTTCTGCGCGCGCGTTGGCGTGGCGAAGAAGGAGAACGTGATCGACGTCGGCCTGCTCGAGCACTGCGTCCGCGAGGACCTCAACCGGCGGGCGCCCAGGGCGATGGCGGTGCTGCGGCCGCTCAAGCTGGTGCTGGCCAACTACCCCGAGGGCCAGTCGGAGGACATGAACGTGGTCAACAACGCCGCGGATCCGTCCGCGGGCACGCGCAAGGTGCCGTTCTCGCGTGAGATCTACATCGAGCGCGACGACTTCCTGGAGGATCCGCCGAAGAAATTCTTCCGGCTCGCGCCGGGCCGCGAGGTGCGCCTGCGCAACGCGTACCTGGTGACCTGCACTGAGGTCATCAAGAACGCGGCCGGCGAGATCGTCGAGCTGCGCGGCACCTACGACCCGGCCACGCGCGGCGGCGACGCGCCCGACGGGCGGAAGGTCAAGGCCACGCTGCACTGGGTGTCGGCCGCGCATGCCGCCGATGCCGAGGTTCGCCTCTACGATCGGCTGTTCACCACCGAGGATCCGGACGGCCTCGCCGCGAAGTCCGCGGTGGACATCACGACGCTGCTCAATCCGGCCTCGCTCGAAGCGCTCGGCGGCTGCAAGGTGGAGCCGATGCTCGCCGCGGCCGCGCCCGGCAGCCGCTATCAGTTCGAACGCCTGGGATACTTCGCCGCCGATCCCGACGGCAAGGCCGGGGCGCCGGTGTTCAATCGCACCGTCTCCCTGAAAGATACGTGGGCCAGGGTCGCGGGACAGACGTAGAATCCTCGCACGAGCATGGCCCCCATCACGCCGGGCACGCGCCTTGGCCGCTACGAGATTCGCTCGAAGCTCGGCGCCGGCGGCATGGGGGAAGTGTTCCTGGCCGAGGATCTCGAGCTGGGCCGGCCGGTCGCGATCAAGCTGCTGCCCCCGGACGACGAGGACAATCCCGCGGCGCGCAAGCGGCTGATGCGGGAGGCGCGCGCGGCGGCGGCGCTCGACCATCCACACATTTGCGCGGTCTATGAAGTCGGCGACGCCGACGGGCGCGCCTTCATCGCCATGCAATACGTCGAGGGCCAGACGCTCGACGCGCGCCTGCGCGCGCGCCCTCTCGACCTGGCCGACACGCTCGCGATCGCCGTCCAGATCGCCGACGCCCTGGCCGACGCCCACGCGCACGGGATCCTCCACCGCGATATCAAGCCCGCGAACATCATGCTGACCACGCGGGGCCAGGCCAAGATGATGGACTTCGGCCTCGCCAAGCGGCAGCGCCCGGAGGGCGCCCGCCCCGGCGACACCGAGACCGCATCGCTGGTGAGCACCCCTGGGGCGATCTACGGCACCGTGCCGTACATGTCCCCTGAGCAGGTGCGTGGCGCCGAGCTCGACCGGCGCAGCGACCTGTTCAGCGTCGGCGTGCTCCTCTACGAAATGGTCAGCGGCCGGCGGCCCTTCGACGATGGCGGTGCGGCGGCGACGGCGTCGGCGATCCTGACGCGCGAGCCGTTGCCGCTGGCCCGCTTCGCGCCGAACACGCCGCCGGAGTTCGAGCGCATCATCGCCAAGTCGCTCCGCAAGAACCCCGACGAGCGCTACCAGACCGCCGCCGACCTCCTGGTCGACTTGCGCGCGCTCAAAGACGACCAGGCGTTCCAGAGCCGGCTCGAACGATCAACGCCGTCACCCGACCGGCCGCCGGCACTGGCGACAACGGGCGCCGCGCCCGGCGCGGCGCCGCGGCGGCGATCGGCGTGGCTCGCCGTCGCGGTGGTGGTGGTGCTGGCGGGCATCGGCGGCGGATGGTGGCTGCTGCAGCGCGGCAACGTCCGGCGGGCCGAGGCGCAGCTGCCGCAGATCACGGCGCTGGCGGAGGCGCGGCGATACGCCGAGGCCTACGAACTTGCGGTCGCCGCAGAGCCCCGCCTGCCCGGCAACCCGGTTCTCGCGGGCGTGATGTCGACCATCTCGGACACGATCTCGGTGACCTCGGATCCGCCG
>MELE01000190.1:19033-26670 GCA_001768615.1 Acidobacteria bacterium RIFCSPLOWO2_12_FULL_67_14b | reverse complement strand
AACCTCTTCTCGCGCCAGCTGCTCGCCAAGCAGGCGCTCGATGACGCCGAATCCCGCTACATGGCGGCCGAGGCGCAGATCGACCTGTCGCGCGCCCAGCTGGTGCAGGCCGAGGGCCGCGTCCAGGAGCTGCGCATCAACCTGCAGAACACCAACGTGACGTCGCCGGTCGACGGCTTCGTCGGCAAGCGCAACGTCGATCCGGGCGCGATGGTCTCGCAGAACGCGCCGGTCGCCTCGGTGGTCGACATTTCGCGCCTGAAGATGGTGGTCAACGTCGTCGAGAAAGACGTGCGCCTGGTCACGGTGGGCGACCGCGGTGACGTCGAAGTTGATGCGTATCCCGGCGAGATATTCAAAGGCCAGATCGCCCGCGTCGCGCCGGTGCTCGATCCGGCCACCCGCACCGCGACGATGGAGATCGAGATTCCGAACATCGATAACCGGCTCAAGCCCGGCATGTATGCGCGGGTGAGCTTGACGGTCGAAGAACGGAAGGGCACGCTCGTCGCGCCGAAGTCGGCGGTGATCGACTTCGAGAACAAGCGCGGCGTGTGGATGCCGAATGCCGAGAACCGCGCGACCTTCTTCCCGGTGCAGCTGGGCATCGAAGACACCGATCGCATCGAGATCAAGGCCGGCCTCAAGGAAGGCGACCGCATCGTGACGACGGGCGCCACGGCCGTGCGCAACAACGACGTGCTGATCATCGCCGGCGAAGACGGGCCGGCGCGGATGGGCGGCGGCGCCCCGGGCGGAGCGGGCGGCGCGCGCAAGTTCCCGGGTGGGCCTCGGCCCGCCGGCATGACCGGGCAACCGGGCACGCCCGGCGGCGCTCAGCGGCGGCCGCCTCAGTGATCCGACGGTGTGGGGCGGAACTTTAGTTCCGCCACAATGTAGGGCGGAACCACGGTTCCGTCGAGTTCGCCAACGCATCGCTCGTTAGAGAACGCTTATGAGTATTCCGCGCATCGCCATTGAGCGCCCCGTCACGATGTTCATGATCAGCATGGTGATCATCCTGCTGGGCGGCATCTCGCTCTCCAAGCTGCCGGTCGACCTGATGCCCGATACGCAGATGCCCACCATCACGGTGCGCGTCGGCTATGCCGGGGTCGGGCCGCTCGAGATGGAAGAGCTCGTGACCCGGCCGATCGAGCAGGCGGTCAGCGCGGTGGCGGGGCTCGAGCGCGTGGACTCGACTTCCTCCGAGGGCAACGCGAACGTCCGTCTCAACTTCGCGTGGGGCACGGACCTCAGCGAGGCGGCCGACGAGGTGCGCACGCGTCTCGACCGCGTCCGCGGCCGCCTGCCGGAGGATGCCGACCCGCCCACGGTCTTCAAGTTCGACTCGACGGCCATGCCGATCATGGGCATCGGCGTCGAGGGCGACTTCGACGCGGTCACGCTGCGCGAGCTGGCCCAGAACGACCTGTCGCCGCGCCTCGAGCGGGTCGCCGGGGTCGCGGCGGTCACGATCAACGGCGGCCTCCGCCGCCAGATCCGGGTCGACCTGTCGCGCGAGAAGATCACGGCGCTCAACCTCTCGCCGGACCGCATCGTGCAGATCCTGCGGACCGAGAACCAGAACATCCCGCTCGGCGAGGTCAACGACGCCAACCGCACGCTGCTGCTGCGCAGCCCGGGGCAGTTCGTCCACATCGACGAAATCCGCAACCTGGTGGTGATGACCCGCGACGGGGTGCCGATCTACCTGCGCGACATCGCCGACGTCCGCGACACCACCGAAGACCGCCGGTCGTTCATGCGCATCAACGGCACGCCGGGCATCCGCATGCAAGTGACCAAGCAGTCGGGCACCAACACCATCCAGATCGCCGAGGGCGTGAAGAGCGAAATTGAGAAGATCAACGCCGACGTGGACGGCATCACGCTGCAGGTGCTGGACGATCAGTCCAAGTTCATCCAGCGCGCGATCGGCAACGTCCAGGAGCACGCGATGATCGGCGGCCTGCTCGTCATCGCGATCATCTTCCTGTTCCTGCGCGACATCAAGTCGACGCTGATTATCTGCACGTCGATTCCGGTGTCGGTGATCGGCACGTTCGCCCTGCTCTACTTCGGCGGCTACACGCTCAACACGCTCACCTTCGGCGGCCTCGCGCTCGGCATCGGCATGATCGTCGACGCGGCGATCGTCGTGCTCGAAAACACCTACCGGCATCTCGAAATGGGCAAGGACCGCATGACCGCGGCCATCGACGGCAGCGAGGAGGTCTGGTCGGCCATTCTCGCGTCGACCCTCACCCACATCGCCGTCTTCGTGCCGATGCTCTTCCTGACGGGCGTGTCGAGCATCATGTTCGGCCAGCTGGCGGCGGTGGTTTCGTTCTCGCTCGCGATGTCGCTGCTCGTGGCCGTGACGATTGTCCCGGTGCTGTGTTCGCGGCTGCTGGATCCGCCGCACACCCAGCACGCAGGCTCGGGCGTCTTCGCGCGGATCAACCGCCAGGCCGACGGCGCGCTCGACCGCCTCGACGAGTTCTACGCCCGCTCGCTGCACCGGGCGCTCGTCCACCGGCCGACGGTCTTCGCCACCGGCTTCGCCCTGTTTGTCGTCGCCCTCGTGCTGCTACCGCGGATTGGCTTCGAGTTCCAGCCGCAGACCGACGAGGGCGAGGTCATGGTTGACGCCGAGCTGGCCGTCGGCTCCCGGATCGAGCTCACCGAAGCGGTCCTGATCGGCCTGGAAGAGAGGATTCGCCAGCTGCTGCCCGGCGAGGTCACCATGCTCATCACCCAGGCCGGGGGCGGCGGCGGTTTCGGCAACAGCTCGACGCATCGAGGCAACGTCAACGTCCGCCTGGTGCCCCGGGACCAGCGGTCGCGCACCAACGAACAAATCTCGATGCAGCTGCGCCGCGAACTGTCGGGCATTCCCGGCGTCGTCGTGCGCGCCAGGCCGTCGGGCGGTCAGCAGATGCGCGGCATGGGCGGCGGCGGACAGGACGGCCGCCTCTCCATCGAAATCCTCGGCCACAATCTCGACGCGTCGAAGGCCATCGCCCAGGACCTGAAGGCACTGCTCGATAGCACCCCCGGCATTGCCGACTCGCGCCTCCAGCGCGAGGAAGGCCGGCCGGAGCTGGCGGTCCGCGTCGACCGTGACAAGGCGGCGCTGCTCGGCCTCACCGTCACCGGGGTGGCCAACACCATCCGGACGAACGTGGCCGGCACGCAAGCCGCCCTGTTCCGCGATGCGGGCAACGAGTACCCCATCATCGTCCGCCTGCGCGAAGAAGACCGCGAAGAGGTGTCCGAGGTCGGCGACGTGCTCCTGAATACGCCGTCGGGACAGGTCTTGCCCGCGAAGAACGTCATGGTGATCGACCGCGGGACGGGTCCGGTGTCGATCGAGCGCAAGAACCAGGAGCGCGTGCAGCGGGTCAACGCGGAAACGGAAACCACCTTGAGCGAAGCCGTCGAGGCCGTGCGCGCCCGCCTGAGCGAGATCCAGGTTCCCAAGGACTTCGCGGTCGGCTTCGGCAACGAGGTCGAGGAGCAGGCCCGGTCGTTCAACGAGCTCCGGCTGGTGCTGATCCTCGCGATCATCCTCGTCTACACGGTGATGGCGTCGCAGTACGAATCCCTCAAGGACCCGTTCATCATCATCTTCTCGATCCCGCTCGCCGCCATCGGCGTCGTCGGCATGTTGATGATCACGCGCACCCCCTTCAGCATGCAAGCCTACATCGGGGTCATCATGCTCGCTGGTATCGTGGTGAGCAACGCCATCCTGCTCGTCGACTACACCAACACGCTGCGGCACCGCGACAAGATGCCACTGCGTGCGGCCATCGAGCAGGCGGGGCGCCACCGCCTGCGGCCGATCCTGATGACCTCGGCCTGCACCTCGCTCGGGCTGGTGCCGATGGCGCTCGGCATCGGCGAGGGCGCCGAGCTCCAGGCGCCGCTCGCACGCGTGGTAATCGGCGGCCTGATGACCTCGACGCTGATCACGCTGGTCTTCGTGCCGGCGATGTATACGCTGTTCGAAGAGGGTTGGCGCGGGATCTTCAGGAAGGGCGCTGCCGCGCCTGCTGAAGCAGCGCACTGACGGCCATCCCGCTGACCGGATCGATCCAGTCCGGCTCGAGTTCTGCGAGCGGCTCGAGCACGAACAGCCGCTCGTGGAACCTCGGATGCGGAACGACCAGGCCCGGTTCCGCAATCCGATCGTTGCCGTAGAGAATCAAGTCCAGGTCGAGCGTCCGCGGCGCACCGGGCCCGGGCCGCTCGCGGCCGTCCTCCCGTTCGATGGCCAGCAGGCGATCGAGCAGGGCCCTCGCCGTCAGCCCTGTCTCCCCCACCACCACGCCGTTGAGGAAGCGCGGCTGCGCGCCCACGCCTACCGGCGCGGTGTCCACGAACGACGACTGGCGAAGATGGGAGAGGAGGGCGGTCAGCCGGCGGACGCCGAACGCGAGGTGGGCGTCGCGGTCGCCGAGGTTGCTGCCGAGGGCGATCGCGACCCGGGTCGTGGCTATTCCACCCAGCGGGTGCCCATGACGGCCCCGGGATGATCGTTGTAGGACAGCGACGTGCCGATCAGGCCCTGGTTGCCGGCCGCGGCCTGGTCGAACAGGCGCTTGTGCTCGAGCATCTCGCCAAGCACCACGTTCAGCATGCCCTGGTGCCGCGCATGGCTGACGGCCTCGACCCGGGGCCGCCACTTCTCGACGAACTGGTTGTTGAGGCGCGCGTCTTCGGCGGCCAGCGGCTTCCACGCGTCGGCGCCCTTGCCCAAGCTGACCGCCTGCTTCGGCGGATCCGGCGGCAGCGGCGCGCTCAGGTCCAGCAAGGCGTGCTGCAGCCACGACAAGTGCGTCTGCTCGCGCGCAATGATGTACTGGTACGCGTTGTTGATGTCGTAGTCGGTGACGGTGTTGGCCACATCCTCGTGCCGCATCAGCAGCGCCGTGCGCTCGAGGAGGAACGCCGTGATCAGATCCGCCAGCGCGGTGGTGGTGGTCACGTCTTCTGCTTTTCCTTGCAGGTGATGCACACCCGCGTCCATGGGATGGCGTTCAGGCGGGCTTCGGCGATGGGCTCGCCGCAGTCACGGCACAAGCCGAAGACGCCCTTTTCGATGCGCATCAACGCCTCGTCGATGGCCTGGAGGATCTTGGCATCGGTCTGCTTGAGGCGCAACTGGATGTGGACTTCGTTGTTCCCGGACGCCTGATCGGCCATGTCGCCCTGGCGTCCGTTGTTGTGCTCCATCGAATCCTGGAGCGGCTTGAGACCCGCGGTCTCCACGAGCTCTGCCCGCTTTTTCAGCAGGGCGTCCTTGTAGACCGAGACGTTCATGGACTTCGTACTCCCACAGCGCCCATTGGGTGTGGCGCCAACACTTGATATTACCACCAAAACCCTTGGCACCCCTGGCACGAGAGCACTGTGCGCACGTTCGGAACCGTACGCACTGTACGCACCTTTATTCGGCACGAAGAGTGGCCAGAGGCTTGTGCTGCAGCACTTCCCAACTCGAGATCACGCCGATGGCCGCGACCAGGACCGTCGTCACGGCCACGCCCGCGGCGCTCAATCCCACGAGCGGGTGAAACGGCATGTCGAGCGCGTAGCGGCTGATGCCCCACGTGAGCGCCATCGCGCCGCCGGCGCCGATGCCGCCGGCCAGCACCCCCAGCAGGCCGTACTCCAGCAGCAGCACCGCGGCGATCAGCTGACGCGTCGCGCCGAGGGTCTTGAAGATCGCGCCTTCGTAGACGCGCCGGAACTTGGTCATCGCCACCGCACCCACGAGGATCAGCAGGCCGCTGAACAGTACCAGGGTGCCGACCACCGTCACCGCCAGCGTGACGTTGTCGACGACGGATTGAATGGCGCTCAGGATCTCGCGGCCGTCGATCACCGACACGTTCGGCGCCACGCCCACCAGGTCCGCCTGCATCCGGGCCCGCGCCGCGGCCTCGTCCGGCCCGCGGAGGAAGCCGATGAACCCGTGCGGGGCCTTTTCGAGCAACCCGGGCCGGAACACGAACATGAATCCCCCGGCGCGACTGTCGGACCACTCCACGTAACGGATGCTCGTCACCTTCGCCGAGACGATGCGGCCGAACACGTCGAAGCGAATCGTGTCGCCCAGACCGATCCTGAACCGCTCGCTGATGGACTGCTCGACCGAGACCTCGCCGGCCGCCGACGGCGTGGCGTCCCACAGGGCCCCGGCGACGATACGCTCGTTCGGCTCGAGGGTTTGCCGGTACGTGATCGTGTACTCGCGCGCGAGCGATCCGCGGCCGCGGACATCCTCGTAGTCTTCGAGCCGCAGCTCCCGGCCCTCGACGCCAACCACGCGCGCGCGCAACACCGGGAGCAGCCGCGCCGGCGCCGAGCCGGACGGTTGGTACCGCGCCAGCACCGATCGCACGGCACCGACCTGGTCGCTCTGGACATCGAGCAGGAACATGTCCGGCGACTCCGGCGTCACGTTCACCTGGAACTCGGCAACGAGGTTGTGCTGGAGCGATCGCACGCCGATGATGAAGAAGCTGCCCAGGCCCACGGCCAGCAGCACGATGCGCATCTGGCTGCCCGGGCGGCTCAACTGCAACACCGCGTGGCGGAGGGCAAACGACTTCGAGCGAGCCAGCGGCGCGATCGCCCGGATCAGCAGGCTGCCCGCGACGTGGAGCACCACGGCCGTGCCGGCAAACCCCGCCGCCACGATCAGCCCGACGCGCCAGCTGCCCGCCTGCCACACGGTGAGGGCCACCAGCCCGGCCACGACGAACAGCGTCACCAGCACCTGGGTGACATCCGTCCGGTGGGGCCTGACTTCATCGCGCAGCAGCAGCGACGGCTTCACGTGGCGGACCTCGAGCAGCGGCACCAGTGAAAACAGCAGCGACACGAGCAGGCCGATGCCGAGTCCTTGCGCCACGGCGGGCAGCGTCAGGGCGTAGGTGATGTCCACACCCGGCGTCGTGCCTGACAACAGCGACGGAATCGCCCGCATGGCCAGCGCCGCGAGGCCGACCCCAAGCAGGCTGCCGGCCAGGCCGAGCATGGCGACCTGGGCGACGTACACCGAGAGCAGTTGCATGGAGCGGGCGCCCACGCACTTGAGCACGGCGATGCTCTTCATCTTCTGCTGGACGAAGACCCGCGTCACGCTCGACACGCCGATGCCGCCCAGGATCACGATGACCAGACCGACCAGGCTGAGGTAGTCCTCGGCCCGCGCGAAGTCTTCGCCGATATCGTCCTCGGTGGCCTTGTACGATCGGACCCGCGCAAACGCGTTGGCAAAATCCTTGCGCAAGCCGGCAACGAGCGCGTCGAGCTGCGGCTCGGGCACGCGCACCAGCATCTGGGTCATCGCGCGGCTGCCGAAACTCATCAACCCGGTCTTCTGCAGATCGGCCAGGTCCACGAACACGCGAGGCCCGATGCTGAACGCGCCGAGCCGGCGGCCCGGCTCGCTGTCGATCACGCCGCGAATGGTGAATCGCTGCGACCCAATCGTGAGACCGTCGCCGACGGCGACGCCAAGCTGGGCGAGCAGCTCCGGCCGCACGAGGATGCCAAACCCTCGGAGCAGGGCGTGCTCGTAGCGCACGCCGTCCGCCAGCTTCATCTGGCCGTAGTAC
>MELE01000190.1:0-19023 GCA_001768615.1 Acidobacteria bacterium RIFCSPLOWO2_12_FULL_67_14b | reverse complement strand
GTCCGCCTTGTCGGCCGGCCGCGCCATGGTCGCCAGCTCCACGGACCGGACGCTCTGCGCGCCCGCCGCCTTCAATCGCGTGTCGATCGTCGCCGCCAGGGCGGCGTCGATCGGCCGGTTGCTGCTGATGACGGCATCCGCGCTGATGAGCGACCGTGCCTCGCCGGCAAACGTGTGACGCACGCTCTGGATCACGGACCGCAAGGCCACAATGGCGCCCACGCCGACCGCGATGCAGACGAAGAAGAACAACAGCCGCTTCCACGATGCGCGCATCTCGCGCGCCGCCATGTAGAGGACGAACCTCACGTGAGGCCCCCGTGGGCGGTCGTCTCTTCCGCCACCGGACGGCCGTCCCTCAGCACCAGGCGCGCGTCGGCCACCGCGGCCACACTGGGGTCATGCGTGACGACGACGAGCGTGACCCCGCGCGAGCGCCGGACCCGCAACAACAAGTCGAGAATGTGCCGGCCGTTGGAACTGTCCAGATTGCCCGTCGGCTCGTCGGCGAGGATGAGCGGCGGATCGTTGGCAAGGGCGCGCGCGATCGCAATGCGCTGCTGCTCGCCTCCCGACAACTGCGCCGGATAGTGATGCCCGCGATCGTGCAGGCCGACCTCGTCCAGCAGCGCCTGCGCCCGCGCGGCCGCGTCCCGGCGGCCGGCAATCTCCATCGGCACTTGGATGTTTTCGATCGCGGTGAGCGATGGCACCAGGTGGAAGAACTGGAACACGAAGCCGATCTTCTCGCCACGCAGGCGCGCCAGCGCGTCTTCGTTCAGGGACGTGATGTCATGCCCCGCGATCGTGATCCGCCCCGTGGACGGCGAATCCAGCCCGGCGACCAGACCGAGCAGCGTGGACTTGCCGCTCCCCGAGGGGCCGATAATCGCCAGGCACTGGCCATCCGGCACGTCCAGGTCCAGCGGATGCAGGATGGTTAGGGGCTGGCCGCCGCTCAGCACCGTCTTGCTGACGCCGCGTAACTCGATCATGGCGAGACCGCACCGGCCCGCGCGAGCATCGGCTCGAGCGTGCTCCACACGCGATCGGCGACCAGTTGCGCGCCGCGGGCATTGGGGTGAATCCCGTCAGCCTGGTTCAGCTCCGCCAAACCGGCCACGCCTTGCAGAAGAAACGGCACGAACCGCACGGTGTGAATCTTCGCCAGATCGGCATATGCGGCCCGGAATTGGCGCGTGTACTCAGGGCCGTTATTGGGCGGCGCTTCCATCCCCGCCAGCACTACCGGGATGCCCCGCGCCGCGGCGCGGTCGAGGATCGCCGCGAGGTTCTTCTTCAGCTCTTCCGGCGGCAGGCCGCGCAGGCCGTCGTTGGCACCGAGCGCCACGACCAGGATCCTGACGTCCCCCTCGAGCGACCAATCGAGACGGCGCAGCCCGCCGGCGGACGTATCCCCGGACACGCCCGCGTTCACGACCTCGTATCGATAACCTTCCTCATCGAGCCGGCGCTGGAGGCGCGCCGGGTAACTCGCGTCCGCGGCAAGGCCGAGACCCGCGGTCAGGCTGTCCCCGAGAAACACGATGCGCCCATTCGACTCGCGGCGACCTTCGGCGGCCTCCGGCCGCCGCTCGCTCAGGACCGGCGCCGCCGGCGCCGAATCGTTGGCCGCCTTGGACGCGTCCCGGCACGCCGCCCCGAACAGCAGGCCCGCAACCGTGAGCGACAGAACAACCGGACGCATCAAGAGATTGTAATCACCAGGGCCGTGGCGTTGTCGGAGGTTCCCCTCGTCAGCGCTTCGTCAACCAGCTGCGTCGCACGGTCCGACGGGGTCGACGCGCCCGCCAGCACCGAGGTCAACGCCGCATTGTCGAGCCGTCCGTGTACGCCGTCCGTGCACAGCACGAACGTGTCGCCTGGCAGGAGTTGTTCTTCTCTCGCCCCCGGCTTCACATCGTCCCGCGTACCGACCACGCTGGTCAGCACGTGACGAAGGGGGTGCGCCTGGTCGGCGTCTTCCGCCTGCTTGGCGCCGAGCACCGACGCCAGCCAGGTGTCGTCCTGCGTGAGCTGTTCGAGCGACCCATCCCGATAGCGATAGATGCGGCTGTCGCCCACGCTGGCCAGGATCACGCGATCGCCGGCGACGAGCGCGGCCACCACGGTGGTGCCCATGCCGTTCAGCTCCGCGTGTTTCGTCCCTTCGTCGTAAATCCGCCGATTGGCGAGGCGAACGGCCGTGATCAGCCGGTTCATCTCGATCGACCTCGCGACTTCGATGCCAAACGGCCACGTGATGTCCGCCGTCCGCGCGCTTTCGGCAATGAACCCATGGATGGTCTCCACGGCCAGGTGCGACGCCACTTCCCCGGCGTTGTGACCGCCCATACCGTCGGCGACCACGTACAGGCCCAGTTCAGGCCAGGTCCCGAAGTGATCCTGGTTCATCTTGCGCGGACCTGTGTCGGTCCGGGTTCCTACGGTCAAGTCCATATCGGTGAGAGGATTATGCGGACTGGATACTTGGTATACTCGCGCCGTGGCTAACGCCGCGCTTCAACCGGTGATTGCCCGCGCGAGCACCGCGCTCGAACGGGGACAAGCTGCCGCCACCATCGAGCTCCTGGCGCCACTGCTGCGCACGCCGTCGTCGCTGACTCGAGACGATGAACTGAGCGTGCGGGTCATGCTGGCTGAATCGTACCTCTTGCAGGGGGATCTTGCACAGGCCGGAACCGTGCTCGGCCGCTCCCCGGACACCATCCGGGAAAACCTTCCCCAGGTCTTGCACTCGAACCTCTGGCGGTTGCACGGCCGTGTGGCGTTTGCGCGCGGCGAGCAGTCGCGCGCGATCGCGCTGCATAACCGCGCCCTCAAGCAGGCGGAGATTGCCCACGACTCGCGCGCCATCGGCCTCGCCCATTTCTACCTGGGACAGTGTTACCGGCAGGTCGGCGACATGGCCATCGTCCGCGAGCACATCGCCGAGGCGGCCGCGGCGCTGCACGCCGCGGGCGACAAGCGCCACCTGGCGATGGTGCACTCGTTGTCGGCCGTCATGCTGGCGCAGACCGGGCGCTACGACGAGGCCAACGCGGCCCTTCGACAGGCCGAGCGCTTGGCGTCGCTGCTGCAGGCCGACGATGTGCTGGCGACCGTGTATGGCAACCAGGCCAACGTCGCGCTGATTCGCCACCGCTACGAGCAGGCGCTCGCGCTGGCCGAGCGGGCCGTGGGCCTGCATGAAGGGTTGGGCCAGGGGCCCGGACTCTCGGTGGCGCTGGCGACGCTGGGCCAGATCTGCGTGCGCATGGGCAATCTCGATCGCGCCGACACCGTGTTGCACCGCGCGCTCGATGTCCGCAGCGCCATGCAGTTCCACGAGACGACCGGCGCGGTGTACGACACGCTCGCGCAGATGTCGCTGATGCGCGGCGACTACGAGAACGCCGCCGAGTACCTGCGGCAGGCGGCCGAGGCGTACGGCGCGTACGGACGAAACACGAGCCGCTGGTACGAGTGGTCGCTCCGCGTGATCACGGCGCGGCTCGCCACCCGGCGCGGCAGGCCCGACGAGGCCCTGGCGATCGCCGACGAGATCGCCAAGTCGACCAACGCGCCGCCGGCCGAAATGATCGAAGCGGAGCTCATCGCCGCCGAGGCCCTGCTCTCGGCGGGCCGCGTCGACGACGCCGAGCATCGGCTGACGCAGGTGGAATCGCGCCTGGATCCGCGGACGACCCCCGGCGCGTGGGGCGAGTTTCTCCGCCTGCGCGGCGACCTTCGCGCGCGCCAGACGCGCACCACCGACGCGTATCACGACATCGCCCAGAGCTCGAGTGTGTTCGAGCTGGTCGGCGAACGATACCAGGCCGCCGTCAGCCAGCTGGCCCTGGCGCGGCTCGCGTCGAAGGCCGGCGCCAAGTCCACGGCGGATCGGCACTACCACTACGCCGCGCAGGTCTTTCATTCGCTCGGCGCGACCCGCGATCTCGAGGAGGTCCGGGTCACGATGGCGGCGGCCCAATCGCCGGGCACCGGCGAGTACGTCGGCTCGCCCGCGGATGCCGACGATGCGTTGGTGAGACGGCTGGTGGATGCGGCGGTGTTGCCCGACCTGCTGGCCAGAGAGCTGGCGGCGACGCTGCTCGAGGCGGTCACGGCGGACGTCACGGTGGTCTTCGCGGAGTTGCCCGGCGGCGACGTGCGGCTGGTTGCCCACGCCGGCGCCGACGCCGACGGCGCGCGCACCGTGGCACGGCTCGCCGTGCAGGGTTCCGCCTATGGGACGGGCAGCCTGATCGTCGAGGCGATCGGCAAGGAGCCCGACGGTCCGCGCACGATCGCCGTCGCTACGTCGCGCCCGCTCGGTCACCCGCTGCTGCGCCGCGTGCGGATGATGGCGGCCGTGGCGCGGCAGGGCTTTGACTTGTGCGGCGTCCGCGATCGGCCCACGGCCGCCGTTGACGCCAGCGCGGAGCGCCCGCTGGAGCCGCTGCTGCCCGGGTTCCTCTGCGCCAGCACCGCAATGCATCGCGTGGTCGATCAGATCCAGCGCCTGCAGGGCAACGACCTCACGGTGCTGATCACCGGTGAAAGCGGCACCGGCAAGGAACTGGTGGCGCGCGCCATCCACGTGGGCTCCTCGCGAAACGCCGCCACGTTCCTCCCGTACAACTGTACGACCACGACGCGTGAGCTCGCCGACAGCCAGCTGTTCGGCCACCGGCGCGGATCGTTCACCGGCGCCGTGTCGGACCAGCCCGGCCTCGTGCGCACCGCCACGGGGGGCACGCTATTCCTCGACGAGATCGGCGACCTGCCGCTCGACGTGCAACCGAAGCTGCTCCGCTTCCTCGAGCAGGGCGAGATCATGCCGGTCGGCGAGGTGCGGCCGATGCCGGTCGACGTGCGCGTCCTGGCCGCGACCAACGCCGACCTCGAGCAGCGAGTCGCCGAGGGCAAGTTCCGCGAGGACCTGTACTACCGGCTGAGCGTGATCCGGATTCACGTGCCGCCGCTGCGCCAACGCCGTGAGGAGATCCCTCACCTCACGACCTTCTTCCTTCGCGAGGCATCGGATCGGCTCGGCAAGCCCGACATGACGCTCAGCTCGGAAGTCCTCGATCTGTTCGCGCAGTACTGGTGGCCGGGCAACGTCCGCCAGCTTCGCAACGAGATCCAGCGCGCGGTGGCCATGGCCCCGGCCGGCGGTCTGATCGGCCCGGAACATCTGTCGGCTGACCTGACCGCCGCCGCCCCGGCGGTGGCCCAGCCCGGCGGCCGGGTGTCACTGCGCGGCGGGCAGACCCTGGCCTCGGTGGTCGACGACATCGAGCGCGATCTCATCCGGGAAATGCTCGGCCGCCATCGCGGCAACATCTCCGAAACCGCCCGCGCGCTCGGCCTCACCCGACGCGGCCTGTACCTGAAGTTGCGGCGCCTCGGCCTCGAGAGCGCCCCCTAGCCAAAGGGCACGGACTGATTACCAAGTATCCGAATCAGAGGATAGGTGGATACCAAATAATCACCTCCCCCTAGACAAAGACCCCCCACTCTGTCCTTCCAAGGCAGCCTGTGGCCGCCATCGGTCACTAAGTATCCAAGCCCAGCAGTGCTGCACGAATTCGGCCCGGAACTTGGATTAGTTGTGCACGATGCAAGTCTTTGCAAGTCGCTCGCGCCGGTTATCCCTGGGGGGTTTGTTGTGGCTGAAAAACGACACATGGCGGGTTCTGGAGCGGTAAAGCGGTCGGCCGAACGTTCGGCCGTGACGCTGCCCGCCCGGTTGACCTGGAAGGACGCGTCGGGTGCGGTCCGCTTCGCATCGGTGATCACCCGGGATGTGAGCGAGGCCGGAGTCTTCGTGGAGTGCGACGCGGGGGCCGCCATTCCCCTCTATCGCCTGGTGCACTTGCAGGTCGAGCGTGCGAGCCAGGGCGCCGACAGCCTGCCGATGCGGCTCCGCGAGGGCCGCGTGCTCTCGGCGGTGTGGCGCGTCGCGCCGTGCCGGCGCTCCACCGGCACGCCGTCCGGCTATGCGCTGCGCTTCCTGATCGAACCCAAGGCCGCGGTCCCCGCCCAGATCGTCAGGCGCGCGGTCGAGTCGATCGCCTTCGCGAGCTAGTTTCCAGCCTCGGCGCGCTTCTGCCAGTAGCGCGCCAAGCCCTGCCACAGCTGATCGAAAGGGGCCGCCAACTCGGTGGCCTTCGCTTCGTGCTCGGGCATGGCCTTCCTGACCTCGCGGCGCATGTGGTCGACAAACGCGCGAGACTTCTCCTCATCGGTGCCACCGGCGGCCAGTCCCGCCTTCGCCGCCTCCGCCTGCGACGTGAGCGTCTGACGAAACCGCGCGAGGTGCGCGCGGGCCGGCGTGACCAATCCGAAGTGCGTGAGGAACAACGACACCGGCTGCCAGGCGTCGATCGTGTCGAGGCTGGCGCGCCAGGCCTCGAGGTCGATGTCCGGCGGCGGCGTGGGCGCGATCAAGTGGTCGCCGCTCACCCGAATGCCGCCCGTGTCGCCGACGTAAGCCGTCCCGGACTGCTCATCAAGATAGCTGACGTGATGCTTCGCATGTCCCGGCGTGTAGGCCACACGCAGGCTGCGCCCCGGCACATCGAGGCGCTCTCCGCCCTTGAGCACCTGGACCCGATCCGCTGGTACGGGCAGGAACGCGCCCCAGATGGCGTCCATCTGGTCACCGTACAATCGTGTGGTGCTCGCCAGCAGCCTGGTCGGATCGATCATGTGGGGCGCGCCACGCTCGTGCACGTAGACGTCGATGCCGGGCACGCGCTCGACGATGGTCCCGGCGGCGCCGGCATGATCGAGGTGGATGTGCGTCAGCACGAGCGATCGCACGTCACGAAGGCCGAGCCCGCGCTCGCGCAGCCCGCTCTCGAGGGCCGGCAGGCACGACGTCGGCCCGGGATCGATCAGCGCGATCCCGCCGCGCCCTTCGAGCACGGCCGTCGCGATCACGCCAGGGCTGCCGCGGAAGTTCAGGTCGATGAGGCCGGCGGTACTCACTCGTGGAAATCCGGTGTCTTTACTTCTTCAAGTTCGCCTCGAAGAGCTTGAGGATGCGCTTGTACTCGTCCGCCCAGCTCGTCGCTTCGACGAAGCCGTGGTCTTCAACGGGGTACGGCGCGATTTCCCAGTTCTCCTTCCGCAATTCTATCAGCCGCTGCACCAGGCGCACGGAGTCCTGGAAATGGACGTTGACGTCCACCATGCCGTGCGCGATCAGCAAAGGCGACTTCAACCCTTCGGCAAAATAAATCGGCGAGCTCTTGCGGTAGGCCTCGCTGTCGGCCTGTGGTTCGTTGAGGATGTTCGACGTGTACTGGTGGTTGTAATGCGCCCAGTCGGTCACCGGCCTGAGCGCGGCGCCCGCGGCGAACGTGTCGGGTGACGTGAACAGCGCCATCAGGGTGATGAATCCGCCGTAGCTGCCGCCGTACACGCCGATGCGGCGGGCATTCACCTTCTGCGCCTTCACCAGATATCCCGCGCCATCGACGACGTCGTTCAAGTCGTGACCGCCCATCCACCGGTAGATCGCGGTGCGCCAATCGCGGCCGTAACCCGCGCTCGCGCGGTAGTCGGGATCGAGCACGACGTAGCCGCGGGACGCGAGCAGGTGATGGAACATGTATTCGCGGTAATACGATGACCAGTACTTATGGGCGTTCTGAGCGTAGCCGGCGCCGTGCACGAAGACGACCGCCGGCGCACCGGGATGCCGCTTGGCGCCGACCATCTCGGGCGTGAACAGCCGTGCATACACCTCGGCCCCGTCGCGCGCCTTATAGGTGATTAACTCAGGCTCGGCCCACTTGTACGTCCGCCATTCGCTCGCCGTGCTGGTCGTGACGCGGATCGCCGGCGCGCTCTCGCGATTCGGCATCAGGAAGACTTCGGGCGGACGGTTGGCGAATGACGACACCAGTCCGAACATGGAGTTGTCGGGCGCAATCCTTCCCTGGTGCCCGCCGACCGGCGAAGTGAGCTTCTTCCGTGCTCCACCCTCCACGCTCATCGCGTAGAGATGGCGCTCGCCCGGATGTGCTTCGGAGGACTGGATGTAGAACGTGCTGCCGTCGGACGACACCTCGACCGAATCGATCTCGAACTTGCCCGAGGTCAGCGGCTTGCGCGCGGCGCCCGGCGCCGCGGCATCAACCGTGTAGAGGTGCATCCACCCGGTGTGTTCGGCGAGAAACCACACGCGCTTGTTGTCGGCAAGCCAGCCCTGTCCGCCTTCGCGCACCCATGCGTCGTCCTTGATGTGATCGAGTACGCGTGTCTTTCCCGTTTCCGGATCGACCGCCGCCAGCCAGCGCTCGGTGTTGTCGGCGGCGCGAATCGAGACCACCGCGATGCGGCCGTCGGGCGACAACATTGGGGGTCCCCAACGCAGCTCGCGCCTGGCTGGCGCATCGGGCTTGGCCGCGGGCCGCGGTTCATCGCCAAACGGCGGCTTCGGAATCGTCACGGCGTCGGTTTCGCCATCCAGACCGGCCCAGACGCCTTCGCCTGATTCGAGGTTCAGGATCGCCAATCGCCGTCGATTCTGCGCGTCGCCGACTTTCGGTCGCGGCGGCGTCGGGATCATTTCGGTATAACCGGTTTCGTTCACCCAGCGCGGCACCTCGGCGGAACGCGGTTGCGCGCCATCGTCGACGACCAGGAACGCGAACTTGCCGTCGGCCGATACGGCCGCGTCGGAGATGCCCTGCCGGTCAGCCAGCTCGAACTTCGGCAGCGCGCGGGCGCGATCCAGCGCTTCGCGGCGCTTGCGGCGCGCCGCCTCTTCCTCGACCCAGTCGAGCAGCTTTACCTGCTCTTCCTTGAGCGCCTTCTGGCTGTCGGTCACCCTCGGATCGGCGCGGCGCGTGGCCACATCCGTCAACTGGACCACGCCGCCGCTGGTCACGCTTTCCACGGGAACGATGAACAGGTTGTTGTCGCGGACGAACGTGACGTGCGTTTCACACCGCGCCCAGCGCGGGCTCGACTCGTTCCCGGTCGTCCGCGTCACGTCGATCCGCGTTCGGGCCACGGTATCGATCACGACGATGTCGCCGCGATCGACGCCGAGGATGCGCCGTCGCCGGGCATCCCACTGACCGTTGGGCAGCGGCGCTCGCCGGCGCTCCTCGTCGGTCAGTCGCCGGGGTGCGCCGCCGTCGCGGCCGACGACCCAGGTGGCGGCCGTGTCCTCCTGGGGCATCCGCCACTCGAAGTACAGCTCCTTCGAGTCGCCCGACCATCGCAGGTTGCCCGGCGGGTTCCCCACCAGCTCGGGGCCGCGCATAATGCTGTCAACCGTAAGTGGAAACGCCGCGGACGCCTGTTCGGTCGTGGCGGACGCGGCGGTGATCGAAAACAGCAGGCTGATGGCGAGCGCAAGATGTCTGGTCATGATCGGTAGGTCGCGTAGAGTAATTGATCCCGGATTTGGCCATCTTTGATGGCGCTCTGCCGGAGACGCCCTTCGAGGACGTACCCCGCTTTTTCGAGAACGCGAACGGAGGCCGGGTTATCCGCAAAGGGTAGCGCATAGATGCGCCGCAGCTCGAACCGCCGGAACGCCTCGGCGGTGACGGCGCGCAGCGCCTCGGTGACGATGCCGCGGCCCCAGCAGGACTCGCCCAACCAGTAGCCGATCTCCGCCGACACGCGCTCGACGTCGGTCTTCTGCTCGATGCCGATGCCGCCGGCAGCTTCGCCGTCGACCTCGATCGCCCAGACGCTGACCGAGTCCTGCTGCACGAGCCATTCCAGGAACTTCCGGGCGTGCTCGGGCGTGTAGGGAAAGGGAAACCGATCGCGAAGGTGGATCGAGACCTTGCGATTGTTGGCGTGACGCGCGAGGGCCTCGACGTCGGTTTCAGCCCACGGCCGCACCGTGCAGCGGGACAGCTCGAGACGCATGGTGGTGGCGGCCGACGGGCCCATGCGTCAGTGGAGGCCGACCAGCTCGGGTGGACCCGCCATCCCGAGGTTGGCCCGCAGCACGCGGTTACCGCCGGCGGCGCGAGCTTCGCGCAACGCGTGGCGCGCGGCCTTGATCAAATCGAGCTCTTCCCACGCCGACTCGCGCTGCGGGATCGCCGTGGACGTCGCGACCGAGGCGGTCACGACGGTCGCGGGCGCGTCTTTCGCCGCCGGCAGCTGCAGGGCCTCGAGGCCCTGACGGATCTGTTCGGAGATGTTGAACGCACCGGGACCGTCGGTGGACGCGAGCACGATCGCAAACTCGTCGCGATGATAGCGCGCGACGAGGTCGCCCGGGCGGCCCACCAGCGTCGCCAGCGCGCGGCTCACGTGCTTCAGCACATCATCGCCGGCCTTGCGGCCGAACTGCCGGTTGTAGGCACGGAAGTGATCGATGTCGATGAAGATCAGCGAGAGCGGCAGGCCGTCACGACGGGACCGCCGCCACTCGCGTTCCAGGAACTCGAGGAACTGCTCGTGGTTGGCGACCGCCGTCAGCGGATCCTCGGTGCTCATCCGCTGAAGCTGCAGCCGCGCCGACTCCAGTTCGGTCGTGCGGACTTCGAGCGTCCGCTCGAGATCCGCCGCGCGGATGCTGACGCGCCGGCGGCTCGCCCACGCCCAGATGCCGAACACCGACAGCCCCCCGACCAGAGCCGCGACGCCGGCCAACCACCCTGCTTCCACCCGGTTCGTCCCTCCGTCCGCGGACACCAAGTACGCGGCTAGGGCATTCTACCCCGGCCTCCCCCGGGGGACGGGGTATCATCAGCGTTTCGCACTTTGTCGCGGTGTCGTCCGTTGGAGGGTGGTTCGATGAATCGAGGACTTTCACTGGCTCTGTGCCTGGCGGCCGCGGCGTGTTCGAGCCCGGCGGCGCCGCCCCCCGCACCCAGGCCGCCCGTGTCGGGCATCGAGCTGGCCGCGTTCGACAAAACGGTCCGGCCGCAGGATGACCTCTTCCAGCACGTCAACGGCGGCTGGCTGAAGACCACCGAAATCCCCGCGGACAAGTCGTCGTACGGCGCCTTCGACATCCTCTTCGACAAGGCCCAGGCCGACCTCAAGAACATCGTCGAAGAGGCGTCGAAGTCGATCACGAAGACCGTCGGCTCCGAGACGCAGAAGATCGGCGACTTCTACGAGAGCTTCATGAACGAAACGCTCGCCGACAAGCTCGGGCTCTCGCCCCTCGACGGCCAGCTGGCCGCCATCGACGCCATCAAGACGAAGGCCGATCTCGCCCGTCACTTCGGGAAGCTCTTCAAGCTGAACGTGATCAATCCCGTGGTGGGCTACGTGGATGGCGACGCGCAGCAGCCGACCCACGATGTGCTGTATCTCTACCAAGGCGGTCTCGGGCTTCCCGACCGCGACTACTACCTGAAGGACGATCCAAAGCTGAAGGAGTATCGCGAGAAGTACGTCGCCTTTCTGACCACCATCCTGCAATTGGCCGGCGACACGGCCGCAGCGAAGACGGCCGGCGACATCTTCGCCCTCGAAACGCGCCTGGCGCGGGCGCATTGGACAAACGTCGAGAACCGCGACGCGGTGAAGACCTACAACAAGGTGACCCTCGCCGACCTCGGCAAGCAGTTCCCTGGATTCGACTGGACCGCATGGACCACGGAGCTCGGCGTCAACGGCACGCCCGCGGTCGTGGTGTCGCAGCCGAGTTATCTCAAGGCCTTTGCCGCGGCCGTGAACGAACTGCCGGTGGAGCGCTGGAGGCCGTACCTCAGGGCGTCGTTACTGAACGGGTTCGCACCCTACCTAAGCAAGCCGTACGTGGATGCCGAGTTCGGCTTCTACAACATCACGCTGCGCGGGGTAAAGGAACAGCAGCCGCGATGGAAGCGTGCGGTCAACCTGTTGAACGGCAACCTCGGCGAGATACTCGGGAAGCTGTACGTGGAGCGCCACTTCAAGCCCGAGGCCAAGGCCCGCATGGAGGGACTCGTCGAGAACCTTCGCGCCGCCTACAAGGCGGGGATCGATCAACTCGAGTGGATGGGACCGGAGACCCGGAAGCAGGCGCAAGAGAAGCTGGCGCGCTTCCGGCCGAAGATCGGCTACCCGGGCAAGTGGCGCGACTACTCGAAGCTCGAGATCAGGAAAGAGGATCTGGTTGGCAACGTGATGCGGGCCTTCACGACCGAGAGCAATTACCAGCTCGGCAAGGCCGGCAAGCCCATCGATCCCGAACAGTGGAACATGACGCCGCAGACCATCAACGCGTATTACAACCCCGTGCGGAACGAGATCGTCTTCCCCGCCGCGATTCTGCAGCCGCCCTTCTTCAACCTGGAAGCGGACGATGCGGTGAACTATGGCGGCATCGGCGCGATCATCGGCCACGAGATGGGCCACGGGTTCGATGACCAGGGGCGCCGTTTCGATGCGACCGGCGCCTTGCGTGACTGGTGGACGAAACAGGACGAGGCCGAGTACCAGAAGCGCGCGAAGGTGCTGGTCGATCAATTCAACGAGTTCGAGCCGCTGCCGGGCCTGAAGGTGAACGGCGCGCTCACGCTCGGCGAGAACATCGCCGACCTGACCGGCCTCGTGATCTCACACCGCGCGTATCAACTCGCACTCAAAGGCGCACAGGCGCCGGTCGTCGACGGGTTGCCGGCCGACGAGCGCTTCTACATCGGCTGGGCGCAGTCGTGGAAGGCGAAGCAGCGCGACGAGGCGCTCCGGCAGCAGGTGTTGACCAACGTGCATTCGCCGGAGATGTACCGGGCAAACGGGCCGCTGCGGAACATCCCCGACTTCCACGCGGCGTTTGGGGTGAAGGAGGGCGACAGGCTGTTCCTGCCCCCCGACCGTCGCGTCAAGATCTGGTAGGGCAGAGTTAAGAGTGCAGAGTTGAGAGTGCAGAGTTAGGGACTCGCGCCGAAGGTGTCGCAGCGGTCGATGTCGCCGCTCGACAGGCCCTGGCGCAACCAGCGCACGCGCTGTTCGGAAGTGCCGTGCGTAAAGCTCTCGGGCGACACGCGGCCGCCCGTCAGGCGGTCGTCGCCGATCGCCGCGGCGGCGGCGAGGCCTTCCTCGACATCGCCTTCATCGAGCAGTTGCTTACGCTGGGCGTGATGGCCCCAGACGCCCGCGAAGCAGTCCGCCTGCAGCTCGAGCTGCACCGACAGCGCATTCCCGTCCGCGCGGCTCCCCTGCCGCTGGGCCTGTGAGACCTGGCGGTTCACGCCGAGCAGGTTCTGGACATGATGCCCGACTTCGTGCGCCACGACGTACGCCTGCGCGAAGTCGCCGGGCGCGCCAAAGCGCCGATCGAGCTCACGAAAGAACGACAGATCCAGGTAGACCTTCTGATCCGACGGGCAGTAGAACGGCCCGCTCCCCGAGGAGGCCGATCCGCACGCCGACTGCACGGCGTTCTCGAACAGGACCAGCACGGGTGCCTGATAGCGCCGGCCGCCTGACTGGAACACACGTCCCCAGGTTTCTTCGGTGTCCGCCAGCACGACCGCGACAAACTCGGCCGCCGGATCGCCGGTCGGGGCGCCCGTGGGTACGGACTGGGTCTGGCTTGGCGCGACCTCTTCCGCCATCTGGAGGAGCGTCAACGGATTGGTGCCCGTCAGCCACGATACGGCCAGCACGATGAGGAGCATGCCGATGCCGCCACCGCCGATGGCACCTGGGCCAAGGCCCCGGCGATCCTCAATGTTGGTACTGCGGCGACCACCTTCCCATCTCATGCCTGCGGGCTATGCTAGAACCGGGCCAACGGACCAGGTGCTCTGGTGCTGGGGTGCTTGGGTGCTGGGATCCTGAGAGGGTGATGGACGATACGCACGTTGTGATGTGCCCATACTGCGGCGAGGAGATCGAAATCTACGTCGAGCCCGACGTGCAGGGCAGCTACGTCCAGGACTGCGAGGTCTGCTGCAACCCGTGGATGGTCCGCGTGTCGCGCGACGAAGACGGTCTGTCTGTGGAAGTCGCGCGCGCGGACGGGTCGGAATAAGTGCCGGGGGTGGGAGTCGAACCCACACGACGCTTGCGCGTCTCAGGGTTTTAAGTCATTACAGTACACCCGTAAATTATTGATACAGAATAGTTTATTGGATCGAATGGTCCAACATGTTGTAAGTAAGTGTGAAAGTTCGGCTCATTCCATGCGAAGCGCGTTGACGGGATTGGTCCCCGACGCGCGCCATGCCGGCACCATGCACGCGATCACGCCGGCCAGGCCGAGCACCACGGCGACGCCGGCGTAGGTGAGCGGATCCACCGGGCTGACGCCGAACAGCGCGCCTCTCAACAATCCGGACACGCCCGCCGCACCGGCGATGCCGATCACGATGCCAACGCCCACGAGCGTGCCACCGCTGCGCAGCACCTGGCGCAACACGTCGCGCGGCGTCGCGCCGAGCGCCATGCGCACGCCGAACTCGCGCGTCTGTTGGCTGACGCCGTACGAGACGACTCCGTAGATGCCGATCGCCGCCAGCATCAACGCCACCGCGCTGAACAGTGTCACCATCGCGGCAGAGATGCGCTGCAGCTCCATCGATTCGGCCACGAGCGTGTCGAGGGTCTTGACGTGATACACCGGCTGCGCCGGATCGATCGCGCGGATCGCGTCGCGAATCGGCGCCGTCAGATCTTGGGGCCTCGCCGACGTGCGCGCCGCCAGCATCATCATCGCGGGCGCTGCCTGCGACATCGGCACGTAGACCTCCGGCCGCAGGGCGTCCGACAAATTCGAATGACGCACGTCGCCGACGATACCGACGATGGTCAGCCACGGGGTTTGGTCGCCGCCAAGCCGGCTCCGCGTATCCTCGTCGAGCCGGCTCCATACATTGTCGTCGGCTATGCGTTGGCCGATGGCCGATCGATCGGCGAAGTGCCGATGCGCGAACACTTGATTGACGATCGCCACAAGAGCGCCGCCGCGCGTGTCGCGGCGATCGAACAAGCGGCCGCCGATCGCGGGAATGCGCATCGTCTCGAAGTAGCGATCGCTGACGACGCGAAATGACACGACGGGCTCGCGGCCGGGTTGCGGCGCAGGCGCGCCATCGAACTTGATGCTCGTGCCGTCATCGTAGGTGCTGAACGGCAGCGTGTTGACGAGGCCGGCCGACGCCACGCCGGGCAGCGCCATCGTCCGCGCCAGCACCTGTTCGTAGAACCGATCGCGGGTCTCGATCTCGTGGTAGCGGGATGCCGGCAGCGTCATGGCCATCGTCATCACGCCGCCCGGATCGAAGCCGGGATTGACCTGATTCAAGCCGGTGTAACTCCGCGCCAGCAAGCCCGCGGCAACCAGCAGCATGGTGGCGAGCGCGACCTCGCCGACGACGAGCACGGAACGGAGCCGGCGCGCCCTGCGGCTGCCTCCCGCGGACGCGGATTCCTTGAGCGCGCCTTCGAATCGATCGCGCGATGCGCGCCACGCGGGCAGTACGCCGAAGACCACACTCGTCAGCAAGGAGACCGCCAGCGTGTGTCCGAGCGTCGCGGCGTCGACGCCGATCTCATCGACATTCGGCACCGTCGTCAGGACGGCGTCAGGCAGCGACGCGCGCAGCGCAGCGAGCGCCACGTAGGCAATCGCGACGCCGACCATGCCGCCGCCGAGGGAGAGCAGCGCGCCTTCGACGATCATCTGGCGTCCGATCCTGAGGCGGCTCGCGCCGATTGCCGCCCTGACGGCGAGCTCGCGTTGACGCGCGGCGCCGCGCGCGAGCAACAGGTTGGCGACGTTCGCGCACGCCAGCAGCAATACCATCGCGACCGTGACGAGCAGGATGATCGCCGCGGGTCCGGCCTGCATGTCACCGAGCTTGCCCATCTCGATCACACGCGCGCCCAGGCCGCCGTGATACCGCTCCGCGTAGCCGCGCATCAGGAGATCGACTTCCGATTGCGCCTGCGCGTAGGCGACACCGTCACGCAGCCGGCCGACGATCGTCAGGCTGAGAAACTGAGCCGGTTGGCCCCGCTCGGAGCCGCGCAGTTGCGACGGCACCCACAGATCGCCCTTGAAATTAAAGACGGGGAATTCGAATCGCGGCGGCATCACCGCGACGATTTCCTTCGGCTCGTCATTGACGACGATCTGCTTGCCGATCACGCCGGCGTCGCCGCCGAAGCGCCGCTGCCAGAGTGCGTGGCTGATCACGGCGATGTCGATCCGGCCGCCAGCGACCTCTCTCGCGTCGAAGGCGCGGCCGACCAGCGCGTCCACTCCGAGCATCGTGAACGTGTTCGGCGTCACTCGATACGCCTGCACGCGGTCGGGAATATCGCCACCGGTCAGGTTGGCGCTGAGATAGGTGTAGCCGGCGAGCTCCTGGAACGACTTCGCATCGCGCTGCAGATCGAGATATTCCGCATGGTGAAGGTTGAAGCGCATCTCGTTCTCTTCGACATCCCATCCCAGCACGAACGTCACGCGCGACGGATCGTGATAATGCAGCGGCTTCAGCGTCAGCGCGTTGACCAGGCTGAAGATCGCCGAGTTGGCGCCGATGCCGAGCGCGAGCGTGACGATGGCGGCGAGTGCGAAACCGGGATTGCGCCACATCAAGCGCGAGCCATAACGAACGTCCTGCCAGAGCGATCGCATGGCTTATCTCCCCTGGGGTCTTGGGGCCTAGGTCTTGAGGACGTTCCACTCGTCTTCGAAGATCGACCCGAGTCTACTAGGGAAATGGTGCCGGGGGTGGGAATCGAACCCACACGACGCTTGCGCGTCTCAGGATTTTAAGTCCTGTGCGTCTGCCAGTTTCGCCACCCCGGCATGTGATTCAGTGCGTAGAACTTACTGATTTTACTGCGGAGGGTTGATCGGCGGATCTTGAAAGGTTGTCCGTCGTCAAGGCGCGCGACGGCCGCTTTCAAGCTGTCGAGACGCCCGCAGAGTGGGCGCTCGGCGGCTCCCACGGTCACCATCGTGCTTGACCTGACCGCCGCCGATCACCTCAGGGCTCTCATTGCACTGCGTTGGAAGAACGGAATGAACGACGCTCGACGTAATTAACCCGTCCACCGATTCGGATCAGGTCCACACCGCGAAGTAGGCTAGTGAGGTCATCCGGGCGCGACCACGTTCAAGAAGTACGCCTGCGGTGCCGAGGGCGAGTACAAGAGCCGCCATGTAAGTGGCACAGCCAACTGTCGGAGGACCTCGACTAAGACGTCACGAGCGCGATCATTCGTAATTGTTACCGACACGCGTCTGGTTCGCAGCAGTCCTTCGGGAATGGTTCCAAGGGCAATTCTCGGATTTCCTGACCCAGATAATTTCAGACATAACTCGTTCAGAACATCCAATGCTGGTACATCCGTCAGTTGCATAGTGACGCGGGTGTCGAGAACGACAGCCACTTGCGAAACCTGTCCAGACTGGTCCCGCCCACACGCAGGAACTACGTGAAAACCAAAATCCGATTCTAACAATCGAAAACGCTGTGACGGATTGCTAGTTTCGTTCGCGTCCAATACTGCCTGTATCACTCGGCGATTGCGCCGCGTTGCAGCCGTTCCTGGTGGTAGTTCCACGACTAGTCGGCGCCGCTTTGGAGTGAGTGCCCGTTTGCCCCCAGATGGTCCGACCGTCAGATCGTCGAGATCGTCGGGATGTACGAACGGAGGGTCCTCGTAGGTAATGATCCATCCGTACTTTCGTTCGAGTTGAGCGACGGCTGCCTTCACCGGCCTCGGATCGTCAACAGTGATCCGGTCCTGTCCACTCAGAGTCGTTGCCCCGAATCCTGGGCCGGTTAATAAGGCCACCGTCAACAAGAAGAAAAACCGGTCTGTCCCGTTCGATAGCCAAACGCGATCCATATTAGTCTCCGTTCAAAAACTATCACTGCCAATCTTGCCAGATGATGAACGAACCTTTTTGCACACCCAGACGAGTACGATCGATGATCGTCCGCATCTCATGTCGCTTGTACATCGGCAGCGGCTTTGTGTCACAACTGATGATCATTTCCTGTGGGGTCGATGATTCACACGGAAGCGGCAACTGTCGTAGGATTCGCTGTTCTTGATAGTAGAACGCGACATCTGCTCGCCACCCAACGTAATCGATTCCCCAAGTATTGTCAGACGCAACCTCCCAGGTCCCGCCAGAGAGCCCTGTTACCGGTTCGAATGCGGAGCCTCCGAAATGACATGAGTCGAAGGCCCCCGCACCTGTCCGTTCAGTGACTTTGCGTCCAGCAAAGCTGACGTTTCCGCTAGCGGACAATAGCTTCTGTTTGAACTGGTGTATGGAGATTTGGTCGGTCAGCCACCCAAGAGATTCGACAGTTTCATCGGTCGGAACGGTGCACCCGTTAGAATTCTGCCGTTGGTGGAATAGATTGCCAAAGGGCCAGCCGAAATAAGAACGAGCTTCGATCGGGATTGTCCCGCTGACCACGGATTCAACGGCGCCAGTTGTTCCATTAGTGCCTTGGTACAGGCCTCGTCCAGCCAGTCTGACCTCCTGAGCGGTTAACGGCGTCGTATTCACCACCGATCCGTTCCCATCAAGAAACACGAGGCCGTCATTACCGCGCAAGGTGAGGCCGTTGTCAGCGTGTGGGGCCAGCGGCGTTCCGGCGACAGGCGCGGTAAACTTCGTAGTCCAAGTGGCCATGTCTTTGGCCAACACGTTGCCACCTGTCGTCGGCATCAAATAGGCCGTTCCGCTATCGCTCGTCATTGCGATTGAGTGACCGGGCGTCGATTGGAATGTCGCGACGGCACCGGCTGAGTTGACCACCACAGTCTTGTAAGCAACGTCGTCGATATCGTACGAGCTGCACTGGCTATTCGTGATGGTCGTTATGACAATTCCGGAGCCACCGTCGGTGAGCACTTGCTTGGGAAGAGCAACTTGGGAGCATGCAGTATTGGTCTCGTTCAATACTTCGAGCGTCGTGACCGCGCCGCTGGAGGATAGCGCAATCAGCCTGATACTGTTTTTGTATTCGACGAAGGAGTCGACGCATGCATTGTTAATCCAGCGACGGTTGACATGAACATCGTGCGGAGCGACCGTGACGTACGCTCGTC
>MELE01000189.1 GCA_001768615.1 Acidobacteria bacterium RIFCSPLOWO2_12_FULL_67_14b | reverse complement strand
CCCTCAAGTCTGACGACCAGAACGAGCGGAGCCGGATGGACGAGGGTGCGCCCCCTGTATTGAGAGATTCTCGCTGGATGGCCGTCTACTCAGAAGAAGAGATCGTAGAAAAGGTCCTTCTTCGGGCTCCTCACGGCTGAAGACCTCTCATCTTGGTCGAGTTGTCTTCCATGCTATCTTCCACAGCTTGGGCCAGGTCCAAACCCTTGGGCCCAGGAGAACAGCGATGCCGGATGCGCCGCCCGCCTCCGGCAGGCTGAAGAAAAGTACCGGCGCATTCGAGCGTTCGTTTCACGGCATCTACCAGACGACGCCAGGCGGAGAGTTCATCACCGCGAACCCCGCCACCGCGGCAACGCTACTCAGAAAGGTGCGAGCGGTGCTGGACACCTAGTCGTGATGGAGCACATGACCCCTCCCCTTAGGCTGGCTCTGACAGTGGCGCTCTCGATCTTCGCCATCGAGATGGTCATCATGAGCCTTATTCCGTCACTCCATCTCGAGTCCCCTTGGGTCGTGACGATCCTCGACTCCAGCACGCTCGTCTTGACCCTGGTCCCCATCCTGTACGCTTTCATCCTCAGGCCGATGCAGTCGGAGGTGTCGGCGCGCGAGGCAGCGGAACAGCGGCTTCGGGAGGCCAACGCCGAACTGGAGGCGCGCGTCGAAGAGCGCACACGCGAACTGGGGATCGCGCTCGAGGCTGCGGAAGCGGCCGCCGTGGCGAAGGGCCAGTTCCTCGCCTGCATGAGCCACGAACTGCGGACCCCGCTCAACGCCGTCATCGGGATGACCCAGCTCCTCCTCGATACGCCGCTGTCCGCCCAGCAAGCGGAGTTCGCCCAGATGGGCAACATGGGAGGCGAGACCCTTCTGACGCTCATCAACAACGTTCTTGATTTCTCCAAGCTGGAGGCCGGCAAGATGGACCTGGAGTCCTCAGGCTTCGACTTGTTGCGCACGGTCGAGGATTGCGGCAAGCTCGTGGCCGTCAAAGCGCATGAGAAGAGACTGGAGATCGTCGTGGCCGTCGAGTCCGACGCGCCCAGGGCCTTGCGCGGCGACGACGGGCGCCTGCGCCAGGTGCTCATCAACCTGCTCAACAACGCGATCAAGTTCACGCAGACCGGCGAAGTCGTGCTGAGTGCGCGCAAGACGGCGGCGACGGAGAAGACGGTCACCATCCGCTTCGAAGTCAGGGATTCCGGCATCGGCATCGCTCCCGAACTGCAGCCGCACCTCTTCCAGGCGTTCTCGCAGGCGGACGCCTCGACGACGCGCCGCTACGGCGGGACCGGGCTGGGACTGGCCATCTCGCGCTGGATCGTCGAGTTGATGGGGGGCCGCATCGGGGTGAGCAGCTCTGAGGGGAAAGGGGCGACTTTCTGGTTTGAGATCCCCTTCGAATTGGGCGAGGGCGCGGCTATGGACAAGATTGCGAGCGCCGATCTCGCCGCCCTCAGAGTCCTGGTGGTCGACGACAACGCCACCAACAGGGAGATCCTGAAGCGCCGCCTCGAAGCCTGGGGCATGCGCGGATTCTCCGAAGCGGATGGGGCGGGGGCCTTGGCGGAAGTTGGGCGCGCCGCCGCCGCCGGCCAGGCGTACGGTCTTGCCCTCATCGACATGCAGATGCCAGGGATGGACGGCCTCGAATTGGTACGCGCCATCCACGCGCAACCCGCGCTGTCCGGCTTGCCTTTAATCCTGATGACCTCGGTAGACCGCGCGGGGTTGTCGCAGGAGGCCCGCCATGAAGGCGTGGAGTCGTGCTTGACCAAACCGGTGCGCCAATCCTCATTGTTCGACGCGATCGTGAACGCTGTCTCGAAGAAGACCCCCGGCTCGGGCGAGGGCGCGGCGTCCGGCGTGGCCACGGCCGCCGCCAAGAACGGAAGAATCCTCATCGCGGAGGACAATCGCGTCAACCAAAGGGTGGCCGCGTTCATACTCAAGAAGCTCGGCTACGAATCGGACGTCGTCAACAACGGCGTCGAGGCCCTGCGCGCGCTGGAATCCAAGCCATACGCGCTCATCCTCATGGATTCGCACATGCCAGAGATGGACGGATTCGCGGCGACCGCGGCCATTCGCGGAAAGGGCGGAAAGCTGAAGGACATCCCCATCATCGCCGTGACGGCCGATGCCCTGACCGGGGACCGTGAGAAATGCATCCAAGCCGGGATGAGCGACTACCTGTCTAAGCCCGTTTCTCTCGAAGCGGTCAGGCGTGTCCTCTCGCACTGGCTGCACGAGGACACCGACGCGTAAGGTTTCGTCTGGCCCGCTCCACGATGGCCCGCCCGGCGCGCAGGGGGCCGCTGGGGCGCCGCGGTCGAGGTGCGGTATCATGCCGCCGCCATGCCCGTCTCGGCCGCCAATTCAGCGATCCTGTTCGACGCGCTGAAGGACTGCGGCGTCCGGCTGATGTCGGCGCTTCCCGAAACCTGGCTCGTGCATCTGATCCGCATGGCCGATGACGATCCGGACGTCACGCTGGTGCGCCTGGCCAAGGAAGAGGAGGGCGTCGGAATTTCCATGGGCGCCCACCTGGCTGGCGTCAAGTCGGCGATGCTCATGCAGAACCACGGGTTCCTCGCCTCGGTCAACGGCATCGTTTCTGGCGCACAGCTGTTCAGGGTGCCGCTGTTGATGCTGATCAGTGACCGCGGCTCGTTTGGCGAGCGCGACCCCTGGCAAACCGAGGGCGGCGCGGTTACCGAGCCGGTGCTCGCGGCGCTGCGCATTCCCGTGATGCGCCTCGACGATCCGGCGCGCGTGCCCCAGCGCATCCGGGAGGCGCAGACGCTCGCAGACTCGTCGAATCGGCCGGTGGCGCTGCTGCTGACGCGCGATCTGATGTGGGAGGACGCGTGACCCGCATCGATGCGTTGCGCGCCGTCTACGACCGACTCGAGCCCTGCGCGGTGGTCACGATCATGGGCGCCGTGGCCGCCGAGCTGCAGTCGATCGGTCATCGCCAGAATTTCTTTTACCTGCAGCACGCCATGGGCCTTGCTTCTTCGGTGGGCCTCGGCATTGCGCTCAGCCGTCCGTCAGTGCCGGTGGTCGTGCTTGATGGTGACGGTTCGGTGCTGATGAACCTCGGAGGGCTGACGACCCTTGCACGGTACCGTCCGCGCAATCTGCTGCACGTCGTGTTCGACAACGAGTCGCTGCTCTCGGTCGGCGGGTTTCCCACCGCGACATCGACCGGCACCAACCTCGCCGCCATTGCGGCCGCGGCCGGCATTCCACGCACGGCTGCGGTGAATGACCTCGAGGCATTCGTCACGGAGTTCGACGATGCGCAACGCGCGCGCGAATTGACGACGATCGTGGCCAAGGTCGATGCGATCGGGCCGGCGGCCTTCGTGACTGATCTCGAATTGCTGGAAAACCGCTTTCAGTTTCAGCGTCATCTGCAGACGCGCTGACGGGGAAGAACCATGTCATCGGTCCTTGCCACGCTCGTCGCCGAGCTCGCCGCGGGCCGGGTCACGGTGGTCGATCTCACACAGCCTCTCGGTCCCGATACACCGGTGATCGGGCTGCCAGAGATGTTTGCGGCCTCGCCTGGCGTGTCGATCGAAGTGATCTCGCGCTTCGACGACAAGGGCCCGGCCTGGTACTGGAACACGATCCGGATGGGCGAGCACACGGGCACGCATTTCGACGCACCGGTGCATTGGATCACTGGACGCGACCTGCCCAACAACACGACCGACACGATCCCCGCCCGGCAGTTCATCGGGCCCGCTTGTGTGATTGACATCACGGCCGACGTCGCGGCAAACGAGGACTGCCTGCTCGACGTGGCCGGCCTCGAGCGATGGGAGGCGGTCAACGGACGCATCCCTCGCGGCGCATGGGTGTTGCTGCGGACGGGATGGAGCCGTCGATCGACCGCCGAAGCTTTTTTGAATGTTCGCGACGATGGTCCGCATGGTCCCGGCTTCGATCAGGCGGTATCGCGGCTGCTCGCGACCGATCGTGACGTGTTGGGAGTGGGCGTGGAGACGATCGGCACGGACGCCGGGCAAGCGGGACGATTCGATCCGCCGTTTCCCAACCACAACATCATGCATGGCCACGGAAGACTCGGCCTCGCGAGTCTCTGTAATCTCGATCGGCTGCCGGCGACGGGCGCGGTGGTGATTGCGGCGCCGCTGAAGCTCGTCGGGGGCAGCGGCAGTCCGGTCAGAGCGATCGCGTTGGTCCCCGCCTGAGCAGCAATATGGCCCGCGTTTGCGGATTTGCGACAGGTCCTTCATCCGGCGGTGTTCGAACCGAATGGCGTGAGGCCTCGTGAGGCCTGACACCGGCCCGGAACTCGTTCGACACGCTCGTCAGGGCACAAGCTCCAGCGAGAGGGCGGCGGCGATCGGCGTGAAGTGCCGCCGGTCCGTCGTCGCCACGCGCGCCACATCCAGGCTCTCTGCAAGCGCCACGATGGCGGCATCGACGAACCCCAGATTGAGGTCGTCGAACTGGCGGTTCAGATCCGCGATGCGCGAGTAGGCGTCGCGCGGCAGGTCCGCGACGAAATAGTACCCACCGACAATCCCGGTGTAGAAGAGGAGCCGGCTTTTCATCCCCAGGCGATGGCCGAGCAGATGGTCGACCTCCGGAATGACCGGGGCGGGGAGAATCAGACCGTGCTGCTCGCCCTCGACGAGGCGCTTGGCGCGCGCGTGCCAGCGGTCGCTCCGATCGTAGTAGGCGTACACGATGCCGGTATCGAGCAGGACGCTCATCGGCGCCGCTTCGCGCGCGGCGGGGCGGCGTCGCTCCCCGGCCGAACCCGGTGTCGGCCAGGACGTCGTCGGCGCGTTCGGCGGTGTCGGCGTGGCCGCTGGCGAACTTGCCGGCGCCCGGCGGCCCCTGTCGCGGCTCGCGCGTCACATAGGTGCGCACGGCCTCGCGAATCAGCTCGGCCATCGGCCGCTTCTGGCGCCGCGTCTCGAGCTTCAGCAGCACCTCGAGCTCCGGCTCCAGGTAGATGGTGGTGCGCCTCATGTGTCAGATGTTAGCATATATGTTGACGGTCTGGCTCCCGCCAGGCTCCGGGCTTCGGGCGTTTGACAAGGGCGGTGGTCAGAGCCCGAGGCTTGAAGCCCAGGCCGTTCTGCTAGAATCTGCCCGCCACACCATGTGGCCGACGCTCTCGATGCAGGCGACAGCCGCCGGCGTCATCCTGTCCGCCCGTCTGTCGACGACCTTTCCGCGCGCTTGTTCCGGCGCCATGTACGCGGCCGTTCCCATCAGTGGGGGTCCGGACGACATGATCGTGTTCGCGACGAGCGACCGCCCCTGCGGCTTGTCTCGCGTGGCCGCTGACGGCGGTGAGCAGACGCTGCTGAGGACGGTCGATTCGACCAACGGTGAGCAGGATACCTTCGGTGCTGCCCTCCGGCAGAAACCGCGGGGGATTCGGTCCCGGTCACGGAGCGTCCGGCGGCGATCATGGGCACCACCGTCGGCGGAACGTCAGCGTCTCCCGAAACGGGACGCTGGTGTACAAGACCGCGTGGGACCTTGGAATGGTGGTGTTGGACGGCAAGCCGCGCACGACGCCCCTGGTCCAACTGCAGTTCAACGAGAGAAATGCGGAGATTTCACCCGACGGACGTTCGCTGGCACACGGCTCGATCTCGACCGACGGCGGCCGAACTCCGGCCTGGGTGCGGAGCGGCCGTGAGCTGTTCTTCGTCAACGGCGACAGCATTGTGGCGGTGGACGTCCGGCCCACCACGACCTTCGGCCACGGCAATCCAACGAGGCTGTTCGACGCGCGATCAATTGTCCTGGCCGCGCGGATTTCAGGAGGGGCACCTACGGCATGGACGACGTGGCGCCGGACGGCCAGCGGTTCCTGATGATCAAAGAGAACCTGGCAGCCGATCGAACCGCGACGCCTGCGGGTTTCGTTGTCGTCCTCAACTGGTTCGAAGAGTTGAAGGCAAAGCTGCCGAAATGAGAAGTGGGAATTGAGCATGAGACGAACCTGGGCGTGTGTCGTGGCGTCAGCACTCGCGGGCGTATTGGTTTCCGCGCAGCCATTTCCACCGGGCTATGTCGATCCCCAGCCGCTGCTGGCGGCGGCCTCGCGCGAGATCGGCGAAGCGAACCTGAAATGCATCACGTTCTCCGGCACCGGCTACGCCGGCGCGGTGGGCCAGACCTTCGAATACGCCGCCAACGTCGATTGGCCGCGGATCGATGCGATGGCCAACTACACGCGCACGATCAATTGGGAAACCGCGACGAGCACGGAGACCTTCGATCGCCGGCCCGGCCTCAATCCGGCCTCGTGGAAATACGGGCTTGGCTGGCGCGGCGGCACGCCGATCCAGAAGCAGACCCGCCAGACGCACATCGTGAACGGCGTGCACGCCTGGCACGTCGACGGCGAAGGCGGCGCGCCGGTCGCGGCGTCGCCTGAAGATGCCGAGCGCTATCAGCTCGACCTCTGGCTGAACCCGCCCGGGTTCCTCAAGGCGGCGCGCTTGCCGGGCGCCAATCCCAAGGCGATCTGGCGATGGGAGCAGATCGAGATGGGGCGCGACGGCAACGTCGTCAGTCCCGAGAAGATGCACGTCGTCTCGATCACGGTGCTCGGGAAGTACCGGGTCGAAGCCACCATCAACCCGCAGAATCAGATTCAGCGGATCAAGACGACGGTGAACGAACCGTCGATCGGCGATTTCAACATCGAGCACGAATCGACCGAGCAGATGACGTTCGGCGACGTGAAGTGGCCGATCAACTGGCATTCGCACCAGGGATGGGACGACAACTGGCAGTTCGACAACGCCAGCACCGGTCACAACGCCTACGGGGGGAAGTTCCCCCGAGTGCAGCCCAACGTCTGCGACGATCCGGTGCCGGTGCCCGACGCGGTCAGGCAGGCGACGTGGCCGGCGGCGGTCACGGTCGAGAAGATGGCCGCAGGCGTGTACCTGCTGGGCGGCTCGACGCACAACAGCTACGTGATCGAGTTCCGCGATTTCGTGGCGGTGTTCGAGGCGCCGACAAACGAGGCGCGCAGCCTGGCGGTGATCGAAGAGGTGGTGAAGCTCGCGCCCGGCAAGCCGATCCGCTGGCTGATCAGCTCGCACCCGCATTTCGATCACATCGGCGGGCTGCGAACCTACCTGCACATCGGCGCGACAGTGGTGGCGCACCGGAAGGCGATCGACTTCCTCAATCGCGACGTGCTCAATTACCGGCCGCGGACGATCGCCCCAGACATCGTGGCGCTGTGGCCGCCGACGGAGTTGTCGGAGGGGTACAACTTCGAGGCGATCAACGAAAACTATGTGATCACCGACAACAGCCGCATCCTGCGCGTCTACTACGTGCAGCCGCTGGCGCACGTGGCCGGGATGCTGATGGCGTACTTGCCCGCCGAGCGGATCGCCTTCCAGGCGGATCTCTTCGATACCCACGAACCGCCGCCGGCATCGCCGACGCCGGCCATGCGGAGCCTGTTCAATCAAGTGCAGCGCATGAAGCTGGACGTGACGACGCTCGCGCCGGTGCATGGGCAGCCGGTGCCGTGGAGCGCGTTCGCGAAAGCAATGGGCAGGTAGAGGCTTACACCTCCGCTCGTTCGAAGTGGAGTTGCGCGACCACCATCAGCATGAGGCCGACGGCCAGCCAGCCGAGCAGGGAGCCGAACCGCACGCCTGCGTCGACTCGGTCGCGGCTCTCGATTAAGTCCAATAAAACGGGAGTCGTGATGCCGTGCCAAAACCTCAGCCACGCGTACAGGCCGACATGGGCCGTAAGGGCGGCTAGACTCAGGCCGGTCCCGTTCCGGCTGTTCCGCGCCAGCGTCGTCATCAGATACGTCAGGCTGTAGGTGAAAAGGGCCATCGTACACATCCCGAGTAGGACGCGGAAGAACAAGCCGGGGCGAGCCGCCGGCAGATCGGGCGCCGTGAGCCAGGTGATCGCGTGGGCCAGCAGCACCAGCGTCAGAATCTGCGCGGCGCCGACGCACCAACTGGTCCAGAGGAAGGCGCGGCGGGAGCGCGGGCGCGTCAGCAGGAAATCCGCGGTGCCGCGTTCGAACTCGACGCCCACGCCCAGCGCCCCCAGGATGAACCCGGCAATCAGGATCAGCTTCCCCAGCTGCGCTCCGAGCGCGTCGGACATCATGTGCCAGAGTAGCCGCGACGATTCCGGCTTGGCGGCGATCCAGCCAAGGGGATCGAACTGCACGTACAGGCAGAAGATCCCGACCGCGAGCAGGCCGGCTACGAAGCCACGGAAGGCGCTGCGAGTGTCGCGCCAGCATTTCCAGAGGTACATGGATCCTCCTTGCGAACGAGTTCGAGAAACACGTCGCGCAGTGACAGGGGCGTCACCTCGGGCACCGACGCGCCGAGGGATCTGAGCCGCGCGGCGAAGCCGTCGGCGTCTCGCGCCACGAGGTACCGCGAAAACGATCCGCTGCGCGTCGCCGACAGGACTGGCGCCGCCCGCTCCATCGGCAGGTCGCGTCCCTCCGCGATCACCAGGCGGTAGTGCTCGCGAATGTCGTCCAGCCGCGCCTCCATCAGCATCCGCCCGGCGTCGACGATGCCCACCCAGTCGCAGATCCGCTCGACCTCGGCGAGGTCGTGGGACGAGAAGAACACGGTGGACGTCCCGGCGCCGGCGCCCTCGGCGACGAGTTGCAGCAGCGTGTCCTGATTGACGGGGTCGAGCCCCGCCGTCGGCTCGTCGAGCACCAGCAGCTCGGCGGCCTGGCCCACAGCGAGCAGCAGCCAGACTTTCGCGCGGTTACCCTTCGATAACGTCTTGAAGCGCTGCCGCATCGGCAATTCGAGCCGTCGTGCGCAGGCCTCAGCGGCCGGCTCCGACCAGCGCGGGTAGAAGCTGCGCGTGAATCGCACCATCTCTTCTGCGGTGAGCTCGTCGTAGAGCACCTTGTTCTCGCCTACGAACGCCACACGACGGAGGATGTCGAGGGTCTGGGTCGCGCAGTCGAGTCCGAGGACGCTCGCGCTCCCGGAGTCGGGCCTCGCCAGGCCCATCAGCATCTTGATCGTCGTGCTCTTGCCGGCGCCGTTGCGGCCCAGGAATCCGTACACTGCGCCGGCCGGCACGCGCATCTCGAGGCCGTTTACCGCTTCCTGTTGGCCGTAGCGCTTCACCAGTCCGCGGGTGGCAATGGCGTGGTCGGTCATGACTTCCCTCCGAATGCTTTCAACTCCTCGTCCACGAGCTGCACGATCTCGTCGCGCGACAACCGCAGCTGCCTTCCCTCGACGGCGACCTGGCGGGCCAGGGGCCTGAACCGGCGGACGCGCTCGGCCTTGAGCAGCCCCGGCGGGCCGTCGGCGACGAACGTGCCGCCGCCGGGCACGGCGGCGATCACGCCTTCGCGCTCCAGTTCCAGATAGGCGCGCGCGACCGTGTTGGGGTTGATGCGAAGGTCCGAGGCCAGCTTCCGCACCGACGGCATCGCGTCGCCGGCGCGCAGGGCGCCGGCGGCCACGGCCTGCTTCACCTGGGCCTGAATCTGCAGGTAGATCGGCAGCCCCGTGGACGGGTTGACGTGCAGGAACACACTGTATTAATACATTGATACGGTCGGCCCGTCAATCGGGCTCGCGCATCCACGCCGGGATGTCGCGCTGCCCGTGCAACACACGCCAGACATCGATGTGATCTCCGCGCTCGATGTAGAACACCAGATGCGGGTAGCGCGCCAGCGGCCAGAACTGCAGTCCGGGAAGGTTCAACTCGTGGGCGTAGCGGGAAGAGCCGGTGGCAGGGTGGCGTCCGATGTGGACGTAGGCCTGCTCCAATGCATCGATGAAACCCAGCGCAGCCTGCTGCGCGCCCTCGCTCAAGTAGTGCGCGATGGCCTCATCAACATCTCGGTTGGCCGGCTTACGCGGCAAAACTGGCTTGACGCGCCTGGGTTTCACCGCCGGGCGCGTCGCCGGACGCGCTTGCGCAGGCCGGCGAAATAGCCGGTGCCAGCGGGTCCAGCCGCAGCAGAGGCGGCCCCCTCCAGCAGCAGGCCTCGCAGATGTAGCCGATCCGAATCCCTGCGGATCAGTTCGCGCACGTACTCGCTGCTGGTGCCGTAGCCGCGCCGGGTGACCTGCTCGTCGACGAAGTCCTTGAGGGACTCGGGCAGGGAGACATTCATGGTGCTCACGATCCCACCGTAGGCGATTTGGCAAAATTTGGCAAGGCTTGCCGCAACCCTTCTGCCTTTCCTGACTTCTACCACCCCGCACCTTGCGCTTCAACTCGTCGAACCAGTTCAGCACGACATGGACGCGCTCAGCCGCGCCGACGCTCGCCCGCGCGGCGCATGTCGAGGGGTTCCACGTGGTTGGCGTGTGCGCGTCAGCCCTGGTTGATCACGGCGGCAATGGCCTCCGGATACAGGGTGTGCTCGACCTGGAGGATCCGTGCGGCCAGGGTGTCGGCGGTATCGCCCGGCAGGACCGGCACCTCCCGCTGGAGGACAACGGGGCCGGCGTCGAGGTCCTTGTTCACAAAATGAACAGTGGCGCCGCTCACGGTGGCGCCGTCGTCCAGCGCCTGTTGCTGCGGGTGGAGGCCCGGGTACTTGGGCAGCAGCGAGGGGTGGATGTTGAGGATGCGGTTCGGATAGGCGTCGACGAACGCCGGGCTGAGCACGCGCATGAAGCCGGCCAGGCAGACGAGGGCGACGCCGCGCTTCTGCAGCTCCGCCACCAGCGCGCGATCGTAGTCTTCGCGCGCCGCGTGGGCGCGATGGCTGATCACGAGGGTCTCGATGCCGGCCGCGCGCGCGTGCTCGAGCCCGGGCGCGTCGGCCCGGTTCGAGATGACCACCGCGATCCGCGCGTCGAGACGGCCGTCGCCGATGGCGTCGATGATGGCTTTGAGGTTCGACCCGCGGCCCGAGATGAGGACGCCGAGTAAAGGGGTCGGGGATCTTTTCTGGCTGGCATCCACTTTGCGAATAGTAACTCGCAAATCCGGAGAAGAAGATGCCCAGGCGCCTTCGTCACAATCTACAAGGAACAGTGTTCCATGTGATCAACCGCGCGGTGCGCCGCGCCACGATCTTCGAGGGACCCACTGACTACGCGGCGTTTCTCAAGGTGGTTCGTGAAGGACTGTCCCGCTCCAGCGTCCAAATAATTGCGTACTGCGTGATGCCCAATCACTGGCACTTCGTCGTTATCTGCGATCGTATCGAAGATCTTTCGCGATTGATGCACTGGATCACTGGCACACACGCCCAGCGGTGGCACGCCGCACACGGGACCAGGGGAACCGGCTCTCTGTATCAGGGCCGGTTCATCGCGCTGCCAGTGCAAACGGATGGCTACCTCGTTCGCGTCTGTCGATACGTCGAGCGCAATCCGCTCCGAGCGCAACTCGCCGACAAAGCTGAGCAGTGGCCGTGGTCGAGCCTGGCCGGGCCACGCGAATTCTGCGACACGATTTCGCTTGCCCCATGGCCAATTCTGCGACCCCCTAATTGGATTGAGATTGTCAATAGACCTGAAACGGTAGCGGAGCTCGCCGCCATGAGGCAAATGGTGCGGCGCAACCACCCAATCGGCGAACCCGCGTGGCAGCGGGCCGTGGCACCGTTCTGTGGACTATCGCTGCGGCCGATCGGCCGGCAGGCAGGCAAAGCGGAAGCCTGAGACCCCTTGAACCTCGGCACCCTTCTTGAAACAAAAGATCCCCGACCCCTTTAACCCTCGGCGATCTTCGCGGCCGATCGGAGCGAGACGGCAACGAACGTCAGGGTCCCATTCGTGCATCCACCCGTCGGCAGGGTCGGCGCACCGATCACGAAGAGGTTCTCGTGATCGTGCGTGCGGCCGAAGCTGTCGACGACGCTCGTTGACGGATCCGTCCCCATGCGGCACCCGCCCGCAGGGTGATCCCAGTAGGTCGACACCGACGGCTTCCCGGTGAGCCGGCCGTTGCTGGCCCGCGCCATCCGCTCGAACACGGCGGTGCAATGCGCCAGCGTCGCCGCTTCGCGCGCCTCGGCGGCCGCGTCGAGCCGGCGATCGATCCTCGGCATCGGATCGCCGTAGCGGTTCTTCGACGTTTGATCCAGCGTCAACCGGCTGTCGATCGACGGGTGCGAATCATAGTAAGTGCGCAACCGTACGGAGCTGCCTTTCATCGCGCGGCCGCGCCAGTCGGCGAGCAGCTCGTCGCCCAGCAGCACTCGGCCCTCCGGGCTGCGCAGCCGCGGCTCCTTGCCGGCCGCGCTTTCCCAGACGCGCGTGTCGTGCCGGACAAAGCCCTTGTCCGCGCCGCACCGGAAGTACTCACGCGAAATCAGGCTGTGCGTCATGTTCTGGCCGGGGAACGTCTCCTCGTCGATCGCCGCCTGCGCGGAGATGAACTTGTGGCCGTTCATGTAGCGCCCGACCAGGCCCGAACCATTCGCCAGCCCGTTGGGGAACCGCGCGCTGGCCGACAACAGCAGCAGGTGCGGGCTCCAGCACTGCCCCGACGCCAGCACGAAGGTCTTCGCCCGATACTCGGTGACCTCGTCGGGACGATCCTGATGCCAGCCGTGCGCGGCCGCGATGGTGTTGCGCCCCTCGTCGAGCACGAGCTTGCGCACCAGCATGCGATCGTGCAGCGTCACCTTCTTCGCCGCGATCAGCTGCTGGTAGGTGAAGTCCGGCGAGTAGCGCGCGCCGGTCGGACACACGTCGCCGCACGTGTCGTACAGGCCGCACGCGCCGCGGCCGCCGAACGGCGCCGTCAGGTTGCGCGACATCGGCAGTGGCGAGAACTTGAGGCCGCTCTGTTCCGCCCAGCGCCTGAGGATCTGCAGGTTGTACGACAGCGGCATCGCGCGCTGCGGGTAGGCCGCCGATCGGCGGTCTTCAGGATACGGGCTGGGATCGCCGGCCACGTTCAACCGGCGCTCGGCGTCGACGTAGTGCCGTTCGAGCTCGTCCCACTCGATCGGCCAGTCGTCCGCCAGGCCGTAGAGCGACTTCAGCCGCAGATCCTCCTGCGAGAAGCGGTTGCATGCGCCGCCCCAATGCAGCGCCTGCCCTCCCACCGCCATCGTCATCGAGATCATCCCCCGGGCCTGTTGATCCTCGATGAAGTCGCCGTGCCAGGGGTGCTCGCCGTAGGCGAGGGCCCGCTTGTGGTAGTCGAGGCGGTTCTCGCGATCGAAGATCGCGCGTCCCGCTTCGACCGCGGTGATGCGCAGGCCGGGCCTGAGCTCGGCCAGCCGTTCGATCAGCATCGCGGCGGTGATGCCGCCGCCGATCACGCAGACGTCCGATTCGTGGACGGCCATAAGCAGCCTTCAGCCTTCAGCCTTCGGCCTTCAGCGGTGCGGGCCGAACAGTGGTTATCCTGATTGCGCGGTAGCTATGGCGGCCTATGCGCGCGTTGTAGCAAAGGTCGTTGGCGGCGGAGCTGCGGAAGTAATGCGCCATCAGGTCCGCGACCACGTGGCGGCCGTCGGGCCGGCCTGGCAGGTTCTGGATGCGGGCCGCCTTGAACGCCTCGTCCAGGATGGCGCGCCGGGTGTCGAGAGGCAGGACGCCGAACCGTCCGCCACGCTCGCGCGCGACCTGCTGCAGCGCCGCGATCTGCGTGGCATAAGCGGGCGCGGGCGAGGGTCCGGTCCGCACCAGCCGCGGGTTGCCGTAGCCGTGCGACAGCGGCACGCCTTCCTTGTAATCGCGAATCCAGAGAAGGAAGTTGTCGACCGCGGCGTCCTGCCCCTTCGGGCCGAGGGCCGACGGCAGGACGGTGGCGGCAACGTCGCGGAGGACGAGCACCTGGCCGGCGGTGAGCTCGTCCGCCTTCGCCAGGGCTACGGCGGACAAGTCGGCGCGGAGGGTAACCCGCAGCAGCGGGAGCGACGCGGCCGCGCTCCCGAGCCATTGCAGCAGCGTTCTGCGCTTCATGCGCAGATCCTACACGTACTGGACGTCCTGATCACCCTTGACGATCTCGCCGATGGTCACGCTGTTGGCCTCGCCGGCGTTCAGCAGATCCTTCCTGACCGCATCGACATCCTTCGCGGCTACCACGAGGATCAGGCCGATCCCCATGTTCAGGGCGCGGCGCAGGTCGTACTCCGGCACCCGGCCGGACTCGCCCAGCCACCGGAAGATCGCGGGCACGCGCCACGACGTGCGGACCACGCGCGCGGCGGTGCCGGCCGGCAGCACGCGAGGCAGGTTGTCGGTGATGCCGCCGCCGGTGATGTGCGCCATCCCCTTGATCAACCCGCGGCCGAGCAGCGGCCGAACGACCGGTAGGTACGAGCGGTGCGTCCGAAGCAGCGCCTGCCCCACCGTTTCGCCCAGGTCGGGCACGTGGCTGTCGACGGCCAGCTTCATTTCGTCGAACACAATCTTGCGCGCGAGGGAGTAGCCGTTGGTGTGGAGCCCGGATGAGGGCAGGCCCATCAACACGTCGCCGGGCGCAATCGTCCGCCCGTCAATCAGGCTCGCGCGATCGACGGCGCCGACGATGAAGCCCGCCACGTCGTACTCGCCGTCGTGGTAGAAGCCGGGCATCTCCGCGGTTTCGCCGCCAAGCAGCGCGCAGCCGTTGTCCCTGCAGCCGCGCGCGATGCCCTCGACAATGTGCTCCGCGACGTCGGGCTGCAGACGGCCGGTCGCCAGGTAATCGAGGAAGAACAGCGGGACTGCGCCCTGCACGAGGATGTCGTTGACGCAGTGGTTCACCAGGTCGGCGCCGATCGTCCGGTGTTCGCCGGCCATGAAGGCGACCTTGAGCTTCGTGCCGACGCCGTCGGCGCTCGACACGAGCACCGGCTCCTTCCAGGCGGCGGTGTCAAGCTTGAAGAGGCCGCCGAACGATCCGATCTCCGAGAGCACGCCGGGTGTGAACGTCGACTTCGCCAACGTCTTGATGCGCCGGACGGTTTCGTTGCCCGCATCGATATCGACGCCGGAGGATTTGTAGTCCATCGATCAGCCTTCAGCCTTCAGCCATCGGCCTTCGGCCATCAGCAGGTTCCAATGCACTGAAGGCTGACGGCTGAAGACCGACGGCGTCAAAAATCAAGTTTTGTAATCAGTTGTTCGCACAGCTTCCGTGTCGGCGATCCGTCTGGCGCGGCCCAGTACGTGCGGCGGACCTCGACGAAGAAGCGCTCTTCCTCGAGGTCTTCCTCGAGCATGTCGAAGGCCTCGGCCAGGATGCCGAGCGCGCCGTCGCGGTCGGCGCGCCCTTCGAGCGTCTGGAGCATCAGCGGCGTGTTGCGCAGCGCGACCAGGCCGAGGGCGAGCGTCACGGGCGCGCGCACGGGATCCTGCGAGGGAATGCCGACGCGGAAGAGGATGTCGAGCGCTTCGGCGTCGCCCTTGCGGGCAATCGCGCCCAGTCCGGCGGCCGCGCCGCGCAGCAGATCCTGATAGCCGGGATAGGTCTCGGCGTAGCCCAGGGTCTTCTCCAGGTAACCGATGTGCACGGTGCAGCTGCTGCCGATCAGGCAGATGGCGGCGGCGATCGACGGCTGCGTCTCCTTCGGCGCGGTACGCTGCATCTCGGCCAGCACGCCGAGCGCGGCCTTGTCGCCGATCTTCCCGAGCGCCGTGGCCGCATCGTCCTGCAGCGGCCCGTCGATCTTCGCAATCTCCATCAGCTTCGGCACCGCGGCCGCGATCCGGTAGTCGCCGAGCGCCTCGATCACCGTGCTGCGGAAGAAGTCGAGGCCGCGTCCGGCATCGCGGACCAGCGCTTCGGTGACCCCGGGGGCCCTGGCGACGGCAGCGAGCGCGCGCACCAGCGCGGGCCGCACGAACTCACCCTGCTCCTTGTCGAGCGCCGCGAGCATCTTCGGCGCCAGCGGCATCTCCGGATGCTGTTCGAAGTAGGCGTACGCCACCTCGCGCAGCCGATCGTTCGGCGAGGCCAGCAGCTCTTCCATCATGTCCGGCAGGCGGGGGTCGTTGAAGCCGGTCAGCAGCACGAGCGATCGAAACCGGATGAAGCCGTCGGCGTGTTCCTGGACGGCCTGCATCAGCGCCGGCACGGCCTGCGCGGCCGGCGCGCGGCGGAGCGTGCGCCCGGCCGTCATGCGCGTCGGGTAGTCGAGATCGCCGAGCTTGCCGATGGCCGCCCGGATCTGTTCCGGCGTCACGGGCGTCGGACCGCGCTCCTGCGCGGCGACATCCTGGCACCCCATGAAGGGGTGCCCCACCCAGAACGCGAGAATCCAGGCGGCGAACGGCAGCGGGAGTTTAGCCAACCGTTTCGGGCTCTTCCTGGGGCAGCGGCTCGGCATCGACCTTCAACGTGAGCTGGAGGTATCCGCTGTGATCGCGAGGGAAGGCCACCGGATACTGGCCCGTGTAGCACGACGTGCAGTAGGCCGCGCCCTTGCCGTTGACCGACGAGAGCAGGCCGCCCAGGCTCAAGTAGCCCAGCGTATCGGCTGCAATGTACTTGCGGATCTCCTCGAGCGAGTGGGTGGCGGCGATCAGTTCCTGCCGCCGCGGCGTGTCGACGCCGTAGAAGCAGGGCGAGATGGTCGGCGGGCAGCTGATGCGCAGGTGCACTTCCGCGGCGCCCGCGGCGCGCACCATCTTGACGATCTTCCGGCTCGTCGTCCCGCGGACGATCGAGTCGTCGATCAGCACCACGCGCCTGCCGGTGAGGATGCTCTTCACCGGGTTCAGTTTCACCTTCACCCCGAAGTGCCGGATCGACTGGGCCGGCTCGATGAACGTGCGGCCGACGTAGTGATTGCGGATCAACCCGAACCGCAGCGGGATCTTCGCCTCTTCCGAGTAGCCGATCGCCGCGCACACGCCCGAGTCGGGGATCGGCACGATCACGTCGGCCGGCACGCCGGTCTCGCGCGCCAGCTCGCGCCCGAGGTTGGTGCGCACTTCGTTGACGCTCTCGCCGAAGACCTCGCTGTCGGGCCGCGCGAAGTAGACGTGCTCGAAGATGCAGTGCGACAGACGCGAGGCGGGGAACGGCTTGATCGATCGCAGCCCGTCGGGGCCGACGATGACCACCTCGCCGGGCTCCACGTCGCGGACGTAGGTGGCGCCGATCAGATCCAGCGCGCAGGTTTCGGAGCAGACGACCCAGGACTCGCCGAGCCGGCCGAGCGCCAGCGGCCGGAAGCCGTGCGGATCGCGGACCGCGATCAGCTGGTCCCTGGTGATCATCGCCAACGAAAACGCGCCGGTCAGCTGCGTGATCGACTCGACCACCGCGTCTTCGACCGACCCCGCACGCGAGCGAGCGTACAGGTGCAGGACCACTTCGGTGTCGCTGTTGGTCTGGAAGATCGACCCGGCGCGGACCAGCCGCTCCCGGATCTCATCGGCATTGACGATGTTGCCGTTGTGGCAGATGCCGACCTGGCCGTGCACGCAATCGATGAGGATCGGCTGCGCGTTCAACAGCTTGCTGTCACCCGCCGTCGAGTAGCGCGTGTGACCGATGGCGATGTGACCGACGAGCGGCGCGAGCGTGGTCTCGTTGAAGATGTCGTTGACGTAGCCCATCTGCCGCACGGCGCGCACCTTCGTGCCGTCGGCGGAGGCGATGCCGGCGCTTTCCTGTCCGCGATGCTGCAGCGAGTAGAGGCCCAGGTAGGCCATCTTCGACGCTTCGGCATGCCCGTAAATGCCGAAGACGCCACATTCGTCGCGGAACTTATCGAACATTCATTTCTCCGGCGCCCCTAAACTAAAGGGGCGCCCTACCGGACATCTTCCGCTCGATCGCCGTTGCCCACGCCTGTTCGGCGTCGGTCACCGAACTGTTGACCGCCGCGCCGCCGTTCACCGTCAGGCGGATCCGATCGCCGCCGGTCTTACCAATGACCGCCGCCGGCACGCCTGCCGACTTCGCCGCCGCCATCACCGCCGCCACCCTGTCTTCCGGCGTCGAGACGACGATGCGCGAGGCGGATTCGCCGAAGAGGGTCGCGTTGGCGTCGCCCACCAGCGCGAGATCCGCCGTGACGCCGATGCCGCCGCTGTCGAAGGTGCACTCGGCGAGCGCGATGGCGAGCCCGCCTTCCGAACAATCGTGCGCCGACTCGACCGTGCCTTCGCGGACGAGCGCGACGATCAGCTTCTGCAGCGCCGCTTCCCGCTTCAGGTCCAGCGCCGGAGGCGGCCCGCACACCTTGCCGTGCATCGCCGCCAGGTATTCGCTGCCGCCAAGCTCCCCTAGATTATCGCCCAGCAGGACGACCGCCGCGGCGTCCCGTTTGAAGGTCCGCGTTGCCGTCTTCGACGCATCGTCCAGCAGCCCGACCACGCCGAGCACGGGGGTCGGGAAGATCGCGCGGCCCTCGGTTTCGTTGTAGAGGCTCACGTTGCCGCCGGTGATGGGAATGCCCAGCGCGCGGCACGCGTCGCCGATGCCGCGGACGGCCTCGCCGAGCTGCCACATGATCTCGGGGCGCTCGGGATTGCCGAAGTTGAGGTTGTTCGTGCCGCCGATCGGTTCGCCGCCGGCGCAGGCGACGTTGCGCGCCGCCTCGGCGACCGCCAGCATGGCGCCGCGATGCGGATCGAGATAGCAGAACCGGCCGTTGCCATCGACCGACAGGGCCAAGCCACGCGTGGTGCCTTTCACGCGGACGACCGCCGCCGACATGCCCGGCTGCGCGATCGTGTTGGTGCCCACGCTATGGTCGTACTGCCGGTAGGCCCAGCGCTTGCTCGCAATCGTCGGCGCCGCGACCAGGCGATCGAAGGCCGCCTGCGCCGGCGGCGCCGGCCCCAGCTCGGCGAGCGACAGCTGCCGCACGTCCTTCTGCCACGACGGCTCGTGCATGGGACGCCGGTAGACCGGCGCCTCATCGGTCAACGCGCGATTGGGCACCTCGGCCACCAGCACGCCGCGCTCGTGAATCTTCAGGCGGCTGCCGTCGATCACCTCGCCCACCTGCACGGCGTGCAGGTCCCACTTCTCGAACACCTGCTCGACTTCGCGCTCGCGGCCCTTCTGCACGACCAGCAGCATGCGCTCCTGCGATTCCGACAGCATGATCTCGTAGGGCGTCATGCCGGTTTCCCGCTGTGGCACGTGCATCACGTCGATCGTCATGCCGCAGCCGCCGCGCGACCCCATCTCGGAGGTCGCGCACGACAGCCCCGCCGCGCCCATGTCCTGGATGCCGAGCACCGCGCCGGTCTTCATCACCTCGAGGCAGGCCTCCATCAGCAGCTTTTCCATGAACGGATCGCCGACCTGCACGGCGGGCCGCTTCTCCGCGGATTTGTCGTCGAACTCCGCCGAGGCCATGGTGGCGCCGTGGATGCCGTCGCGGCCGGTCCTGGCGCCGACGTAGAACACAGGATTGCCCGCGCCCCTGGCCGCGCCCTTGACGATGCCGTCGATGCGGGAGATGCCGAGGCAGAGCACGTTGACGAGCGGATTGCCGGCGTACATCTCGTCGAAGACGATCTCGCCGCCGACGGTGGGAATGCCGATGCTGTTGCCGTAGCCGCCGACGCCGGCGACCACGCCCTCGAAGATCCGGCGCGCCAGCGCGGTGTCGAGCGACCCGAACCGCAGCGCGTTGAGCAGCGCGATCGGCCGCGCGCCCATCGTGAAGATGTCGCGGATGATGCCGCCGACACCGGTCGCCGCGCCCTGGTACGGCTCGATGAACGACGGATGGTTGTGCGATTCGATCTTGAACACCGCGCACAGCCCGTCGCCGATGTCGACGGCGCCGGCGTTTTCGCCGGGCCCCTGCACCACGCGCGGCCCGGTGGTGGGCAGCGTCTTCAGGTGCACGCGCGAGCTCTTGTAGCTGCAGTGCTCCGACCACATCACCGAGAACATGCCGAGCTCGAGCAGGTTGGGCTCGCGGCCCATCAACTGCAGGATGCGCTCGTACTCGTCCGGCTTGAGGCCGTGCCGTTCGAGCACCTGTGAATCGATCACCGTCATGACGATTGACCCGCGCGGAAGAACCAGAGGGCGACGAGGAAGTCGGCGGCGGCGGCCACACCCACGACCAGCGCCGCGACGGCCCGCGACTCCTCCGGCAGCGGCACGATGCCGGCAAAGATCAGGCCGGCCAGCAGCGCCAGCGACAGGGCGCTGATGATCATGACCAGCATGACGATCGGCCTGGCGGACGGTGTGTTGTCAGGCATGGCGAAGCATCCCCTCCGCCGCCCATTTGACCGCCGACGCCAGGACGAGGCGCCCGTCGGCGCTGCCCAGTTGCGCCTCCGAGGCGCGCTCGGGGTGCGGCATCAGCCCGACCACGTTGCGCTCGCGGTTGCAGATGCCGGCGATGCTGTTGAGCGATCCGTTGGGGTTGTACGCATCCGACACCTCGCCGGAGGGGCTCGAGTAGCGGAACACGACCTGGCGGCGAGCTTCGATCTCGGCCAGCACCTCCGGCGGGGCGTAGTAGTTGCCCTCCCCGTGCGCGATCGGCAGGCGCAGCACCTGCTTCGACGCGCAGGCGGCGGTGAACGGGGTGTCGGTCTGCTCGACGCGGACGGGCACCAGCTGCGACACGAACTTGACGCGATCGTTGCGCACCATCGCGCCCGGGAGCAGGCCCGCCTCGAGCAGCACCTGGAAGCCGTTGCAGATGCCGAGCACGGGCCCGCCGCGATCCGCGAACGCCTTCACGGCGCCCATGATCGGCGAGAAGCGCGCGATGGCGCCGGTGCGCAGGTAATCGCCATGGGCGAATCCTCCGGGGAGGATCACGACGTCGGCGCCCTGCAGGTCGGTGTCTTTGTGCCACACCAGCGCGGCGTCTTCGCCGACCACACGCGAGGCGGCGTAGAAGGCGTCGTAGTCCGAATTCGATCCGGGGAACACGACCACAGAGAATTTCATCGTGTCGGCTCCCGGCGCCCGGCGCCCGGCGCCCGGGTCATTCGAGGACCTCGACGCGGTAGCTTTCGATCACCGGATTGGCCAGCAGTTTGTCGGCCATCTCGGTCACCCGCGTCTCCGCCTTCGCGCGTTGCGCTTCGGCGGACAAGTTCGCCGTGGCCGGGTCGGCGCCGTCGAGCTCGACCTCGAAGAACTTGCCCTGGCGCACGTCCTTCACGTCGCCGTAGCCCAGCGTGACCAGCGCGTCGGCGACGACGCGGCCCTGGGGGTCGAACACCGATGGTTTCAACGTCACATACACACGCGCGCGCATTGCACTCCTCCAGGCGGGTCTCAAGACCCGCCTCTACGAAAACACCCGGTCGAACACCGCGTCAACGTTCCTGAGCTGTTGCTTCAGATCGAACGCCTTCTCGATTTCCGCGGCCGGCAGCACCGCGCCGATGTCGGCGTCGGCCAGCAGCAGCGGCTTGAAGTCCAGCTTCTCGTGGAACGAGCGCATGGCGTTGCGCTGCACCCACTCGTAGGCCTGCTCGCGCGACACGCCCCGGCGCGCCAGTTCCAGCAGCACCTGCCCGGAGAACACGACGCCGCGCGAGCGGTTCAGGTTCTCCAGCATCCGGTCGGGATACACGACCATGCCCGCGACAATGCGGGTGAAGCGCCGCAGCATGTGATCGAGGGCGATGAAGCTGTCGGGCAGGATCACGCGCTCGACCGACGAGTGCGAGATGTCGCGCTCGTGCCAGAGCGCCACGTTCTCCATCGCCGCCATGGCGTTGCCCCGCAACAGGCGCGCCAGGCCGACGATCTGCTCGCAGCCGATCGGGTTGCGCTTGTGCGGCATCGCCGACGAGCCCTTCTGGCCCTTGCCGAACGGCTCTTCGACTTCGCCAATCTCGGTCTTCTGCAGGCCGCGGATCTCGAGCGCGAACTTTTCGAGCGAGGCGGCGGTGACCGCGAGCGTGCTCACCAGCTCGGCGTGACGGTCCCGTTGAATCACCTGCGACGACACCGCGTCGGGCTCGAGGCCGAGCCGGCGGCAGACCGCCTCTTCGATCGCAGGGTCCAGGTGCGCGAAGGTGCCGACCGCGCCCGACACCATGCCGACGCGCACGCCTTCGCGCGCCCGCCGCACCCGCGCGATGCCGCGCTCCAGGTCGGCGTACCACAGCGCCAGTTTCAGGCCGAACGTCATCACCTCGGCGTGCACGCCGTGCGTGCGGCCGATCATGGGCGTGTGCTTGTGCTCGAACGCACGCGTCCGGATCGCCTCGCCGAGCACCGACAGGTTCTTGAGGATCAGGTCGCAGGCTTCGACCATCTGCACGGCCTGCGCGGTGTCGATGACGTCGGACGAGGTCAGGCCGAAGTGAAGCCAGCGCGCGGAGGGTCCCACCTTCTCGGCCACCGCGGTGGTGAAGGCGATGACGTCGTGCTGCGTGGTCTTTTCGATCTCGTCGATGCGCGCGATGTCGAAGGCGCCCTTCGCCCGCAGCTCCCGGGCGGCCTCCACCGGCACGATGCCGGCCTCGGCCATCGCCTCGGCGGCGGCCACTTCAACCTCGAGCCACGTCTCGTAGCGGCGTTGCTCGCTCCAGATGCGGCCCATCTCGGGGTTGGTGTAACGAGGGATCATTAAAGGGCTAGTTGGTCGCTGGTAACTTTCAAGCCGTTGACGTTGCCAAGCACCGTCACCGCCAGGGATCCGTTGGTGAAGAACCGATCGGCCAGCCGCAACACATCCTCTGCGGTCACGCGCTCGATCGCCGCCAGCATTTCGTCGAGGCCGGCGGTGCGATCGCGGTACATCTCCTGCCGCGCGAGGTGAGACATCCGGCTCGACGTGCTCTCGAGCCCGAGCATGAGCGAGCCCTTCAGGTGGTCCTTGGCGCGGCGCAGCTCGACTTCGTCGAGCCCGCCCGCCTTCATCTGCCGGATCTCGGCGACCACCACCTCGATCAGCTCGGCGACCACGTCGTTGGCGCAGCCGGCGTAGATGCTGAGCGCCCCGGCGTCCTGGTAGGCCGAGAGGCCCGAGAAGACCGCATACGCCAGGCCGCGCTTTTCACGCACGTTCTGGAACAGGCGCGAGCTCATCGAGCCGCCGAGCGTCGTGTTCAACGCGTAGCCGGCATAGCGCTCCGGATGGTGCTGCGGCAGCGCCGGCGTGCCGAACACCACGTGGCTCTGCTCGAGTTCCTTGCGGCGCACCTGGATGGTCGAAGCGGTCACCGGCGGCAGGTCGTCGGAATCGGGGCCGGTGTGAGGCAGCCCTTCAAGGGCGCGCTCGAGCAGCGCCTGGACGTTGTCGTGATCGAGGTTGCCGACCGCGACCACGACGAAGTTCGACGCGACGTAGGTGTTGGCGAAGTATCGCGTCAGCGTGGCCCGATCGAGAGACATCACGCTCGCCGGCGTGCCGAGAATCGGCCGGCCGAGCGGATGGCCCGCCCAGAACCCTTCCGCAAAAATCTCGTGGACCAGATCGTCGGGTGTGTCCTCGACCATCTTGATCTCTTCGAGGATGACCTTCTTCTCTTTCTCGATGTCCTCGGCGGAAAACAGCGGGTTCGTGATCAGGTCGGCGAGGATGTCCACGGCCAGGGGCAGGTGCTCGTCGAGGACCTTGAGGTAGTAGCCCGCGTACTCCTTCGAGGTGAAGGCGTCGATCTGGCCGCCGATCGAATCCACCTGCTGGGCGATTTCCTCGGCGGATCTCGTCGGCGTGCCCTTGAAGAGCATGTGCTCGACGAAATGCGCAATGCCGGTGTGCTCGACGGGCTCGTGCCGCGATCCGCGTGTCAGCCACACGCCGACGGCGACCGATCGCACGTGCGGCATTCGCTCGGTGGCAAGACGGACACCGTTGGCAAGGACGGCGCGGCGGATGTTGGACTCGGGCACGTGGAGACCTGCTGCGGTTAAGTGGTTGCAGCAGAAAGAATTCCCCTGGAATCATATCACACGGGCCTGCCCCCGCCGTAGCCTTGGCGCCGGTGCCTGCCGCGCCGAAGCCTTGGGCGAAGGCGGGTGAGCTGGTTGGGGGGCCATTTGCACATTCCGGATCAGAGGAGATTCCGAGATGTCCACCACGACCCACGTCCGCCTCAACCGCAGCATCCTCGCGGCTTCCGAGAAGCGCCTGCTCATCTGGATCGCCGGGCGATTGCCGCGGTGGGTCCACTCCGATCACCTGACCGCGCTCGGGCTGGCGTCGATGGCCGGCGCGGGACTGTCGTTCTGGTTCGCGCAGGCGGATCCCGTTGCCGGCGCGTGGCTTGTGGCCCTGTGCCTGCTGCTGAACTGGTTCGGCGACAGCCTCGACGGCACGCTCGCCCGCGTCCGCAATCAACAGCGGCCGCGATATGGCTATTACGTCGACCACGTCATCGACCTCGCCGGCGCGGCGCTGCTCTTTGCCGGGCTGGCGGCCTCGGGGTTGATGAGCCCCCTGGTCGCCACGCTCGTGGTGGCGGCGTTCTTCCTCGTGTCGGCCGAGACGTACCTAGCCACCCATGCGCGCGGGACGTTCACGATGTCTTTTCTGGGCGTCGGCCCGACCGAATTGCGCATCCTGCTCGCCGCCGGCGCGATCGCCGCCATCGAGGCCCCGGCGGTCAATTTTTTTGGCGCCGCAGACGTTCGTTTGTTCGATCTTGGCGGTATCTTTGGAGCGATCGGGATGGCCGCGACCTTCATCATCACGAGCAGCGCCAACGTCCGCGCGCTCTACCTCGAAGAGGCGAAGCGATCATGACGGGTAGGCACAGCTTGTCGGGAGGGCACTGCTTGTCGGGACGGCCCTCCTTGTCGGGATTGGCTCCGCGTTCCCTCCGCTTTGTGGCAACGGGCCTCGTCGGGTTCGTCGCCCAAATCGCGGGCCTGGCGGTGCTGACTCGCATCGGCGTTCACTATCTCGTCGCCACGGCGATCGCGGTCGAGATTGCGATCCTCTGCAACTTCGTGATCCACGAGCGGTGGACGTGGCGGGATCGGCCTGCCGCCACCACCGGGGATCGCTGGGCCCGCCTGCTGCGGTTCAACTGGCTGACGGCCGCGACGTCGATCGCCGGCAGCGTGGTGCTGACCGCGGTGTTCGTCGAGGCGGCGGGCCTGTCGCCGGTGGTGGCCAACATCGCGAGCGTGATCGCGCTGGGGCTCGTCAACCTTGCGGCCGCCGACACGCTGGTGTTTCGCGCGGCGGCCGTCGTGGCGCTCGCGTCGGTCGCCGCGCCCGCCGGTGCCGACTCGATGGAAGCGGTCCTGCAGCCGAAGACCGCGAAGGACTTCGCGCGGTACGCGGCGGCCGTGGAAGCGCGCTTCGCGCGTGATCTCCAGAACAACGCGCCGTTTCTCGACATCGAGCGCCAGCCGCCCCCGCAGTTCGCCCGGACGCTGGCGGCGCTGCGCCGGGGCGAGGTCATCGTGACGCGCGGCGTGGTCCGAGACGACTCGTCCAACGAGATTGAAATCGACGGCGGGATGATCAATCACTGGCGGGGCACGGTGTTCGTGCCGAGGGTGAAACTCGACGAGCTGCTCAAGGTGCTGCAGGAGCCGCAATCCGACAAGCACAAGCAGGAGGACGTCCTCTCGTCCCGCGTCGTCTCGCGCTCGCCGGACGGCGATTCGCAGAAGGTCTTTCTCAGGCTGCGGCGGACGAAGTTCGTCACCGCCGTGTACGACTCGGAGTACGACGTCGAGTACCGCCGCCTCGCGCCGGACCGCGCGCTGAGCAACAGCATTTCGACGCGGATCGTCGAGATCGAGAACGCCGGGACGCCAAGGGAACGGGCCCTGCCCGAGGGGAAGGATCGCGGCTACATGTGGCGGCTCAACTCGTACTGGCGCTACAAGCAGGTGGACGGCGGCGTGCTGGTGGAGATCGAGTCGCTGACGCTCAGCCGCAGCCTGCCGCCCATCATCGGCGGGCTGATCCGGCCCATCGTCAACAGCACGGCCCGCGAGTCGATGACGCGGACGCTCGCGTCGGTCCGCGCGCGTTTTATCAGCTGACGGCCTTCTGCCTTCTGCCTTCTGCCTTCAGGCGGGTTGTACACTGTCCGGTGAGATGGTTGACCTTGCCGGACTGGAGCTGAAGGAGCTCGAGGACTTCGTCGAGTCGCTCGGCCATCGCCGGTTTCACGCCAAGCAACTCTACCGCTGGATCTGGAAGCGCGGCGTCACCGACTTCGCCCAGATGACGAACCTCGGCCGGGACCTCCGCGCGGCCCTCGGCACGGCCGCGACCGTCTCGACTCCCGAAGTCGTCCGGCGGGATGTCTCCGAGGACGGCACGCAGAAGTTCGTGCTCCGCATGGCCGACGGCCGCCAGATCGAGTCCGTCTTCATTCCCGACACTCCGGCGCAGACCTTCTGCGTGTCGACACAGGTCGGGTGCGCGATGGGGTGCGCCTTCTGCCTGACCGGCAGGATGGGCCTGGTGCGCAACCTGAGCGCGGCCGAAATCACGGCGCAAGTCCGCCTGCTGGCCCGCACGCTCGACCTGCTCGACAAGTCGTTCAACATCGTCCTGATGGGCATGGGCGAACCGCTGCACAACTACGATGCGACGATGAAGGCGTTGCGGATGTTGAACGAGCCTGTGGGGCTGGCGCTGCATCCGAAACGCATCACGCTGTCGACCGTCGGCCTGGTGCCGATGATGGACAAGCTGGCGCAGGAGCCGCTGATGCCCAACCTGGCCGTGTCGCTGCACGCGGCCACCGAGGAGACGCGCGGCGCGATCGTGCCGTTGAACAGGAAGTACTCGATGCAGGATGTGATCGACGCCTGCAAGCGGTTCCCGCTCGCGAAGCGCCGCCGCATCATGTTCGAGTACGTGATGCTGGCCGGCGTGAACGATTCGAACGAGGATGCCCGGAAGCTGGTGAAGGTGCTGGCGGGGGTCAAGGCCAAGGTCAACCTGCTGCCGCTCAATGCCGCCGCCGGCATTCCCTTCGAGCGGCCGGACGATGCGCGGGTGAATGAGTTCGCGAAGATCCTCGTCGACCGCGGCTTGATGGTCTCGGTGCGCAAGAGCCGCGGCCGCGACATCCGCGCCGCGTGCGGGCAGCTGATCGTCGAAGGGCAGGGCCGCCAATCGGCCGCACAAAGACTGGCGGCCGAACTATGAAGGTGCCTAGGGTGCCTGGGGTGCCTATGGTGCCTATCGGGTTGGTGCTCTTGCTTGCCGGCTGTGTGGGCGAGCCGCAGTCGTGGTCCGCGCTCCGACGCCGGCTCCCGGGCCTCGACCCGGCCGCGCGCGATGCGGCCGTCGCACGGTTCGTCGCGACCAGGGGCGGCACCCCAGTCGTCGAGAACCAGACGCGGCTCGTGTTCCTCGCGAAGGACGCCAACGGCGCCACCCCGCGCGTGGTCGGCGACTTCAACGCGTGGGCCTCGACGCCGCAGGGCTACGACGCGACCATCGGCAGGATGACGCGCATCGAGGGCACGAGCTGGTCCTACCTCGAGGGCACGGCCTACACCAACGCGCGCGTCGAGTACGTGTTCCTGTTCGATAAGGATGCGGCTGCCGATCCGCTGAATCCGCGCACGGTGCAGGCGTATGCCGGCCCGCGCTCGGAAGTGCGGATGCCGTTCTGGACGGCGCAGTCGGAAGTGGACGACGAACAGGCGGCGCCGGCGGGCGGGGTGATCGCCGAGACCATCACCTCGCGCTATCTCGGCGGCTCACGGCGCGTGTGGTTCTACCTGCCGCCCGGCTATGCCGCCGCACCGGCCGAAACGCTGTTCCCCGTGATCTACGTGCTCGACGGCAGCAACTACGTCGAGAAGATGGACGTGCCCCGCGTGCTCGATCGGCTGATCGCGCGCCGGGCCATTCCCCCGGTGATCGCCGTCTTCGCGGAGCCGGGGGACCGCCAGGAGGAATACTCGCGAAACCCTCGCTGGCGCGCGTTTGTGGCCACGGAGCTCGTGCCGCTGGTCGACAAGCGCTTCCGCACGTTCCCCACGCCCGATCACCGCGCGATTGTCGGCAGCTCGCTTGCCGCCTACGGCGCCGTCGACCTGGCGATTGAGTACCCTTCGGTGTTCGGCCTGTGCGCCGCCATCGCGCCGCCGGCGCAAACGGCGACGGTGATCGCCAACCAGGCCAAGGCGAGAAGGGCCGCGGTTTCGATCAGGTTCTTCGTGCTCGGCGGCGTCTACGACACGTCGATCGACGGCGCCCGCAGGCTGCGGACGGCGCTGGACGACGTCAATGCGCCGGTGTCGTATCTGGAAGTCCCGGAAGGGCATAACACCAATACGTTCAGAGCGCACCTGGACGATGCGCTTCGTGCGCTCTTGCCGGCACATTGACGATTGACCGATTGCTGATTTAGTGACTGTTGCCGATTGTTGATTGGGTGATTTCCAGATTCGAACTCGTGATTTCCGAATGTGAGATCGCCCGCTGGTTCCGCCGGCCAATCAACAATTCGACGATGCCCCAATCGAATCACCCAATCAGCCAATCACCCAATCACGAAACAGTCGCTAAATCGCCAATCAGTCAATCGACAATGCCTTTGCCCCGATATCGCGACGGTACTGCATACCCTCGAAGCGAATCTTGCCGGCAGCCTCGTAGGCGCGCGCGATCGCAATCTCGAAGGAGGGAGCGGTCGCGACGACGGTGAGGACGCGGCCGCCGGCGGTCACCAGATCGGCGCCACGCGCCTTCACGCCGGCGTGAAACACCAGCACGTCCGGACAATCGCGCGCGACATCAGCCAGGCCGGTGATCACGTCGCCGGAGCGAGGGTCGCCGGGGTAGCCATGAGCGGCGAGAACGACACCTACTGATGCGCGACGCGATCCGGGCTCCGGAGCCCGGAGCCCGGAGCCCGAGAGGCGAGCCTCTGAAGCCGCGAGCAAGAGTGGAGCGAGCGGCTCGACAAGCAACGGCAACACGACTTGCGCCTCGGGATCGCCGAAGCGGACGTTGAACTCGATCACCTTGGGCCCATCCGCGGTGAGCATCAAGCCGCAGTACAGGAACCCGCGGAACGGCGTGCCCTCGCCCGCCATGCCGCGCAGCACCGGCTGAACGATGTCGCGCTCGATCTGCTCCTGCAGCGCCGCCGTCATCAACGGGCTCGGCGAGAACGCGCCCATGCCGCCCGTGTTCGGTCCCTCGTCGTTGTCGAAGATGCGCTTGTGATCCTGGGCGGAGAGCAGCGGAACGTAATTCTCGCCGTCGGCAATCACGAAGAACGACACCTCGGGACCCTGCAGCAGCTCTTCGAGCACCACGCGCGCGCCCGCATCGCCGAAGCTGCGGTCGACCATGGCCGATCGCACGGCGGATTCGGCCGTCGCCCGATCCGGCGCCACCACCACGCCCTTCCCCGCCGCCAGGCCATCGGCCTTCACCACCAGCGCGTCGCCGAACTCCCCCGACCGGATGGCGGCGATCGCCTCGTCCGCGCTCCCACACACCCGATAGCGCGCGGTGGGGACGGCGTGACGCTGCATGAAGTCTTTGGCGAACGCCTTGCTGGTCTCGAGCTGCGCGGCCGCCTTCGTGGGGCCGAAGACGCGCAAGCCCTCGGCCTGCAGGCGATCGGCCAGCCCGCGGCCCAGGGGCGCTTCCGGACCCACTACCGTGAGGTCGATGCGGTCGCGCCTGACGAACCGAACGACAGCGTCGGTGTCTAAGGGGTCGAGCGGGGCCACACCGGACTGCATTCCGGCGTTGCCGGGAGCGCAGACCAGGTAATCCACGGCCGGTTCCTGACCGAGCTTCCAGGCCAGGGCGTGCTCGCGCGCGCCGGAGCCAAGAACGAGGATGCGCATGCCTGGTATTAGGGTAATTGACGAAGGGGCTGACGTATCGACTTAAGTGATAGAAAACACAGTGTTTAACTCTATCTCCGGCCGTGCGCTGGGTTGTGATAGCCTAACATACTTGTCCTGTCGATCTTTGGTCGGCACAAGGGACGAATCCAGGTCGAAAGGGGGTGACTACAGATGGCCGAGGTGAAATTGCAGGAAGGTGAGTCGATCGAAAGCGCGTTGCGACGTTTCAAGCGCAAGGTGCAGCAGGAAGACATCATCAAGGACATCAAGAAGCACTCTTTCTACCTGAAGCCGGGAGACAAGCGCCGCGCCAAGCAGGCGCTCGCCCGGAAACGCAACCGTAAGAAGATGCGTCGGGAGACGGAGTAGTGGTAACATTCGGCACCTTTTGGGGCGCTTAAACGCCAGTGTTGTAAGGGTTTTCTCGACGTAGGGGACTTACGCGAATGGAAATCGTCGAACGCACCGTAAGTGATGTGACCGTGCTCGATCTCAAGGGCAAGATGACCTTGGGTGAAGGCGACGAGTTGCTGAAGGACAAGATCAACAGTCTGCTGGCCGCCGGCAAGAAGAAGCTGTTGCTCAATCTCGAAGGCGTGCCCTACATCGACAGCGCGGGTCTGGGCGAAGTGGTCCGGACCTACACGACGGTGAGCCGCCAGGGCGGCAGCCTCAAGCTGCTCAACCTGACCAAGCGCATCGAGGATCTGCTGTCGATCACGAAGCTGCTGACGGTATTCGATACCTTCGATTCGGAGGCGGAAGCCGTCAAGAGCTACAAGTAACTGTGGAGACTCGGTCCACGGTCGCGAACCTGTTCGTCTCGGTGCGACCGGATCAATGGACCAAGAACCTCATTGTCTTTGCGGCGCTGATTTTTGCCGTTAAATTGCTCGACCCGGCCGCCTTGGCGCTTGCTTCGGCGGCCTTTTTGATTTTTTGCGCGCTCTCCGGGGCCGTCTACCTGATCAACGACGTCTCGGACCGTGAAGCCGATCGGCAGCACCCGCTGAAACGGATGCGCCCGATCGCTTCCGGAGCGCTCGCGCCCGGCACGGCCCTCGCGTGGGCGGCGGGCTTGAGCGTGCTGGCGCTGGCCGCAGCCTACGCGCTGCAGCCGATGTTGGCAGTGGCCGCCGCGGCGTACCTGGCGCTGTTTGTCTCGTACACCCGCTGGCTGAAGCACCTCGTGATCCTCGACGTGATGGCGATCGCGATGGGCTTCGTGCTGCGGGCCGTGGCGGGTGGTTTGGTAATAGGCGTGCCGGTCAGCGACTGGTTGCTGGTCTGCACCGTCCTGCTGGCGTTGTTCCTGGGCCTGGCCAAGCGGCGGCATGAGATCACCATGCTGGCCGACGGGGCCACGGAGCATCGTCCAATCTTGGAGGAGTACGATTCGTACTTGCTCGATCAGATGATCGCGATCGTGGCGGCGGCAACCCTCGTCGTCTACATCATCTACTGCGCGAGCCCCGACACGGCCGAGCGGTTCGGCACCCCGTTGCTGGTGCTGACCACGCCGTTCCCGATCTACGGCATCTTCCGGTACCTGTACCTCGTGCATCGCAAGCACGGCGGCGGCAGCCCATCGGACTTGCTGTTGCGGGACCGGCCGCTGCTCAGTTGCGTGGCGCTGTGGGGCATCGCAGTAATCCTGATCATCTACCGGCCGTACGTGTCGTAAGAGGAATTGGCCCGATCTAAGGTCGCACTCGTCACGACGTCGCCCGCGACGGTCCTGAAGGACACGCACGCGGTCATGAACCTGGCCGGCTATCAGGACGTCCTCGCCAAGGACGCCGACACCGCGCTCAAGGTCAACATCTCCTGGCATTTCTTCTTCCCGGGCTGCTCCACCACGCCGTGGCAGCTCGACGGCGTGATCCGCGCGATGAAGCAGGACGGCTTCAACCCCGACCTGATCCACGCCTGCCACAACCGCACCGTCGTCATCGACGCGCACCTCGGCGAGGCCGAGAACAAGCAGCTGCCGGTCGTCAAGGCGCACGGCATCCGCAATGTCCATCTCTACGAGGGCGACGAGCCCTGGATCAACGTCCGTGACGCCGTCGGCAGCGAGCTCGCCGACAAGTTCCTCTGCCTCAACGAGGTCTACCCCGACGGCTTCATGATCCCGAAGCGCTTCATCGGGGAAAACATCATCCACCTGCCGACGGTGAAGACCCACGTCTTCACGACGACGACGGGGGCGATGAAGAACGCGTTTGGCGGGCTGCTCAACGAGCGCCGCCACTGGACGCACCCGGTGATCCACGAAACGCTGGTGGACCTGCTGATGATCCAGAAGAAGATCCACCGCGGCGTCTTCGCCGTGATGGACGGCACCTTCGCCGGCGACGGCCCGGGCCCGCGCTGCATGGTGCCGCACGTCAAGAACGTGATGCTGGCCGGCGCCGACCAGGTCGCCATCGACGCGGTGGCGGCCAAGCTGATGGGCTTCGACCCGCTGTCGATCAAGTACATCCGGCTGGCGCACGACCTCGGCCTCGGCTGCGGCGACGCGCGCGACATCGAGATTGTCGGTGATGTCGAGGCCGCCAAGCAGGACTGGAAGTTCGTCGGTCCGTTCAAGGAGATGACCTTCGCCTCGCGCATGCAGCACCGGATCTACTGGGGCCCGCTGCGCAAACCCGTTGAATGGTCGCTCAAGACCGTGCTCGCGCCCTGGGCGTACATCGCGAGCGTGATCTACCACGACAGTTTCTGGTATCCGGTGCTGGGCAAGCGCCATATGGCCCAGGCCCTGTCGAGTCCGTGGGGGCGGCTGTTCGAGAACTGGGAGCAGCTGACGCCCGACGCCGATGGTTTCCCGCAGGTCGGCGAGTCGCCCGCCACAATCACGCGTGCGGGCATGCACGCGTTCAAACAGTCAATCGGCATCCTCGGAACCTGCATTGCGGAAGCGCCCGAGTTTGCCAGCCGCAAGCGGCGCGAAAAGCCGCGGCCGGCCGCGTAGAGGTCCATATCGATGAGCGAGTTCACCATTCGTTCCGAGTCGGTCGACGTCGAGCAGATCATGAAGCAGATCCGCCAGCGTATTCTCGAGAAGCGCGGCGCCGACTACACCGAAGAGCAGATCCGCGAGCTGGCGTCGGTCCGGCTCGAGAAGTTCCTCGAGCCGAAGAACCTCCGGTCGGACCTGCTCGAGCAGTTCCGCAAGAGCCGGCCGGCGGTGCAGACCGAACCGCCGGCGATCACGCCGCCCTACACGGCGGACGAGGCCGACATCTTCGCCACGCACCGCGGCTTCCTGCGCCTGATGCGCAAGATCTTCAACCCGCTGCTGAAGCTGATGTTCAACCCCAACCCGCTGCTGCACGTGATTCACAAGCAGGCGGAGTTCAACGTCACGCTCCTCAAGCGGGAGGCCCGGCGCAAGATCGAGTTCGACAAGTCACGCGCCGAGTGGAACGCGCTGTACTACGAGGTGCTCCACAACCTCGTGCTCGAAACCACGCGCATGGGCATCGAGGCGCAGAACCTGCGCATGCGGGTCGAGTCGCTGTCGAGCCGCCTCGACTTCAGCGAGCGCCGCGTCCGCGCCCTCGAAGGCGTCGTGCAGTACCGGCCCGAGGCCGTGCGCGGCCCCGATCGCCGCGACGACGAGGACGAGGCGCCGGCCGTCAGCACGCCGGGTGACTCGGGCGAGGGCTACGTGCCGACCGGCAATCAGCCGGCGCAGGGCGGCGGCCAGTCACAAGGGCAGGGTCAACCCGGCGATGGCAGCCGTAAGCGGCGCCGCCGGCGGCGGGGCCGACGCGGGGGAACGGGTGTGCCAGGTGCCTCAGGTGCCTCGGGTGCCTTCGGTGCGCCGGGTCCATCAGGTGCATCAGGTGCGCCGGGTGCGCCAGATGCGCCAGATGCGCCAGGGGGCTTTGACGGGACCGATGAATCGGATGCATTCGACGAGTCCGATGGCTTTGACGAGCCCGAAGCATTGGCGGTACCCGAAGCATCCGCCTCCGCTCGCGAAGACTCTGGCGAGCTGCGGCGAGACCCCGCCGACCTGTCCGCCGAAGCTTCAGCGGAGGCGGAAGCGGCCTCCGGCCGCGAAGTCGGGCCTGACGCACCCGATGCACCTGCTGCACCTGATGCACCTGATGCACCCGCCGACGGATCCTCTGACGACGACGGACAGCAGTGAAGGTCGCCGTCGTCGTCCAGCGGTACGGCGCCGACATCAACGGCGGCGCCGAGCAGCACGCTCGTTACGTGGCCGAGCACCTGGCGAAGCACGTCCAAGTGGAGGTCCTGACGACGTGCGCGCATCGCGATTACATCACCTGGAAGAACGAGCTGCCCCCGGGCCAGGAGATGGTCAACGGAATTGCCGTGCACCGCTTCCCCGTGGCCGTGGAGCGCGACCCGATCGAGTTCGCGAAGTGGTCGGATCGGGTGTTCGCCCAGCCGCACTCGCTGCGGGATGAGCTCGCCTGGCTCGAAGCGGAAGGCCCCACGAGCCCGGCGCTCGTCGCGCACATCAAGACGCACGAAGCCGACTACGACTTCTTCATCTTCTTCAGCTTTCGCTACCACCATTCGTTCCACGGCTGCCGCGCGGTGCCCGCGAAAGCGATCCTCGTGCCGACGGCCGAACGCGACGGCGCGCTGGGCCTCGGGCTGTACCCGCCCGTGTTCCGCGGGATCCGCGCGTTCATGTACAACTCGCACGAGGAGCGGGCCCTCATCCAGGGCGTGTCGGCCAACCAGCCGGTGCCGGGCGTGGTCGTGGGCATCGGGTCGGAGATCCCCGAGCGGACCAACGCCGGGCGGTTCCGCCAGAAGTTCGACATGCGCGATCGCTTCGCGATCTACGTCGGGCGCATCGACGAGAACAAGGGATGCGCCGAGCTGTTCGAGTTCTTCGAGCACTACAGCGCGTCGCTCGTGGACGGGATGCACCTGGTGCTCGTCGGCACCGCGCACCTGCCGATCCCGAAGCACCCGCGCATCCACCACGTCGGCTTCCTCGAGGACCAGGACAAGTACGACGCGATCGCCGCCTCCGAGCTGCTGATCATGCCGTCCTACCTCGAGAGCCTCTCGATGGTGGCGCTCGAGGCGTGGGCGCTCGGCAAACCGGTGCTCGCCAACGCGAAATGCGACGTGCTGCAGGGCCAGTGCCTGCGCAGCAACGCCGGCCTCTTCTACGCGAACTTCCAGGAGTTCGCGGAGACGCTGCGCGCGATCGACTCGACGCCGAGCCTGCAGGCCGCGCTCGGCCGCAACGGCCGGACCTTCTTCGAGCGCCACTACGGCTGGCCGGTGATCGAGAAGAAGTACGTCGACATGCTGCAGCAGTTGTCGCGCGAGACGCCGGCCCGCACGATGGAGCCGCTGGCCGGCTGGTTCACGCGAAGGCGGCGCTCACAGCCGCCGGCCAACGGCGTGGTCGCCCAGTTGCCCGCGGGGCCGTATCGCGAAGGCCACAACAAGGCAGAAGGCACAAGGCACAAGGCAGAAGGTAAAGTGAGGAGGCCGGAGGGCTTCTCCCAAACCGCCGAAGGCAAATGGAGAAAGGCAGGCACTCCGCCGGCCCC
>MELE01000188.1 GCA_001768615.1 Acidobacteria bacterium RIFCSPLOWO2_12_FULL_67_14b | reverse complement strand
TGAGGCTGAGCGTGTTGACCTTGCCGTCGGCGTCTCGGCGAAACGTGATGGTGCCGATTGAGCCGCGGAAGGTGTCTTTGTCGATGGCGGTCAGCGCGATGATGGTGTCGGGCCGGCGCTTCAGGACCAGCTTGCCGGCGTCGACCGACGCGGTGAGCATGGTTTCGGCTTCGTCACTCCAGAAGGTGCCAGCCAGCTCGCCGAGCTGCGCGGCCGTGGGCGGCGGGGTCATCGCCGGGGCCGGCGCGGCCGTCGGCGCAGCGGGTCTCGCCGGCTGCAGACGCGCGGCGAGATAGAGATCCGACACGGCATTGGCGGCGCGCGTCGCGTCACCCGAGCTTCCGTTGCAGAGGACGGCCACCGATGTGTGCGCCGCCGGGAAGCGATTGAGGTGGGCCCGGTACCCGGCGGTGGATCCGCTGTGATACACATTCTTCACACCCCTGTGATCGCGTACGTAAAGGCCGAGCGCGTAGTCCAGGTCGCGGCCATCGTTGTACTTGCCGACCTGCTGTTGTTCCGCAACCAGCGCGGCGTCGCCGACGACAGGCTTCACGTAGTTCTCGTTCCACTTCAGCAGATCACCTACGGTGGTCAGCAGGCCGCCGTTGCCGTGCACGTTCTCGAACGGCATCTCGATGTGATACCCGTCCTGTCCCTGCGCATAGGCGATGGCTCGGCCTTGGACGATGCGGGTGTGATCGTCGCGCCAGGATGTGTGCGTCATGCCGAGCGGCGCGAACAGCCGCTTGGCGGAGAACTCCGCGAACGGCATCCCGCTCACGCGTGAAACGATGATGGCGGCCAGGTTGAACCCGGTGTTGCTGTACGACCACTGCGTGCCGGGAGGAAAGTTCAGCGCCTTCTGACGGCTGACGATCTCCAGCACGTGCGCGTGCGTGTACTCACGGGTGGTGCGCGGCCAGCCGGCGATGCCGGCGACGCTGCCCCAGTCGCGCAGGCCGCTGGTGTGCGTCAGCATGTGCCGGATCGTCAGCGGCATGCCGTAGTCGGGCAGCTCGGGGATGTGCGTGCGGACCGGATCGTCGAGCGAGAGCTTGCCGTCCTTGACGAGCAGGAGGATCGCCATCGCCGTAAACTGCTTCGCCACCGATCCGGACTCGAAGATCGTATCGGGTGTATTGGGAACGTCGTGCTCGAGGTCGGCCATGCCGTAGGCCCTCGCCAGCACCGGCTGCCCGGCGACCGCCACGCCGACGGCGCAGCCGGGCGTGGACGAGGTCCACTTCGCAAACACTCGATCGACGTCGGCCGCGATGTTGGATGGGGCAGACGCCGTTTGCGATCCGGCCGCAGCCGATGCCAGAAGGGCCACTACGAGGCCGGGCGCGACTTGTTTCAGCATGATGGCGCGCATGCTACCACGCAGATGACGCCGACTCTTAAATTAACCAGGGCCGCAGATGACACGGATGACGTCGCCATCGCCGCTGCCCCACGATACGCGGCCGCCGGCGGGTATATGCACGACGTGGCCAAAGTGCATATGATGGTCAGCCGCAGATGACCCAGATGACGCAGATCAACCCCCAAAGACCGCGAGCCGCGCTCTTCATCCTGACGGTGTTGGCATCGGCGACGCTCGGCGCGCAGCAGAACCGCATCGATACCGTGACGCCGTCGGCGCCGGAACTGGCCAGCCACGGTGCGCACGACATCGGCGTTCGCACCATCCAGGCCACCGACAGGAACCGGGCCGACATCCTCAACACGAAAGAGGGCGGTCCGGTCGCGCGCTACGACCGGACCCTGACGCTGGAAATCTGGTATCCGGCGACCCTGGCGACGGGGCAGCAGCCCGGCGGCGAGTACCGCACCATCACGCGCGATCCGTCGTTGAGCGTGACGCTCCACGGCAGGGCCGTGCGCGACGCCGCCCCCCGCCTTCGCCAAGACTCCAGCGAGGCAGGCTCTGGCGGGTATCCGCTGATCATCATTTCGCACGGCTATCCCGGCAATCGCTACCTGATGAGCCACCTCGGCGAGAACCTGGCGAGCAAGGGCTTCGTCACCGTGTCGATCGATCACAAGGACAGCACCTACGACGATCAAAAGGCGTTTGGCAGCACGCTCTACAACCGCCCGTTCGATCAGCTGTTCGTGCTCAACGAACTGGATCGCCTCGGCCGGCCCGGCTCCGGCAGCTTTCTCGCCGGCCTCGTCGATGCCTCCCGCGCCGGCATCGTCGGCTACTCGATGGGCGGCTACGGCGTGGTCAACGTCATCGGCGGCGGCTACAGCAAGGCCAGCGAGACCGGCAGCACCGCGCCGCCCAACCGGCTGCTTGCCGAGCGCGGCGCGGCCAATCCCGAATATCGGAAGTCGGTGGACTCACGGATCAAGGCCGCGATCGCAATCGGGCCGTGGGGCATGCAGGGCGGGTTCTGGGACGCCGAAGGCCTGCAGGGCATCCGCACGCCCGTGCTGTTCGTGGCCGGCAGCGCCGACGATGTGTCGGGATACGAGAAGGGCACGCGCGCGATCTTCCAGGGTGCGGTGAACGCGGATCGCTACCTGCTCACGTTCATCAACGCCAATCACAATGCCGCCGCGCCGATTCCGGCGCCCGCGGAAACCTACCGCGCGTCCGGCCCGTCGCCCTCTTCGCCGTTCACGCACTACGCCGATCCGGTGTGGGACACGGCGCGCATGAACAACATCCTCCACCACTTTGCGACGGCCTACTTCAGCCTCTACCTGAAGGGCGAGCAGGACAAGCAGGCCTACCTCGATGTGGTGCCGAACGGCAGGGACGCCGTCTACTCGATGGACCGCGACGGCAAGCCCGCCGCGGCGCACAACTACTGGAAAGGGTTCAAGCGCGGCACGGCGGTCGGCTTGATGCTGGAACGCGCTTCGCCGGTGAAGTAACCCGGAAAAGAAACCACGAAGGCCACGACGATCACCACGAAGATCACGAAGAGCCGGGCGCGCCGATCGAGCCAGTCAGCTCACAGCTCACAGCTCTTAGCTCTCAGCGGAAAGCGGAAAGCTGGCAGCCACAGATCAGAAATACCGGGCGATCGCTCGAGCCATCCGTTCGGCTGACCCGGGCACGATCGTGAAGTAGAGCTCGGGTTCGATCAGCTCCAGCTCCATGAGCAGCGGCCCGCGGTCGGACTCGACGATGTCGATGCGCGCGAACGCGCAGTCCTCCGGAACGGTGGTCATGACCCGTGAGGCCAGCGCAAGCACGGCGGCAGACGGGGTCGTCTCGGTCACGCTGCCGCCGAAATCCTGCTGCACGCGGAAGTCGCCGGCGCGGGCGTGCTTCACCACCGCGTGGCTGAACTCCCGGCCCGCGAACACGATCGAGACCTCGCCGCGCTCGTAGATCTCGGGCACGAAGGCCTGGATGAGCCCGCCTGACTGGCGCGCCGGAGCCAGCGCCTCGTCGGGCGTGTCCACGCCGCGTGCCAGCCGCAGCATGCCGTGCGCGGTCGCGCCGATCCGCGGCTTGAGCACCGCCTCTTCCCATCCTTCTTCGTGCAGGACGCGCGCGATCGACTCGTCATCCGGCCGATCGATCCACCGCGTGCGGGGAATCGGGATGCCGGCGTCTTCGAGCGCGCGCAGGTAGATCTTGTCGATGTTCTGCCGGGCCACGGCCGGTGGATTGATCACGAGGCGGCCGCTGTACTCCAGCGCCCCCAGCCACGCCACGAACATCGTCGGCACGCGGTGGTAGTCCCAGGTCGACCGCAGGACGATGGGGGGCGGAGAGACGGTGGCGTACGGATCGACCTCGGTCCAGGGGATTGGGGTGACGTCGACCCCGATGGCGTTCAGGGCCTCGACGAGCGGTTCATCATCAACCGCGACGAGCGGCCGGTCGTCGCAGGTCGCAAACACGGCATTCACCGCTTCAGCCTACAGCCGGACCGGGCGGTGGCCGCAAAGACCGTGGAAATTGGCAGCAAACAGGGACTTTCGCTTGAGATTCGCGCAGATCTGATGTTACATATGTTCCGCACTCATTACATGGGGACAAGACCCACCGAACTGACCCTTCAGCTCGCGCCGCAGCGCCGGTTTGAAGCCATCGACGTCAACTCGCGGATTTCCCAGGAAGCCGGGGATTTGCTACGCCGGCACCGCCGCGCGCTGTACACCTCGTTCCACACGACGGCCGGCTATCTCGATCAAAGCCTGTCGGTGCGGCTGAATCACCGGCCGGATCTGCTGTCGCAGTTCTTCCGCGCGTTCAGCGCGCTGTTTCCGCAGGGCGGCGAGTACCGCCACGATCAGATGGAGCTGCGCTCCGAGCTGACCGAGGAACAGAAGGTGGTCGAGCCGAAGAACGGCGACTCGCACCTGACCTTCATCGGCGCCGGCATGCGCAACTGCGTGACCTATCGCACGCGGCCCAATTCACCGGTCTACTTCATCGAGCTCGACGGCAAGACCGACGCGCTGCAGCGCCAGCGCAAGACCACCGTGGTCGGCTACGACCACGAAGAGGTGGTGGCGCGGGTGTCGCTGAACGTGCCGATGTCGAAGCACCCGATCGACTCGGTCAACCTCGCCGATCCGCGGCTCGGCCTGCTCGACCAGGTGAACGACCTGCTGGCCCGCGCCGGCGTCGAGCGCGCGCGCGTCGACCTGGTGATCGATCCCAGCGAACGCAACGTCGGCCTCACGGTGAACGAGTACGAGACGCTGCTGATGCAGAACGATCTGGTGGACGTACTCAGGAACCCGCTCCGCTTCGCGAAGATCAAGGGGCGGAACATGGTGGCCGATCCGTTCGCCATCCCCGGCAAGACGCTCAACTACGCCCGCTACGACGTGGTGCGCGTGCTGAACTCGCTGATGGAGGCGCTGCGGCTGGATGAAGGGTCGTTCGAACGCCTGATCGCGAAGGTGATGTCGCTGCCGGCCCGCCGCTTCCTGCGCTCGCGCCGCGTCAGCTTCCTGGCCGGCTCGGATCGCGAGCAGAACGTGCCGCGGCTGCTCCGCGGGACCTACCAGAGCCCGATCCTCGTCCAGTGGCAGCCCGCCGAGAAGCAGGAACGCCACCTGGACATCGTCATCGTCCACTTCTCCTAATTCACCGCCGCGATCACCGCGAAGCTGTCTTTCCTCCACACGACCTCGACCTGGAAGCCGGCCTCCTCGAGCAGCCTGATTTCCCGATCGAGCGTGAAGTAGACATCCTCTTTCGCCCACGCCTTCAGGAATCCTTCGGCCTTCTTGCGCGTGCAGGTCCGCTGCAGGTGTGCGATCCAGCTGGCCCTGTGCGCTGCCTGCAGCTTCGCGGTGGAGGCCAGGCAGCAGTCGGCGTTGACCAGCAGGCCTCCCGGGCCGAGCGCCGCGAAGCAGCGTCTGTACATCGCCGCTTTCCGCCGGGCCGTCGGGATGTGGTGCAGCGCGAAGGACGCGGTGATCACGTCGCAGCGGGGGATCCGCGCCTTCTCGAAGTTGGCGCGGATCGTCGCGATGCGCCCGCGCAGGCGCTTATCCGCCATCGCCAGCATGCCGGCGTCGTCGTCGATGCCGATGATGCGCGCGCCCGGCCGCACGGCGAGGACCCTCGCAGCCAGCGCGCCGGATCCGGTGCCGAGGTCGACCACCGCCGGCCGCCGCCGCGCGACGTGGTCCACGGCCCTGGCCGCCTCGTCGATCAGGTCCGTGTAGTGCGGAATGAGCGTGCGGATGACCGAGTCGTACTCGTCCAGCCTGATCCCGAGATGCGTCGCGGCACCCACCTCGTCACTCTAATTCAGTTGCGGCGAGCGACCGTTGGCGATGCCGCTGCCAGGCCTCGATCTCGGCCGTTGACATCGCATCGCCGTGATGCAGTGTCCAGTTGAGCACGGCGATGAGGTCGTCGGCGTCCTCGAGGCCCACGGCGAGGCGGATCAGCCGATCGAAGCCGTTCCGCTTCAACTGATCGAGCGCCGTGAAGTACTCCGACACCGTCCGGTGGTGGTTGACCTTCGTGGCCAGGCCGTCGAACGACAGCGCGTATCGCACGATCACGCACGTGGCCAGCACGTCGGCGAGGTGCCTGGTCCGCTCTTCATCCGCGCCCGCGACCCGGAACGACAGCAGCGAGCCGTGCCTCACGTAGTGCCGGGCAATGGCGGCCGCATCGACGTGGCCGGGCAGCGATGGGTGGAAGACCTCGCCCACCTTGGGATGCTGCGCCAGGAAGGCGGCGACCTTCGACGCCGTGGCGCACCGCCGGGCATGCGCATCGCCGGCGCCGTCGAACGCCGCCAGGATCGCCGTGGCCCGCCGCCAGTCGAGAATGCCCCCGCGCATCGCGACCAGATCCATCACCGCATTGGCGAATGGCGAATCGTTCGTCGCCAGGTAGCCCCACAGGTCGCGGTCGTTGCCGCCCAGCGACTTCGTGCCGCTGGCCACGACGATGTCGATGCCCTGATGGAGGAGCGGGGTCGTGAAGGCCCACGGCGTGGCGATGGTGGAGTCGAGCACCAGCTTGAGCCCCGGCGCCTGCTCGCGCCCGCGGCCGGCCACCGTTCGAAGCGCGTCGAGATCCTGTGCGCGAACCAGCGGGTTGGTGAACGTTTCCGCAAACACGAACCGCGTCTCCGGCCTGATGGCCGCCGCCAGCGCCGTCATGTCGCCGTCGTCGACGATCGTAATTGAGCCGCCGGTGCGCGCCGCCATCCACTCGAGATAGCTGCGCGTCTTGTTGTAGACCTGGCGCATCAGCACGGCGTGGCCGCCCGGCTCCATCAGCGCATCGAAGACGAGCGCCGTGGCCTGCATGCCCGAGTCGCACACGATCGCCGCGCTCGCCTGCTCGAGGGTCTTCAGCTTGCCGATGAGCTGCAGGGTCGCCGTCGTTCCATAGCGCGCGTAGAGGTGTGGCAGCTCGGACCAGCACCCCTGGCTCGTGAACAGAAACGCGGCTTTCGCTTCCTGCCACGCCACGACCTGGGCGGAACCGAGCAGGTCGAGCTGAACGGTGGGATCGTCCGGATGCAGGTAGGCGATGCCGGACCGGCGCGCATGATCGTCGATGGCCTCGTGCAGCGTTCGCGTGGCCTCCGACATCGCCGCGATCGGCGGCCGGTAAGCCGGGCAGCCCGCCGGATCCAGCCAGTCCCGCGTGGTCGCGTCCGGCCGGAGCCCGGAGCCCGGCCCACGGAGCCCGGCGTCGATCGCCTTCATTCCAACACCCCGAGACACAGCCTCTGCTCGACGCGCGCGAGCCGCTC
>MELE01000187.1:220-5216 GCA_001768615.1 Acidobacteria bacterium RIFCSPLOWO2_12_FULL_67_14b | reverse complement strand
GGTCAGGGCCCCGGGCTGTGACCACGCCTCGATGTACGCGTTCTTGTCCGCCTCGGTGAAGTGTCCGTCCTTCAGGCCCTGGCCCATGACGGCGCGAACCAGCATCTCGTGACCGTTCGCAGACAGCGTCGCCTCCGCATCCGGACCGCGGAACATCAGCATGTATTGACTCGCCTTCTGCTGCGCGGGATTCGCGCGGAGCTCGCGCAGAAACACCGCCGGATGGGGCGCGTTCACGATGACCAACCGGTCGAGCGTGTCAGGATGGGCCATCGCGTACGCCCAGGCGACGGCGCCGCCCCAGTCGTGTCCGACCAGGACGAACTTCCGATTGGCGCTCGCCCCCAGCTTCGTGGCGAGCGCGCGCACGTCGGCCACCAGCAGGGGCATCCGATAATCCTCGACCGCCGCCGGCTTCGACGAGAGATTGTAACCCCGCATGTCCGGCGCGACCGCAAGGTGATTGTGGCCAAACTCGTCGAGCTGGTTCTTCCACGCGTACCAGAATTCCGGGAATCCATGGAGGAACACGATGAGCGGACCGCTGCCGGACCTGGCATAGTGGAGCCGCACACCGTTGACCTCGACGGTTTCGTGCTCGATGGGCGGAGGTGCGAAAGGGGTCATGGCGAGGACGGCGAGCATCGCGAGAGCGCGCATCATGATGCGGATGTTATCGCAGTGAAGTGACGCCTCGCCATCTGCGCAAGGCAGGCAGCCCTCTCTGACCGGGCGCGGTCGTCAGTGCCTCACTCCGTTCGAAGCGCAGCGACGGGATCGACGGTGGCGGCCCGCCGCGCCGGCACGTACGCGGCCACCACACAGCAACCGAGCATCAACGCCGCGACGCCGGCAAAGAGCGCCGGCTCGACGGCCGCCACCCCCACCAGAAAGCCAGCCAGGAAACGCGTCAGCGCGACGCCGGCCAGCAGGCCAACGACGACGCCCAGGATGCCGAGCCGCGCGGCCTGTCCGATGACGAGCCGCAGGAGGCCGGCCCGGGACGCGCCGAGCGCCGTCCGGACGCCGAACTCGTGCGTGCGCCCCGCAACAGCGAATGCCATCACGCCATAGAGGCCCACGAGCGCCAGAACGAGGGCCGTGATCGCCTGCTCGGCGAGCGCCGTCCTGATGTTTATCTCGGGCAGCAGGAACTCTTCGACCACCTCCGCCAGCGTCCGAATCTCCGTGACGGGAAGCTGCGCGTCGATCCGGCGCACGAGCAGGCGGGCGTCCGCGGCATGCGGCTCAGGCGAACCCTGCGCGCGCAGCACGACGCGCAGGTACCGCGTCGGCGCCTGCAACTGCGGCACGTACAGCTGCGCCTCGCGCGCACCCTTCAAGCCGCGATGCCTGGTGTCGCCGACGACGCCGGCAATCGTGTAGGTGCGGTCGTTCCCGCCGCGCCCGCGGCGCACGATCGGCCGGCCGACGACGTCGTCGGTCCCGAACAGCGATTCGGCGAGGCCGCGGCTGACGACCGCAGCCGGCGGCGCGCGCAGGTCGTCGCGTGCGTCGAACACACGGCCACCGACGACGGGAATACTCATCACCTGGAAGTAGTCCGGGCTCACCGTCAGCGCGTTGGCTTCGGCGCCTTCGCCGGCAACCACCGGGGTCGATCCGGCGAACACTTCGGCGACGGGAAACTCGTGGTTGAGCGGCAGGTAGTCGACCGTGGCCGCCGCACTGACGCCGGGCAGCGCCGCCGCGTGTTCGAGCACGTCGCGATGGAATGCCGCCACTCGCGCCGCATCGGGATACCGCGTCTCGGGCAGGATCAGCTTGAGCGTAAGCGCCCCGTCCGGCGCGAACCCAAGCGGCACGCGCCGGAGTTCGCGCACCGTTCCGGCCATCAGCGCGGCGGCGATCAGCAGGACGGTGCTGGTCGCGATCTGGCCGACGATCAGCAGGCGCTGTGATCGGCGCCGCCGCGGCGCGAAGCCGGCTGCGCGCCCGCCCTCCTTCAGGACCACGTTCGGATCCGGCCTCGTGCTGCGCAGCGCGGGCAGCATGCCAAACAGCAGCACCGCCAGCAGCGAGACCACGAGCGCAAAGACCAGCGCCTCGCGATCAATCGCCAGCGCTCCGACGCGATACAGGTCGGGCGGGACCGACCTGGCAATGCGCGACAGGTTCCAGGACGCGAGCAGCACGCCGGCCGCGCCTCCGCACAGCGCGAGGAGCACGCTTTCGGTGAAGAGCTGCCGGACCAGGCGCCACCGTCCGGCGCCGAGCGCGGAGCGGACCGCCAGTTCCCTCGTCCGCGCCACCCCGCGCGAGAGCATCAGGTTCGCCACGTTCGCGCAGACGATCAGAAAGACGAACAGGATCGATGCGCCGAGCACCGCCACCATCGGCACGAGGATGTCCGCGGCAAAATTCAGCGCGTCTCGGAGCGGCACGACACGGGTGGAGACCGTGGCGTTCTCGGACGGGTAGCGCCCGGCGAGCCGCGCCGCGATCGCCTCCATTTCGGCGGCGGCCTGAGGCTGCGTCACGCCAGGTTTCATCCGCCCGAGCACCTGGAGGTGCCGCCTCGTGCGGGCGTCGGCAGGATCGAGGACGCGCGGCGCCCAGATCTGTGTCGTGGGCAGCGGAAACACGAACGCCGTGGGCATCACGCCGACGATCGTGTGCGGTTCGTCGTTGAGGCGCAGCACGCGGCCGGCAACGTCCGGGTCGGCGGCGAAATGGCTGCGCCAGAATCCGTCGCTCAGCACCACTTCGCGCGGGGCCGCCGGGCGATCCGTGCCGGCCGCGATCCATCGTCCGAGCGCGGGCTCGACCTCGAGCAGCCGGGACAGATTGGCCGTGACACGGCCGACCGATATGCGCTGCGGCTCCCTGTCATCGCTCAGATCTTCCTCGGTGTAGTTGAATGCGGCGAGATCCTCAAAGAGCGTCGCCTCGCGGCGGAGGTCGAGAAAGTCCGCCGTGGATACACGCCCGCTGGCCGTGTGAAGCGCCGTATCCGTCGACCAGACATGCAGCAGCCGATCCGGCTCGGCGAAGGGAAGCGGCCGGAGAAGAAACGCGTTGACGAACGTGAAGGTGGCAACGGTCCCGCCGATGCCGAGCGCGAGCGTGGCGGTGGCCGTGAGCGACCAGCCGCGGTCGCGCCAGAGGAGGCGTCCGCCGTAGGAGATGTCGCGCAGCCATGTCTCGACGCGGGTGAAGCTCCAGACGTCACGGCTCCGTTCACCGAGTGCCGTCGGATTACCGAAGGCGGCGCGCGCCGCGCGCCATGCCTCGCGTTCGGGAATGCCGGCCGCGATGCGCTCCGCTGCCTGGCGCTCGATGTGGAACTGCATCTCCTCGGCAAGGTCCCGCTCCATCGCGCCACGGCGGCGCAGGTGGCGCAGTTTTCGCCAGGTCTCGCGGAGCCTTCCCATGACGACCTCCTCAGGCTGGTGTCATGATTCGTGCGATCGCCGTCACCACGCGCCCGAAGTCGGCCGCCTCGACGTCGAGCTGCCGGCGGCCGGCCGGCGTGATGCAGTAGTAGCGCGCGCGGCGGTTGTTTTCGGTCGTGCGCCACTCCGCCGTGACCCAGTCTTTGAGCTCCAGGCGCTGCAGGGCCGGGTAGAGCGAACCCTCCTCGATCTGCAACACGTCTTCGGATGCCTGCCGGATGAGCTGCGCGATGCCGTACCCGTGCATCTGGCGGCGGCGTAGGGTCTGCAGGATGAGCATCTCGAGCGTGCCGGGCAGAACCTCGGACTTTGGCTTTCCCGTGGAGTCTCTTCCCATAGACAGTCTGAGTATAGACCCGCCGCGATTACCGGTCAAACAGCGTGGGACTCCCGGGCGCGTTGACTTCCCCGGGCCGATGGCAGAGTGGCGTTCCAAGCCCGGCAGTTATTTCACAGTGGTTGCGGGAAATTCCCCAAACCCACTCGGCCGAGGATCGCTCACCGCATCGACGAAACCCCGCCTTGATCGGCCCGTTTTTATGTGGTGTGCCATTTGCAAGGCCCGGCTGCAAGGCAGGTGTCCCCAATGGACGACCACTCCAGCGTCGAATCGTGCCGGTGGGCCAGGCTGACCATCAGGTTGCCGTATCCGGTGTGGCTCGAGAGCGAAGACAAGCCGTGGACGTGCCTTCGCGACAAAGAGCCGCGTCCGCTCGATGACACCGCCGTCTGCCATGGGTGTCCGCGGTGGGAACCGCGCCGCTTGCATGTCGGTGGCACCCAGAGTTGAGAGGAGCGCCCGTGTCCCCGCCGGTGGATCGTTTCTTCGAACTCCGCTTTGAATCCATTGGCGGCCTCGGCGCCCATGGCGCCGGAAGCATTCTGGCGACCGCCGCCGTGCTGCGTATGGGCCTCAGCGGCGCGCAGTTCTCTTCGTACGGATCGGAGAAGAAGGGCTCGCTCGTGCGGACGTTCGTCCGCCTGGGGCCGGCCGGACGCCCGGTCCGCACCAGCGCCCCGGTCGAGGCGCCCAACGCCATCGTCGTCTTTCACGCCGCGCTGTTGCGCAACCCCGCGACCTTTGGCGGCCTCAGGAAAGACGGCTTGCTGATCTACAACTCGCCGGCGGGTCCGGTGCCCGAAACGCTGGCGGCGCTGCCCCGGACCGCCATGGCGATTCGCGTGGACGCGCTCGGCATCGCCGTGGAGGAGAAGTCGCGGCCCAACGCGGTGATGCTCGGCACGCTGTGCGCGGTGGTCCCGTTCCTCGACGCCGCTCACGTGCGCGCGGCGCTGGCGGAAGAGTTCGAAGGCAAGCACCCCGAGGCGGTGGCGTCCAACGATCGGGCGTTCCGCCGGGGCGCGACCGAGTTCGAGGTCCACGAGGGTGTCGGCCTGGCCGAGGGCGATCTGCCCATCGTCCGGCCCGAGCCGGTGTGGGGCTACGAGACGCAGCCCGTGGGCGGGATCATCGCGGAGCCCGGCAACACGGCCTGGAACGACCTGTCGATGTCTCGCACCGGGTGGATGCCGGTGCTGCACCACGACCAGTGCATTCATTGCGGCACTTGCGATCTCGT
>MELE01000187.1:0-177 GCA_001768615.1 Acidobacteria bacterium RIFCSPLOWO2_12_FULL_67_14b | reverse complement strand
AGCACTTACGAGCGCCAATTGATGGGTGTCGACTACCGCTACTGCAAGGGATGCATGCGCTGCGTGGAGTCGTGCCCGACCACCGCCCTCACGCGGGAGGCTGAAACGCCGGGCCTCGCCGATCAGTTGCGGGTGCCGCAGTTTCCAGGTTTCATCAGCTAGGTGAGTGAACGCATG
>MELE01000186.1 GCA_001768615.1 Acidobacteria bacterium RIFCSPLOWO2_12_FULL_67_14b | reverse complement strand
CGTGATCAAGTTCAGGATTTCGTTATGTTGATGCCGAAGAAAGTCAAGTACCGCAAGCAGCAGCGCGGGCGCATGGCCGGGAAGGCCTGGCGCGGGTCCGACGTGTCGTTCGGCGACTACGGCCTGAAGGCGCTTGAGCCCTGCTGGTTGACGGATCGTCAGATCGAGGCGGCCCGCGTGGCGATGACGCGCTTCGTCGCGCGCGGCGGCAAGATTTGGGTGCGCGTGTTCCCCGACAAGCCGATCACCAAGAAGCCCCAGGAAACCCGCATGGGCAAGGGCAAGGGCGCGCCGGATCAGTGGGTGTGCGTCGTCCGTCCGGGACGCGTGCTGTTCGAAATGGAAGGCGTGACCGAGAAGAACGCGCGCGAAGCGATGAGGCTGGCCGCCGCGAAGCTGCCAATTCTCACGAAGTTCGCGACCCGGTTCGCGCGGGAGAAGATGCTATGAAGGCCGCGGACCTGCGCGACCTGGCCGCTGAGGAACTCGGCGCGAAGGAGCGCGACCTCGCCGATCAGCTGTTCCGGATGCGGATTCAGAAGTCGATGGGACAACTCGACGCGCCCGACAAGATGCGGACGGTCCGCCGCGACCTCGCGCGCGTGAAGACCGTGCTCAGACAGAAGCGGAACGGATAGCACATGGCCCAGAAATCCGAAAAAGTCGGCGTCGTCGTCAGCAACAAGATGCAGAAGAGCATTGTGGTGGCTGTGGAGTGGCAGGTGCGGCACGGGCAGTACGGCAAGGCCGAGCGCCGCACCTCGAAGTTCATGGTGCACGACGAGGATAACGCGGCCCGGGTCGGCGATACGGTCGCCATCGTCGAGACGCGCCCGATGAGCCGACGCAAACGCTGGGCGCTGACGCGCGTCGTGCGCAAGTCGGCGGAAGTCTGAGGAGCACCCGTCATGATCCAGATGCGATCGATTCTCGACGTGGCCGACAATTCCGGCGCGCGCAAGATCGCCGTCATCAACCCGATCGGCGGGTCGACCGGGCGGTACGCGCGGCTCGGCGACATCGTCACGGCGTCGGTGAAAGAGGCGACCCCGGAAGGCACGGTCAAGAAGGGCCAGGTCGTCAAAGCCGTGATCGTGCGGACCGTGAAGGAGCAGCGACGCCGCGACGGCAGCTACATCCGGTTCGATCGGAACGCCGCGGTCATCATCAACGACAACAACGAACCTGTGGGCACGCGCGTGTTTGGTCCCGTCGCCCGGGAACTGCGCGAGCGCCGCTTCATGAAGATCATCTCGCTCGCGCCGGAGGTGCTCTGAGACCGCATTCAGCGGTCAGCCGTCCCTGCGGATCGCTGAAAGCTGGTCGCGGAGAGCTATTGATATGAGTCGTCTAGCCACCCCGCTCCGGAAGAACGACAACGTGCTGGTCATCACGGGCAAGGACCGTGGCAAGCGTGGCCGCGTGCTGAAAGTGCTGCCCGGCGAGAACGGCAAGAACCGTCTCGTGGTCGAAGGCGTGAACATGATCAAGCGCCACACGAAGCCCAATCCCGGCAAGGGCGTCAAGGGCGGCATCGTCGAGCGCGAGGCCTCGTTGCACGCGTCCAACGTGCAGCTCGTGTGCCCCGAGTGCGGGGCACAGACGCGCGTCGGCCACAAGATTCTCGGCGACGGCCGCAAGGTCCGCGTGTGCCGCAAGTGCGAGGGGGTGGTCGACAAATGAGCCGCATGAAAGAGAAATACCAGAAGGAAGTCGTGCCGGCCCTGCAGAAGGAATTCGGCTACACGAACGTGATGGCGGTTCCCAAGATCCAGAAGGTCGTCGTGAATATGGGTCTGGGCGAAGCGACCGCCAACGCGAAAATCATCGACACCGGCACTGACGAGCTGGCGCGGATCACCGGGCAGAAGCCGGTGACCCGGCGCTCGAAAAAATCGATCGCCGCGTTCAAGGTCCGCAAGGGCAAGCCCATCGGGACGATGGTGACGCTGCGCGGAGAGCGGATGTGGGAGTTCCTCGACCGCCTCGTGAGCATCGCCCTGCCCCGCGTGCGCGACTTCAAGGGCGTCTCGCCCAAGGGGTTCGACGGCCGCGGCAACTACACGCTCGGCCTGCGCGACCAGCTGCTGTTTCCCGAGATCGACTACATGAAGGTCGACAAGGCGCGCGGCATGAACGTGTCGGTCGTGACCAGCGCGCGGACCGACGAGGAAGCCCGGAAGCTGCTGCAATTCATCGGCATGCCGTTCCGGCAGAACTAAAGGCGAAGAGCTGATATGGCCACCACCGCGAAGATCGCGAAAGAACAGAAGAAGCCCAAGTTCAAGGTCCGCCTGCGCAACCGCTGCCATCTGTGCGGCCGACCGCGCGCCTACATGCGGAAGTTCGGGCTCTGCCGGTTGTGCTTCCGCAAACTGGCGCTTGATGGCGACGTCACTGGGGTGACAAAGAGCAGCTGGTGAAATTTGCTCATCTGGTCATCTGGTTATCTCGTTATTGATTGCCCGATTGAGCAATCGAATGACCAGATGACCAGATAACCAGATGACGAGATACTGAGAACAAGATATGACAGACCCTATCGCAGACATGCTCACGCGGATCCGCAATGCGGTGATCGCCAAGCACACCCGCGTGGATATGCCGACGTCGCGGATCAAGGCTGACATCGCGCGCATCCTGCAGGACGAGGGCTATATTCAGGGCTTCAAGCTGCTGGAGGAGTCGGCGGAACAGAGTGCCGGCCCGATCAAGACGCTGCGCCTGTTTCTGAAATACGGGCCGCACGGCGAGAAGCTCATCACGGGCGTGCAGCGCATCAGCCGTCCCGGGCGCCGCGTCTACTTCGGGCGCGACGACGTACCGGACGTCCTGGCGGGTCTCGGCACCAGCATCCTGACGACGTCGCGAGGCGTCATGACCGGCCGCGAGGCGGTCAAGGCCGGCGTGGGCGGTGAAGTCCTCTGTAACATTTGGTAGAGAGCTGAGAGATATGTCTCGAATCGGTAAGAAACCCATCACGATCCCGAAGGGGGTCACCGTCAACGTGGTTGACGGCGCGGTCGAGGTCCAGGGACCGAAGGGCAAGCTGCGGCAGGCGCATCCCGCCGGCATCAACTTCGAGCTCGCCGACGGCCATCTGATGGCCAGGCGCGCGACGGAGAGTCCGGATCTCGGCAAGTTTCACGGTCTGGCGCGGACGCTGGTGGCCAATGCCGTGGCGGGTGTCACCAACGGCTTCAAGCGCGAGCTCGACATCGTCGGCGTCGGCTACCGCGCGGAGCTCAAAGGCAGGCAGGTGATCTTCGCGCTGGGCTACTCGCACGCGGTCGTGTTCGACATCCCCCTCGGGATTGACGTCACGATCGACAAGCAGACGCACATCACGGTGACCGGGGTGGATCGCCAACTCGTCGGACAGGTGGCCGCGAACATCCGTCGCCTGCGGGAACCCGATCCGTACAAGCAGAAGGGCGTCAGGTACACGGGCGAGGTCTTGAAGAAGAAAGCCGGAAAGACCGGTGCGAAATAGCGCATCGAGTCATCTGGTCATCTGGTTATCGAGTCATTCAATCGCGCAATCAATGACCAGATGACCAGATAACGAGATGACCAAATTGGTGAGACGAGCATCATGAAGATAAGAACGAAGGACGACCGACGCGTCCGCATCCAGTTGCGGCAGCGGAAGCGGATTTCCGGCACGACGGCGCGGCCGCGGCTGAGCGTGTTCCGCAGCGTGACGCACATCTACGCGCAGGTCATCGACGACCTGAGCGGAACAACGCTGGCGTCGGCCTCGAGCGTCGAGCCGACGCTCAGGGGCACGTTCGAGAAGGGCGTGCGCGGAGGGAATCTCAAGGGCGCGGAGGCGGTGGGACAAGCGATCGCCAAACGGTCCAAGGACAAGGGCATCACCCGCGTGGTCTTTGATCGGAGCGGGTTCCTGTATCACGGGCGGATTCGCGCGGTTGCCGACGCGGCCCGTAAGGCGGGCCTGGAGTTCTGACAGAGAGGCCGAGTGCGCCTCGTCTTGGAAATGCAGTCTGGGAATACACATGAGAACACGTGAACGCATCGATCCGAGCCAGCTCGACATCAAGGACAACGTGGTGTCGATTAACCGCGTCACCAAGGTCGTCAAGGGCGGCAAGAACCTGAGTTTCAGCGCGCTGGTGGTCGTCGGCGACGGGCACGGCGTGGTGGGATTTGGTATCGGGAAGGCCAAGGAAGTACCGTCCGCCATCAAGAAGGGCATTGAGGCGGCGAAGAAGAACCTAATCCGCGTGCCGCTCGCCGGGACGACCATTCCGCACGCGATCGTCGGCAACTTCGGTGCGGGCAGCGTGCTGCTGAAGCCGGCGCCTGACGGCACGGGCATCATCGCCGGCGGCGCGGTCCGCGCGGTGGTGGAAGCGGCCGGCATCGCCAACATCATGACGAAGTCGCTCGGGTCGGCCAATCCGCACAATGTGGTGCGGGCGACGTGCGCCGGCCTGGACGCACTGAAGGATCCCCAGTTGGTTGCGCGGCTCCGGGGCAAGGACGTCGCGGATTTCATGCGGGCGCACGCATAAGCTGGTCATCGAGATAACCAGACGGTCAGATTCGAGGATTGAGATGGCGAACCAGCGAACCGATTCGAAAGGCGGCACCGTGAAGGTGACGCTCGTGAAGAGCCCGATCGGGTTCAAGAGCAATCAGGCGGCCGTCGTTCTCGGGATGGGTCTGCGTCGGATCCGCCACACGGTGGCGCTGAAGGACACGCCCGCGACGCGCGGCATGATTCACAAGGTGCGTCACCTCGTGACGGTGGAATAAGCGATGCCATTGAATACGCTCCGCCCTCCCAAGGGCATGAAACACCCCAAGAAGCGGATCGGCCGCGGACAGGGGTCGGGCACCGGCAAGACCGCCGGGGCCGGGCACAAGGGCCAGAAGTCGCGCTCGGGCTATAAGTTCAAGCGTGGGTTCGAAGGCGGTCAGATGCCGCTGCACCGCCGCGTGCCGAAGCGCGGGTTCCACAACCCGTTCCGGGTTGAGTACGAGGTGGTGAACCTCGACACGCTCGGCCTGAAGTTCGACGCCGGCACCGTGGTGACGCCCGAGCTGCTGCGCGAGCGTGGCATCGTGTCGGCCAACACGGGCCTGATCAAGGTGCTCGGGCGCGGCGACGTCGGTAAGGCGCTGACCGTCCACGCGCACAAGTTCAGCGGAAAGGCGGCCGAGAAGATCGCCGCAGCGGGCGGCGCGACGGAGCAACTCGCGTGAACGACAGCCTGAAGAACATCTTCACCGTTTCGGATCTGCGCAACCGCGTGCTGTTCACGCTGGGGCTGCTCGGCGTGTACCGCGTTGGTCATCACATCCCGACGCCTGGGGTGAATACCGCTGCACTCGAAGAGCTCGCGCGCCAGGCCGCGAACACGATGTTCGGGCTGTACGACATGTTCTCGGGTGGCAACCTCTCGCGTGTCACGATCTTCGCGCTGGGCATCATGCCCTACATCAGCGCGTCGATCATTCTGCAGCTCCTCACGGTCGTGTGGCCGTACCTCGAGAAGCTCTCGAAGGAAGGCGAGCTCGGCCGGCGCAAGATCACCCAGTACACGCGCTACGGCACGATCGTCCTCAGCGTCGTGCAGTCGCTGGGCATCGCGATCTTCCTCGAGCGCCAGACGAACATTGCCGGCGGGCTGCCGCTCGTGTATCACCCGGGCATGGCGTTCCGTCTCATGACGGTGCTGACGCTCACCACGGGCACGACGTTCATCATGTGGCTCGGCGAGCAGATTACCGAGCGCGGCGTCGGCAACGGCATGTCGCTCATCATTTATGCGGGCATCGTGGTCGGCCTGCCGAGTGCCGTGCTGCAGATGTTCGACCAGATGCGGACGGGCCAGCTCGGGCTGTTCCGCGTGCTGATTCTGCTCATCGTCATGGCCGCCGTCGTGGCGGCGATCGTGTTTGTCGAGCGCGGACACCGGCGCGTCACCGTGCAGTACGCGAAGCGGGTCGTCGGCCGCCGGATGTACGGCGGATCGAGCACCCACATCCCGCTGAAGGTCAACACGGGCGGCGTCATCCCGGTCATCTTCGCCTCGTCGATCCTGGCGTTTCCGGCGACGATCGCCGGGATGTTCACGGGCGCATGGGTCGACACGGTGACCCAGCAGCTCGGGTTCGGGATGCCGCTCTACAACCTGCTGTATGTCGCCGGCATCATCTTCTTCACGTACTTCTACACCGCCATCATCTTCAATCCTGATGACGTGGCGGAGAACATGCGGAAGTACGGAGGGTTCGTGCCGGGCATCCGGCCGGGCAAGCGCACGGCGGAGTACATCGACACGGTTCTCACGCGCATCACCCTGGTGGGCGCGATCTACCTGGCGCTCATCGCGCTGCTGCCGAACTTTCTCATCAGCGGGTTCAAGGTGGCGCCGATTCCGTTGGTCGGCGAATGGCTCGACGCGAACCTGCCGAAGTTCATCACCGAAGGCATGAACGTGCCGTTCTTCTTCGGCGGCACGTCACTGCTGATCGTGGTGGGCGTCGCGATGGATACGGTGCAGCAGGTCGAGTCGCAGCTGATCATGCGGCACTACGACGGGTTCATGAAGAAGTCGCGGATTCGCGGCCGAAGGGCATAGTTGTCGAACGTGGCGCTCAATCTGATCATGCTCGGACCGCCGGGCGCTGGAAAAGGGACGCAGGCTGAGCGGCTTGCTCGCACGCGGGGCATCCCGAAGATCTCGACCGGGGACATTCTCCGCGAGGCGGTGCACGCCGGGACCGAGATCGGACAGCGGGCCAAGGCCATCATGGACCGTGGCGAGCTGGTGAGCGACGAGGTGATGATCGGGATCGTGCAGGAGCGGCTCGACCGCGCCGACGCGCGGCGTGGATTCGTGCTCGACGGCTTTCCGCGGACGGTGGCGCAGGCGGTGGCGCTCGACGGCATCATGACGGGGCGCGACCCGCTCCTGGTGGTGGACGTCGAGGTGTCGGAAGCGGAACTGGTGCGGCGGCTCAGCACGCGCCTCATTTGCGACGATTGCGGCGCGAATGGGGCCAGCGGGGACACGGAGTGCGGGCGCTGTAAGGGGCAGCTCGTGCAGCGCGCGGACGACAACGAGGGCGTCGTGCGCGAGCGACTGAAGGTGTATCACCGGCGGTCGGAGCCGCTGGTGGCCTACTACCGGGTCCGGCCGACGTTCCGGTCGATCAACGGGGCGCAGCCGGCGGACCGCGTGTTCGACGATCTGGCGGCCGTCGTCGACGCTGCGGTGGCCACCGCTGCGAAGCCGGGAGCGTGGCGGTGATCGTCTGTCGGTCCGCGGTCGAGCTCGAACAGATGCGCGAGGCCGGCCGGCTGGTCGGTGAGGTGCTCACCGAACTGGCCGCGCACGTCGCCCCCGGGGTGACAACGGCGGATCTGGACGCGATGGCCGAGGCGCGAATCATGAAGGCGGGCGCGACGCCGGCCTTCAAGGGGTATCACGGGTATCCCGCGACGATTTGCGCGTCGATCAACGACGAGGTGATTCACGGGATTCCGTCGGGTCGCCGGGTGCTGAACGAGGGCGATGTCATTTCGATCGACGTCGGCGCGGCGCTGGGCGGTTACTTCGGCGACAGCGCGCTGACGCTGCCGGTGGGAGGGGCGTCGGAGCAGGCCGCGACGCTGCTTCGCGTGACGGAAGAGTCGCTGTACAAGGCGATTGAGTGCGTCAGGCCGGGTGGGCGCATTTCGGACATCGGCCACGCGATTCAGCAGCACGTCGAGGCCTACGGATTTTCGGTCGTGCGGGAGTTCGTGGGGCACGGCATCGGGCAGAAGATGCACGAGGAGCCGCAGGTACCCAACTACGGCGAGCGCGGCCGCGGTCCGCGGCTGGCTGAGGGCATGGTGCTCGCCATCGAGCCGATGGTGAACGCGGGTAAGGCGTCGGTGAAAGTGCTCGCGGACGGGTGGACCGCCGTGACGGCCGACGGCGGCCTGTCGGCGCACTTCGAACACACGGTGGCAGTGACGGCGAACGGGCCATGGATTCTGACGGCGCGGGAAGTACCGGTGGGCGCCCGCAGGTAGCGGGGACGGTCGCCGAAATGCTGCCGAGTGCATTGTATCGCGTGCGGCTCGACGACGGGCCGTTCGTGACGGCGCACATCGCGGACCGGATGGATCGCAACTTCATCCGGGTGCTGGTGGGCGATCGAGTACGCGTGGAACTCTCGCCCTTCGATCTGGGACGCGGGCGGATAGTGGGCAAATTATGAAGGTCAGAGCATCGGTGAAGCGGATTTGCGACAAGTGCAAGATCGTCCGGCGCCGCGGAGTCGTGCGGGTGATCTGTCCGAATCAGAAGCACAAACAGCGGCAAGGATGAGAGCTCAGGATTTCAGGATCTGAGGATTTATGGCACGAATTGCTGGCGTTGATCTCCCGCGGACTAAGCGCGTTGAGATCGGTCTCACCTACATCTACGGCATCGGGCGCACCCGCTCGAACATCATCCTGAAGGAAGCCGGGGTCAGCCCCGATCTCCGCATCAAGGACCTGTCCGAGGACGACGTGCGGAAGATCAGCCGGGTGATCGAGGAACAGGGCGGTGTCGAGGGCGATCTTCGGAAGGAGATCTCCATGAACATCAAGCGGCTGATGGAAATCGGCTGCTTCCGCGGACTGCGGCATCGTCGCGGCCTTCCGGTGCGCGGCCAGCGGACGAAGACCAACGCGCGCACGCGCAAAGGCCCGCGCAAGGGTGCCATCGCAAAAAAGAAGACCATTTAGGATTCAGGGTAAGGGCTGAGAGCAAAACGATATGGCAAAAGCTGAACCGGCCGCTGAAGGCGCCACGCCAGAGAAGAAAGACGCAGGCAAGCGGAAGAAGACCTTCAAGAAGCGCGGCGAAAAGCGCGTCGTTCACCATGGCCTGGCGCACATCCATGCGTCGTTCAACAACACCACGGTGACGATCACGGATACCGAAGGCAACGTGGTGGCGTGGTCGAGTGCCGGCGGCATCGGGTTCAAGGGGTCGCGCAAAGGGACGCCGTTCGCGGCGACCCAGGCCGCGCTCAACGCGGGAAACGCGGCGAAAACGGTGGGCATGCGGTCGCTCGACGTTCGCGTGAAAGGGCCGGGCTCCGGCCGGGAATCCGCCATTCGGGCGCTGCAGACCGTCGGTCTCGAAGTGAAATCGATCCGCGACGTGACGCCCATCCCGCACAACGGGTGTCGTCCACCAAAACGCCGACGCGTGTAATCGACGGAGTAAGGATTTCAGGCAAATTCGAAAGGTTATTGAATGGCTCGTTATATCGGTCCGGTCTGCCGGCTCTGCCGCCGCGAGGGGATGAAGCTGTTCCTCAAAGGGGAGCGTTGCTACACGGAGAAGTGCGCGATCGAAAAGCGCAACTTTCCGCCCGGCCAGCACGGCAAGACGCGGAGAGCGAAGATCGCGGGCTACGGTCTGCAGCTGCGTGAAAAGCAGAAGGTCAAGCGGACCTACGGCGTGCTCGAGGATCAGTTCCGCGGGTATTTCGAGATGGCCGAGCGGACGCGCGGCATCACCGGCGAGACGCTGCTGCAGCTGCTCGAGCGCCGGCTCGACAACGTGGTGTATCGCCTCGGGCTCGCGACGTCTCGGCCGCAGGCGCGGCAGCTCGTGCGCCATGGACACTTTCTGGTGAACGGGAAGAAGGTCGATATCCCGTCCTATCAGGTGAAGCAGGGTGACGTCGTGACGTTGCTCGGCCGCACGCAGAAGAACCCGACGCTCGAGCACGCCATGGAAGAAGTGAAGGGCCGCGGCATTCCCGAATGGCTCTCGTTCGACCAGAACTCGATCACTGGACGCATCGTCTCAATGCCTACCCGCGCGCAGATCAACCTGCCCGTGCAGGAACAGCTGATTGTGGAGCTGTACTCGAAATAGTTTCTCGCATCCGCCGACCCGCAGCCTTATACAGACCTGCGGCGGGAGGTCGGCGGTCACTGGCAGGTCTGGAGGCCCGTCTGCGGGCCCGTTGGCGAAAGGACAGAGGACATCATGCTGTGGAAAGGTTTTCAGCGGCCCAAGCGGCTGGAATTCGAACGCGAGACACTCACGGACCGGTTCGGCCGGTTCTACGCGCAGCCCTTCGAGCGTGGCTTCGGCACCACGGTGGGCAACGCGCTTCGGCGCGTGCTGCTGTCGTCGATTGAAGGCGCGGCCATCACCGCCGTCAAGATCGAGGGCGTGCTGCACGAGTTCTCGCCCATCCCGGGCGTCGTCGAGGACGCGACCGACATCATCCTGAATCTGAAGCAGATTCCGCTGAAGCTGCACTCCGAGCAGACCAAGACGCTGACGATCCGGGTCGACAAACCCGGCGAAGTGCGCGGACGCGACATCCAGGCCGACGGCGACGTCGAGATCCTCGAGCCGGACGCGCACATCGCGACCGTGGCCGAGGGCGGCAAGCTCCACATGGAGATGCGCATGAAGCGCGGCCGCGGCTACGTTTCGGCCGACAAGAACTTCGACGAGGATCTGGGCATCGGCTGGATCCCGATCGATTCAGTGCACTCGCCGACCAAGAAAGTGAATTACCTGGTCGAGGCGGCGCGCCTCGGACAGACCACCGACTACGACAAGCTGACGGTGGACGTATGGACGAACTGCTCGATCAGCCCGCGTGATGCCGTCTCGCTCGCCGCCAAGCTGATTCGAGACCACCTGAATATCTTTATCAACCTCGAGGACGGCGCCGAGCAGCCGGCCGAATCGTCATCCGATCAGCCGCGCACGGGCGCCAGCAACGAGAACCTCGACAAGAGCGTCGAGGAGCTGGAGCTGTCGGTGCGGTCGTACAACTGCCTGAAGAACGCGAACATCCGGACGATTCGCGAGCTCGTGCAGAAGACCGAGGCCGAAATGCTCAAGACGAAGAACTTCGGCCGTAAGAGCCTCAACGAAATCAAGGAGATCCTGCACACGATGGGTCTGAGCCTCGGCATGCGCGTCGACCAGGCCTCCCCGTCACAGGAATAGCAGCAATGAGACATCGAGTCGCACACCGCAAGCTGGGCCGCGTCACGGAGCATCGCCTGTCCATGCTCAGAAACCTGTCAACGGCCCTGCTTCATCACGAGCACATCACGACGACGGTGCCGCGCGCGAAGGAACTGCGGCCGTTCGTCGAACGGCTCATCACCATCGAGAAG
>MELE01000185.1:404-34076 GCA_001768615.1 Acidobacteria bacterium RIFCSPLOWO2_12_FULL_67_14b | reverse complement strand
GGCGGCGGCCGCGGCGGTGGTAGCGGCGATCGCCAGGTCGATCGGGGTGAGGGCGGCTACCAGGATCCGATGAAGGACGCCGCGCCCGTCACCGACGACGACATTCCTTTCTAACGTGAGCCGGGCTCCGGGCGCCGGGATCCGTCATGGGATCCGGAGCCCGGAGCCCGGATCCCGGAGCCCGACTAGGTCCCTTTCCTTCCGTAGCGATCTTCCAGCCTGACCACGTCGTCGGTTTCAGGCGTCGAGACTTCCATCACATCCGAATCTTCGATCGCGGTCATGCGATGGACCGTGGGCGGCGTCACGTGCACGGCCTGGCCGGGCCCCATCTCGGTGGCGACGAGCGTGCCGCCGACTTCGCGCTCGAACAAGATCCGGCCGGACCACACGAAGATCGTCTCGTCCTTCTTGTTGTGGTACTGCAGGCTCAACGCGTGGCCCTTGTTGATGTGGATTTGCTTGCCGACGTAGCGGTCGGTCCGCGCCCACCACACCTCGTAGCCCCACGGCTTCTCCACCCGATGCAACGGTTCGCTCACGGTGACGGACTCCTTTGAACGGCCGACGCGGCGAGCGCGTCGAAGAGATACTGCTCGATCTCGGCGGCGGTCGGCAGCAGCAAGGCGTGTCCGGCCAGCTTGCGCGCGTCGGCGGCGCTCAGCTCCTGGATCACCTGGCGGACGATCGGAATGGCGCCGGGCGTCATGCTGAACTCGGTGAGGCCGAGGCCCACGAGCAGGCCCACCAGCGCCGGGTCCGACGCCATCTCGCCGCAGAGCGAGACGGGGATCTTCTGCCGCGCCGCGGCGCGGCGGACCTGGCGGATCAACCGCAGCACCGCCGGATGCAGCGGCTCGTAGAGGTCCGACACGCGATCGTCGGTGCGGTCCACGGCGAGGCAAAACTGGATCAGGTCGTTGGTGCCGATCGTGAAGAAGTCGACGTGGGGCGCGAGCAGGTCGGCGGCGAGCGCGGCGGAGGGCACCTCGATCATGGCGCCGACCTTGATTCGCCCGCTTGCGTCGACGCCCAGGTCGCGCATCGCCACCGACAGCAATGCCCTGGCCTCGCGGACCTCTTCCACCGCCGTCACGAACGGGAACATGATGCGCAGCGGGCCGTGCGCGGAGGCGCGCACGAGGGCGCGGAGCTGCGTGCGCAGTACCTCCGGGTTGGCGAGGCCCAGCCGCAGGCCGCGCAGACCCGGGCGCGTGCGCCGGCGCTCGGGGCCGTGCGTGGGCCCGAACTGCCGTTCGTCGAGGTCGAAGGTCCGGATCGTGACCGGCCGCGGCGCGACCTGCTCGATCAGGCTGCGATAGAGCGCGTACTGCTTGTCTTCGGTGGCCGCCTCGATCGACTTGCCCGACAGCATGAACTCCGATCGATAGAGCCCGACGCCCTCGGCGCCATGCTCGTTGAGGAACGGCAGGTCCTCGAGCAGCTCGATGTTGGCCTCCAGCCGGATGCGCACGCCGTCTGTCGTCGAGACCGGACCCGACTCGGCGGACGACAGGCCGCGCTTTCGCGGCCGCGAGGCGCGCCGGTGCGCCTCGTCGATCTGGTCGGCCGAGGGCGCGACGATCAGCTCGCCGGTGGTCCCGTCGAGGATCACGGGCGTGCCGGCGGCGATGCGGATCGAGGCGTCGTGCAGGCCGACGATGGCCGGCACCTTCAGCGAGCGGGCGAGGATCGCGGTGTGATAGGTGCGGCTGCCGGCGTCGGTGGCAAACGCCTGCACGCGGCTCCAGTCGAGCTGCGCCGCCACCGACGCGGTGAGCTCATCGGCGATCAGCACCGACGGCCCATCGATCTGGCTGAGGAGCTCCTTCGGCCCCTTCGCGCCGTGGCGCAGGTTCAACCGGAGGCGCCCGGCGACATCGGCGACGTCGTTCTCGCGCTCGCGGAGGTACGGGTCTTCCATCGACATGAAGACGTGGTACAGCTCCTCGTAGGCGCGATGCACGGCCCACGCCGCGTTGACGCGCTCGGTGCGGATGATCTGCTCGGCCCGGCCCACGAGCATCGGGTCGTCGAGCATGAGCAGTTGGGCGTCGAAAAGCGCCGCGAGCTCGGAGCCGCGGCCCTGATCGAGCCGGCCGCGGATGTCGAGCAACTGCTGGCGGGAATCGGCCTGCGCGCGCGTCAGCGCCGCCACTTCCCGCTCGACCCGATCGGGCGGGATCGGAAAGCGCATGACCTCGGTGCGCTGCGTCAGCACGACCGCGCGGCCGAGCACGACGCCGGGCGAGACGCCGATGCCGGTCAGGCGCTCCACGCGTCTTCTCCAAACCCGGCTTCGACGAGGTGGCACAGCGTCTCGGCGGCCTCGACCTCGTCCGGCCCGTCAGCGGTAATCACGATGGTCGCCCCCGGGCCCGCGGCCAGCAGCAGGATCCCCATGATGCTCTTGCCGTCCATGGCCCGCCCGTCGCGCGAGACGCGGATCTGCGAGACGTATTTGGTCGCGGTACGGACGAACTTCGCCGCCGCACGCGCGTGCAGCCCCAGACGGTTGCGAATCACACATTGGCGCGCGGTCATTCGGCCGGTCCGGCGCCACCGGGACCTTCGTTCAGCAGATCCGAGGCCACCCAGATCGCGTTGCGGCCGTGCTCCCGCAGCAGGCGCGCGATGTCGGTGAGCCGCGCGCCGTCCTGCAGGCTGGCGGCCTTGATCAGCATCGGCAGGTTGACGCCGGTCACGACCTCGACCGCGTCTTCGGCGAGAAACGTGATGCCGAGGTTCGAGGGCGTGCCGCCGAACATGTCGGTGGCGATCAGCACGCCGCCGGGCGCCTTGACGCGCTCGATCGCCGCGGCAATCTCGTCGCGCGCGTCCTGCACGTCTTCGTGCCATCCGATCGAGACGGCCGAGAAGTTCGGCAGGTCGCCGACGATGGTCTCGGCCGCGTTCACCAGTTCGGTGGCGAGCTGGCCGTGCGTGACGACGACGACACCGATCATCGTTCCCCCGTGAGGTCGCGGTGGCGCACGCGCGTCTGGACCCCTGCGATCCCGGCGAGTTCCCGTTTCAGCGCTTCGGCAAAATACACCGACCGGTGGCGGCCGCCGGTGCAGCCGATCGCCACGGTGAGATAGCTCTTCCCCTCTTGCACGTACAGCGGCACGATCCAGCGCAGCAGCGACGAGAATCGCTTGATCGCCGCCCGCGCGGTCGGCTGGCGGCGAATGTACGCCGCCACGGCCGGGTCCTTGCCGGTTTGCGGCCGCAGGGCCGGCACCCAGTGCGGGTTCTTGAGGAACCGCACGTCGAACATCAGGTCGGCCTCGGCGGGCGGGCCGGACGTGAAACCAAAGCTCAGGAACGTCAGCACCAGCTTCGAGGCCTGCTTCTTCCCGCTCACCATTTCGAGCAGGGCCTGCCGCAACTCGTGCACGTTCAGCTTCGTCGTGTCGATCACCTTGTCGGCGAGCGCCCGGATGCCGCGCAGCTTGGCGCGTTCTTCGGAGAGGCCTTCGGTGACCGGGCGGTCCGGCGCCAGCGGATGCGGGCGGCGGGAGGCGCTGAAACGGCGGACCAGCTCGGCGTGGTCCGCCTCGAGGAAGATCAGCCGCGGCAGCAGCCGCTTGTGGGTCTTCAGCTTGCGATAGACCTTCGGGAAGTCACTGACGAAGCGGGGCTCGCGGATGTCCATCACCACCGCCACGCGGGAATGCTCCGACTGCCGCTCGCTGAGCTCCGCCATCACCGGCAGCAGCGACACCGGCAGGTTGTCGACGCAGTAGTAGCCCAGGTCCTCGAGCGCGCGGATGGCCTGCGACTTTCCGGATCCCGACAGCCCGGTCAGCACGATGAAGCGCGCGTCGGTCGGCCGTCGCCGCGACTTGCTCACAGTTCTTCGTCCTCTTCGGGTGCCTGGGTGCTCAGGTGCTTGGGGGCCTGGGTGCCGGTCAGGCTTTCGTCGAGGCGCTTGACCAGCTCGCGCGCGGCGTTGATCCCGCGCATGCGGAGCAACTGGTTGCGGGCGGCGACCTCGACGAGGATCGCGAGGTTGCGCCCCGGACCCACCGGCATGCGGAGCAGCGGCACCTTCAATCCGATCAGCTCGTACGACGCATCGTCCAGGCCCAGGCGATCGTATTCGCGGTCCTGGTCCCAGCGGTCGAGTTGCACGACCAGCTCGACGCGCTTCGACGTCCGCGTCGAGGCGACGCCGAAGAGGTCGCGGATGTTGATCAGGCCGAGGCCGCGGACCTCCATGTGGTGGCGCGTCAGCTCGGGGCAGGCGCCGATTACGATCGATTCGGCGCGGCGCCGCACCTCCACCGTGTCGTCGGCGACGAGCCGGTGGCCGCGGACCACGAGGTCGAGCGCGCACTCGCTCTTGCCGATGCCGCTCTCGCCGACGATCAGGACGCCGAGGCCGAGGATGTCGAGCAGGACGCCGTGGATGACCTCGCGGACGGCGAGCCGGTCTTCGAGGATGGCGGTGAGCTTGCCGATGGCGGTCGCCGTCGGCACCGGCGTGCGCAGGATCGGCACGTCGGCCAGCTCGCCTTCGATCTCGACCTCGGGCGGCAGCTCCGCCCCGCCGGTGACGAGCAGGCACGGCAAGTGCGCCGCAAACGAGTTGGCGAGCGCCCGCCGGCGGGCGGCGGAATCCAGGCTCTCGAGGAACCGGACCTCGCTGTCGCCGAACAGCAGGATGCGGCCGGCCTGCAGGTATTCATGGAACCCGGCCAGCGCGAGGCCGGTCTTCTGGATGTAGGGACTGGTGATGTGCCGCTCGAGGCCGCGCGCCCCGGCGAGCAAATCGATGGTCAGGCCGACCGACTCGGGTCGCGCGTCGAGCAGGCCGCGAACCGTGATTGTCGGGGTGATGGACATCGACGATTAGAAGAGCACCTTCCGCTGGTTCGACGTCGGGATCTTCAGCTCCTCGCGGTACTTCGCGATCGTGCGCCGCGCCAGCATCAACCCCTCACGCTGGAGGATGTTCACGATCTTCGAATCGCTCAACGGCTTCTTGGGATCCTCGCCCTCGATGATCTTCTTGATGCGGTTCTTGATCGTCACCGACGACACGGCGTCGCCGTACGAGCTGCTGATGCCGCTGTGGAAGAAGTACTTCATCTCGAACACGCCCTGGGGCGTGTGCATGTACTTGTTGGTGACGACGCGGCTCACGGTGGATTCGTGCATGCCGATGTCGTTGGCGACGTCGCGCAGCACCAGCGGCCGCAGGTGCTCGATGCCGTGGTCGAGGAAGTCGCGCTGGAAGTTGCAGATGCTGCTGGCGACCTTGTGGATCGTCTTCTGCCGCTGCTCCACCGACTTGATCAGCCACAGCGCCGAGCGGAACTTGTCCTTGACGTAGGCGCGGGTCTCGTCGCTGTTCTCGGCGGCGCCCTTGTCGAGCAGCCGGCGGTAGGTCGGGCTGATGCGCAGCTGCGGCAGGCCGTCTTCGTTCAGCACCGCCACGTACTGATCCTCGACCTTGACGATGTAGACGTCGGGGATGACGTATTGCGACGGCTGCGGGTTGAAGCGGCTGCCGGGCTTGGGGTCGAGGTGCTGGATGATCTCGACGTGGTGCTTGAGCTCTTCGATGCTGAGCCCGAGCTTGCGGGCAAGGTCCGGCATCTGGTGGTTGTGCAGGAGCCGCAGGTGCTCGGTCACGATCTTCTCGGTGGGCGTGCCGTCGAGCCGCAGGTGCCGGATCTGCAGCGTCAGGCATTCCTGCAGGTCGCGCGCCGCCACGCCGATCGGGTCGAAGCTCTGGATCAGGCGGAGCGCCCGCTCGACTTCGTCCACCGGCCAGGGGCCCATCGACGCGATCTCGTCCACCGACGCCACCAGGTAGCCGTCGTCGTCCAGATTGCCGATGATGGCCTCGCCGATCTCGCGGATCGGGTCGACGTCGGTCTGGAGCGAGAGCTGCCATTCGAGGTGGTCGGTCAGCGACGAGCTGGTCGACAGGGTGTTCTCGATCGGCGGCAGTTCCTTGACTTCCTGCGGGGCCCGCGGCCGGTAGCCGTCATCCAGGTAGTCGCCGAAGAAGTACTCGTAATCGGCGTCGTCCCACGAATCGGTCTTGTCGGCCTTGGCCTTGTCTTCGCCCTCTTTTTCGGCGGCCGGGACCGCCTCCGCCGCCTGAAGCTCCTCGGTCGGAACTTCCTCGAGCAGCGGATTCTCGACGACCTCCTGGTTGAGGAGGTCGGCCAGTTCCAAGGTCGACATTGGGAGAAGCTTGATCGCCTGCTGGAGCGAAGGCGTGAGGATCAGCTTCTGTGCGAGCTTCGTTTGAAGCTTCTGCTGGATGGCCATGACCGTCTCTTACATCTTAGTCCAGCCGGAAATCGGCCCCGAGGTATATCCGCCGGACCTCCTCGTCCGCGGCCAGCGCGGCCGGGGTTCCGCTGCGGAAAATGGCCCCTTCCGTGACGATGTAGGCGCGATCGGTGATCTTGAGGGTCTGCAGCACGTTGTGGTCGGTGATGAGGATGCCGATACCCCGCTCCTTGAGGTGGAAGATGATCTTCTGGATCTCCGTGACCGCGATCGGGTCGATGCCGGCGAACGGCTCGTCCAGCAGGATGAACCGCGGCGACATCACGAGGGCGCGGGTGATCTCGGCCCGGCGGCGTTCGCCGCCCGAGAGCGTGTGGGCGGGCGAGGCGGCCAGCGGGGTCAGGTTGAGCTCCGCCAGCAGCTCGCGAAGACGGGTCTTGCGCGTGGCCGCATCGATGTCCAGGGTCTCGAGAATCGCGAGGATGTTCTGCTCGACGGTGAGACCGCGGAAGATCGACGGCTCCTGCGGGAGGTAGCCGATGCCCTTGCGCGCGCGCACGTACATCGGGTCGTCGGTGACATCGACGCCGTCCAGCGTGACGCGGCCCGAGTCGGGCGCGGTCAGGCCGACGGCCATGTAGAACGTCGTGGTCTTGCCGGCGCCGTTGGGGCCGAGCAGGCCGACCACCTCGCCGGCGGTCACGTCGAGGCTCACGCCTCGCACTACCGTACGGCCGCCGTATGACTTGGTCAGTTCGTGTGTGCGGAGGGTCGAGGCCATCAGTTGGGGGGCGTGGAGGGACACTTGCCGCCGCCCTTGCTCTGCGTGCGGATCTCGTTGTTGCCGTCGACGATGACTCTATCGGACGACTTGAAGAAGGTCAACGTCTTGCCGGTGGTTTCCTGGCACGCGGCGTCGACCATGCGCACCGGCGCGCCGAGCACGACGTACTTGTCGTCGGCCGGCGCGTACTCCAGTTTCGTACCGGTGACGGTGCGCTTGTCGACGATGGCCCTGACGGCGCCCGTGGCTTCGAGGCGCTCGAGCGTGTTCTCGTCTTTGGCGAGCAACAGGTCCAGCGTGTCGGCGTGCAGGTCGCTCTGGCTGCCCACCAGGTGTGCCAGTGTCTGGTAGGTGGCGCGGCGTGTCTGGTCCGTGTAGGTGAACGAGCCGGCGGTGCCTACCATCGGCTGCGGCTTCGCGCCCGGTTCGGCGGCGGCCTTCTTGTCGGCGATCGGCAGCGTCGTGATCACCTTGCCCTTCACGATCAGGTCGCCCTTGGTTTCGTCGAGCGTGATCGTCTCGCCGTTGATCTGCGTGTCGCCCTGGAACAGCCGCGCCTGTCCTGAATACTCCCCCGTGCGCGAGGCCTCGTCGTAGGTGAGCTGGTCGGCGATCACGTTGACGGGGTCCTTGTCGGCCAGCAGGCCGGGCCGCCTGGCGGCCGCGGCGTTGCCCGCCGGCTTCTTCGAGGGCTGCAGCACGCTCTGCACCTTCCCGCTGGCGACCATCACCCGCGGCGACAGCGTCACGTCGATCTGGTCGGCATCGATGGTCAGCGACTCGTTACGAATCTGCGGGACGGTAGTGCCGTCCTTGCCCGACAGGTCCAGGGTGCCGGCGGCGATCCGGTAGCGCGCGTCGGCGCTGGTGGCTACGAGCGCGCCGTCTTCGAAGCGAAAGGCGCCGATGAAATGCGCGTCCTGCAGGGTGCCCGCCGCGGGATCGAGCGCGGCCTCGAGGGTGCGGGCGCGCGCGGTGCGCGGGCCATGCGCCTTGGTGGCCGCCTCGTCGTAGCTCACGCCTTCGGTGAACTCCATCTTGTCGAGGCCCTGGGCCGCGCCGGAGGCCGTCAGCGACGTCGAGCGGATCGTCCGCGCGGCCGTGTCGCCGGTGGCGGGCAGGCTGACCTCGACCTTGCCGCGCGCGGCAAGGCTGCTCACCGAGGCGTCGGGGGCGAGCGCGATGGTCATGTTCTCGCCCATCAGCCGCTGCCCCGCCGACGCGGCCTTGGCAGCGAGGTGGATGTCGCCTTGCCCCGCCAGCGTCGCCTGCTCCAACGTCCGGCCGTCGTCGCGGTAATCCAGGTTCATGTCGCGCGCCGACATCGATTGCAGGGCGCCCATGCCGGCGCCGCCGGTCACCTTCGAGTTGCCACGGAGTTCAACGCGGTCGGGCTCGTCGCGATCGGGAAACAGGTGCACGGTGGCCTCGCCGGCGTCGGTCACCTGCCCCTCCCGCACCATGTGCATGGTCCGCTCGAAGCGCATGTAGCGGTCGGCGCGGGCGAAGCCGAAGGCACCGGCGGTCACATCGATCGGCTCGGCGTCGCCGTCCTGCGCGAAGTGGACGACCGCCTGGTCGAGGAGCCACAGCGTGTTGCGCTGTTCGTCGTAGGTGAAGCCGACGCCGGAGCCGGACATGCGGCCGCGCGTGAAGGTCACGGGCCCGGGCGCCCTGACGACCTTCTCGGCCTCGGTGTAGCCCGCGCTCTGGCTGAAGGCGGTGAGGCCGTCGTTGGTCTCGAGGTGGACGTCGCCGGTCACGTCGAAGGAGCTCTGGTCCTTGCCGATGCTCGCTTCCTTGCCGGTGACGGTGTAGTTGCGGCCGCCGCGATTGTCGACGTTGATCTTCACACCGAAGAGCCGCGTCTGGCCGTCCTCGTAGGTTTCCTGCCGCTCGAACTCAACCCGCAGATCGCGGCTCGCACTCTTGAACTGGATGGCATCGCCGCCCGTGGTCACGACCATGACCTTGGGCTTCAACTTCTCCACCGGCGGCGGCGCCACGCGCGCATCGCGCGGCCGCAGCGTGTAGCCGACGACGCCGATCACGCCGAGCACGATCACGGCGAGCACGGCGCGGGCGTGTTTCTGCCAGGGACTCACGCCACCGATTGTACCAGCCTCAGATTGATTCAGACCAAATGCAGCCGCAGATTCGACGCAGATTCGACGCAGATTCGACGCAGATTCGACGCAGATTACTTCTCCAATCCTCACGGGGTGCTCACGTGGCAGGAATTGCCAGACCAGATGGCCTGTGCCATCGAAGAAACTGCGTTTCTCAAACAACGCGCCAACCGTGTCGGTGTGCCCGGGCGAGCCTGGACAGGGACTGACGCTGATCGCGAACGCCCGATGCGCGTGGCACACGGATTGGATGAGGTGCTGCTGCTCAAACTTCGGGAAGCCGTCGCTCGAGTACCGCCGGTTTGTGCTGAGCGAGCCATAGATGGGTGTGTGTCCGTGAAGAAGAGAATCTGTGTCTAATCTGTGGGTCGCTAATCTGCGGCTGTATTTCAGGAAGGGCAATCGGTGGCTACGTGATCAATGCTCCGCGAGTCGCGGGCTCTGGGGATTGGTACCAGCCTGAGATTGACTGAGACGAAATACAGCCGCAGATTCGACGCCGATTGGACGCAGATTACTCCCTCCAGTCTTCACGGATGCTCACGTGGCAGGAATTGCCAGACCAGATGGCCTGTGCCATCGAAGAAACTGCGACTCTCAAACAACGCGCCAAGCGTGTCGGTGTGCCCGCGCGAGCCTGGACAGGGACTTCCGCTGATCGCGAACGCCCGATGCGCGCGGCATACGGATTGGATGAGGTGCTTCGCATGAACATTCCGCACCCGGGTAGAGACGAGAGAACATTCGCGATCATCGGCGCCGCGATGGAGGTTCACCGGATTCTCCACAGAGGATTCCTCGAAGTGATCTACAGCGAGGCGCTGGCTCACGAGTTCGCACTTCGTGACATCCCATTCGTTGCCCAAGTGCCATGCTCGGTCGAATACAAGGGGAAGCGTCTCGGCGGCTTCTACAAGTGCGACTTCGTGTGCTTCGACGAGGTGGTTGTGGAGGTGAAGGCCAGTTCGGTAACGGGCCCCTCTGATCATGCGCAGGTCCTGAACTACCTGGCTCTCAGCGGCCATCAGACGGCGCTGCTACTCAACTTCGGGCGGCCGTCGCTCGAGTACCGCCGGTTTGTGATGAGCGAGCCATAGATCGGTGTGGGTCTTCAAAAAAGAGAATCTGTGTCTAATCTGTGTTTAATCTGCGGCCGTATTTCAAGAAAGCAATCTGCGGCTACTCGCCAGCACGTTGCGGGTGGTCTTCGATTCGTTCGTCCAGAACGCCGTGAAGAGCGACTGTGCGTCCATACCGTCTCCTGGAATTCACGGGCCGTGAACGCAGGCTTGGGCTTTAGATCTGCGTCATCTGCGTGATCTGCGGCCGTGGTCTGGAAATCTGCGTCATCCCTATCGAAAGTCTTCCAATCTGAGTTCCACATACCGCTCACCACGAAACTCGTTCTCCTCCACGGTGTACGCGATCTCGACGCCATCCTTCTGCGCGAGCAATCGGTGTTCACGCTCGGCGGCGTTCCACTGGATCGCCCGCAGCACGCGGCCGTCCTGCTTCATGCTCATCTTGAGGTGGCGGTCTTTCAGGATCCGCGGCCCGTCGACGACGGTCACGGGCCCGGTGTGGAAACGCGGCTTCGGGTTGCCCGGGCCGAACGGTGCCAGCGCGTTGAACTCGGCGACCACGCGATCGGTGATCTCGCCGAAGGCCAGCGGCCCGTCGAGCCAGAGCCGCGGCCGCAGGTCGTCGGGGCCGAGGCAGGTGTCGGCGTAGGCGTTGACGGCCTGGCGGAACTCCCTCACGCGCGACGAGAGCAACTGCAGCCCGGCGGCCTGCTTGTGCCCGCCGAACCGCGACAGGATCGGCGCGCAGGATTCGAGCGCGGCGAGCATGTCGAATCCGGGAATGCTGCGGCACGAGCCGTGCGCGACCTCGCCGTCGGTCGACAACACGATGGCCGGCCGGTAGAACGCGTCGACGAGCTTGGCGGCGACGATGCCGATCACGCCGCGATGCCAGCCCTCCCCGGCCACGACCAGCACGCTCCGCGACCCGATATCGGGGTCGGCCTCCACCGACTTCTTCGCCTTGGCAAGAATGTCCTGGTCCTCCTGCCGGCGCCGCGTGTTCTCCGACTCCAGTTGCTCGGCCAGCGCCTTCGCTTCGCCGGCCATCCCCTCGTCCGACGCGAGCAGCAGGCGCGTGGCGATGTCGGGGGTGCTCATGCGGCCGGCGGCGTTGATGCGGGGTGCCACCATGAAGCCGATGTGGTAGCTGTCGATCGTCTTGCCGGTGAGGCCGGCGGCTTCGAACAGCGCGCGGAGGCCGACCTTGTGCGGGCCCTTCGTCAGCATCTCCAGGCCGAGCTTGGCGATCACCCGGTTCTCGCCGACGAGCGGCACCACGTCGGCCAGCGTCCCAATCGCGGCGATCTTGACGAAGGCCGGCAGCCACGCCGTCTTCGCCGACTTGCGGCACAGCGCCTGCACGACTTTCAGGGCCACGCCGACGCCCGCCAGGTTCTTGTCCGGATAGGTGCAGTCGTGGCGCTTCGGGTTCACGACCGCGCAGCAGTCGGGCAGCTCCGCATCCGGCTCGTGGTGGTCCGTGATGATGAGATCCACGCCGAGCTCGCGGGCCCGCCGCGCCGCTTCAGCGCCGCGGATGCCGCAGTCGACCGAGACGATCAGCTTGACGCCCTCGGCGTGCAGCCGGTCGATGGTGCCGGCCTGAAGCCCGTAGCCGTCGGTCAGCCGTTCCGGAATGAAGTGGCCGACATCGGCGCCGAGCAGCTCGAGCGCGCGCCGGAGGATCACGGTGGACGTGATCCCGTCGACGTCGTAATCCCCGTGGACCGCAATGCGCTCCCGCGCGGCCACGGCGGCCAGCAGCCGGTCGGTGGCCTTGTCGAGATCGGTGAGCCGGGAGGGATCGAGCAGTTGATCGAGTGACGGCTTGAGGAAGCGCGAGGCCTCATCGGGATCGACCAGCCCCCGGATGACGAGCAGCCGCGCGGTGACCGGCGACACGCCGAGCGCGCGCGACAGGGCCAGGGCTTGTGCCTGGTCGAAGGGCTTCGTGTTCCAGATTGGTGGTACGGCCATGGGGATGGGCGGGTCTGGAGACCCGCCCCTACACTTCGATGATCCCGACGGATCCCATTTTGCGGAACTTCTGATAGCGCTGCTCGAGGCGGGTCTCGACGTCGAGCGCCGAGACCTCGGCCAGCGCCCGTTGCAGCGCCACGTCCAGGAGCGCGGCGGCCTGTTCCGGATTCGTATGGGCGCCGCCCACCGGCTCGATCACGATCTCGTCGATGACCTCGAGCGCAAGCAAGTCGGGCGCCGTGATCTTCAACGCCTCGGCGGCCTCCATCTTCTTGCCGGCGTCCCGCCACAGGATGGCGGCGCAGCCCTCGGGCGGGATGACGCTGTAGATGGCGAACTCGTGCATCAGGATACGATCGCCGACGGCGAGGCCCAGCGCGCCGCCGCTGCCGCCCTCGCCGTGCACGATCACGATCACCGGCACCTCGAGCATCGCCATTTCGCGCAGGTTGACGGCGATCGCCTCGGCCACGCCCCGCTCCTCCGATTCGATGCCGGGGTAGGCGGCCGGGGTGTCCACGAAGCACAGGATCGGCCGGCTGAACTTCTGCGCCAGCTCCATCGTCCGCATCGCCTTACGGTAGCCGTCGGGCCGGGCGTAGCCGAAGTTCCGGAAGATCTTCTGCTTGGTGTCGCTGCCCTTCTGGTGGCCGACCACGAGGATCGGCTGGCCCTTGTACAAGGCCGTGCCGGTGACGATGGCGTGATCGTCGGCGAAGCGGCGGTCGCCGTGCAGCTCGACGAAGTCGGTGCAGAGGCGCTCGACGTAGTCGAGGGTGGTCGGCCGCGACGGATGGCGGGCGACCTGCACGCGCTGCCACGGCGTCAGCGTCTTGTACAACTCGCCGCGGATCGCGTCGACGCGCGCCTCGAGCCGCGCGATCTCGCGGTCGCGATCCTCGCTGGGCGCCAGCGTGGAGAGCGCCTCGATCTCTCTCAGCAGGACGCCGATGGGCTCTTCGAATTCCAGCAGGTCTGGCATGTCAGGAATGTACCGTGACCGATCCGGGCCCGCAGATGCGCTCGACGTCGGCCACGAACTGCTCCGACGTCCGCACGCGTATGGAGGAGGTCACCTCGGCGCGCACGATCACGTGGCGCGACCCGCCGTTCATTTCCACTTCGACGGCCACGGGCCGGTCCCCGCGGTGCTTGCCGAGCAGCGCCCACAACGCCTCAATCGTCTCACGCGGACAGTTGGCCTTCAACCGGATCCTGACCCCGCGCGACAGCCGCTCCTTGAGCGCCGCCAGCGGCAGGATGTCGGCGCTCTGGAAGCGCGAGCTGTCCTCGTCGCGCTCGAACTTGCCGCGCACGAGCAGCAGCGCGCCGTTGACGATGAGCGCGCGGTGGCGGCCGAACATTTCGGGGAACACGACGACCTCGACGGCGCCCTGATGGTCTTCGAGTGTGAAGACGCACATCGGATCGCCCTTCTTGGTCTTGAGTCCGCGGAAGCCGGAGACGATGCCGCCGACGTAGACATCCTCGAGGATCAGCCGGCCGGGCGCGCCGTCGATGCCGGACGGAATCTCGCTCATCGTCAGGTCCCCGACCGTCTTGGCGCCGAACGCGCGCAGGTCGCCGGCATGGCGGTCGATCGGGTGGCCGCTCAGGTAGAGGCCGAGAGCTTCCTTCTCGTGCGCCAGCAGCTCCATCTCCGTCCACGGCGGCGCCTCGGGGAGCCGGATGATGGTGAGGCCGCCCTCCTCCCCGCCGCCGAACAGATCCGCCTGGCCCTGCTCGCGATCGCGCTGCGTGCGGTTGCCGTGCTCGATGGCGCTGTCGATCGCGCCGAACAGCTTGGCGCGTCCGGCCGGGAGGCCGACGCCGCCCGGGATCACGCTGTCGCATGCGCCCGACCGCACGAGCGCTTCGAGCACCTTCTTGTTGACGAGCCGGAGGTCGAGCTCTTCACACAGCTGGTGGATCGAGGTGATGCGGCCGAGGCGCTCCCGCACCTCGAGGATGCTGCGGATCGCGCCCTCGCCCAGGCCCTTGATGGCGGTGAGGCCGAAGCGCACGCCTTCGGGGACGACGGTGAAGTGCAGCTGGCTCTCGTTGATGTCGGGCGGGCGCACCGCGATGCCGCGCTCGCGTGATTCGCTGATGTAGACCGCGAGCTTCTCGGTGTTGGCCGCTTCGATGGTGAGCAGCGCCGCCGCGAAGTGCCGCGGGAAGTTCGCCTTCAAATACGCGGTCTGGTAGGCCAGGAACGCGTAGGCCGTGGAATGCGATTTATTGAAGCCGTAGCCGGCGAAGAACTCCATCAGCTCGAAGATCTTGCTGGCCTTCTTCTCGCTGATGCCCTTGGCCAGCGCCCCGGCCATGAAGGCCTCGCGCTGCTTGGCCATGACCTTGGGGTCCTTCTTGCCCATCGCCTTGCGGAGCACGTCGGACTGGCCCAGCGTGAAGCCGGCGAGCACGCTCGCCATGCGCATGACCTGTTCCTGGTAGGCGATGACGCCGTAGGTGTCGGCCAGGATCGGCTCGAGGGCGGCCAGCTCGTACTTGACCTGGCTGCGGCCGGCCTTGCGGTTGATGTAGTCGTCGACCATGCCGCCCTTGAGCGGGCCGGGCCGATAGAGCGCGTTCATCGCGATCAGGTCTTCGAGCCGCTGCGGCTTGGCGCGCCGCAGGATCTCGCGCATGCCGGAGCTTTCGAACTGGAAGATGCCGTAGGTCTGGCCGTCGATGAACAGCTGGTAGGTCTTCGCATCGTCGAGGGGAATCGTATCGATGTCGAGAGAGATGCCCTCGGTCCGCTTGATCTCGGCGAGCGCATCCTGGATCAGCGTCAGCGTGCTGAGGCCGAGGAAGTCCATCTTCAGCAGGCCGACGCGCTCGACCTCCTTCATCGCCCACTGGGTCGTGATTTCGTCGCGGTTGCTCTTGAAGAGCGGCGCGTAGTCGGTGATCGGCCCGGGCGCGATCACGACGCCGGCGGCGTGGACGCCGGCGTTGCGCGACACGCCCTCGAGGCGCTTGCCCATTTCGAGCACGTCGTGCACGCGCGGATCGTTCTTCGCCATCTCGCGCAGCACCGGGTTCTCGGCCAGCGCCTTGTCGAGCGTCATGTCGAGGGCCGGCGGAATCTGCTTGGCGATGCGGTCGACATCCGCGTACGGCATGTCCATCACGCGGCCGACGTCGCGAATCACCGCCTTGGCCTTCATCGTGCCGAAGGTGATGATCTGCGACACGTTCTCGCGGCCGTACTTGGCGGTCACGTACTCGATCACCTCGCTGCGCCGGCGCTCGCAGAAGTCGACGTCGATATCGGGCAGCGACACGCGCTCGGGATTGAGGAAGCGCTCGAAAATCAGGTCGTAGTGCAGCGGGTCGACGTCGGTGATGCGAAGCGCATAGGCCACGAGGCTGCCGGCGGCCGAGCCGCGGCCCGGTCCCACCGGGATTCCCTGCTCGCGCGCGTAACGGATGAAATCCCAGACGATCAGGAAGTACCCCGGGTACTCCATCTTCTTGATCATCGCGATCTCGTAGGCCAGGCGTTCGTCGTACTCGGCGATGGTGTGGCGCAGCTGGCCGGCCGCCTCGAGCTGCCGCAACCGCTCGAGCCGCTGGGCGTAGCCCAGGCGCACGACGTGCTCGAAGTAGGCGTCCAGCGTGAAGCCGTCGGGCACCGCGAACGTCGGCAGGTGGTTCTGGCCCTGCGGAATCGTGACGTGGCAGCGCTCGGCGATCACGAGCGTGTTCTTCATCGCCTCCGGATAGTCGCCGAACACCTCGGCCATCTGATCGGCGGTCTTCAGGAAGAACTGGTCGCCGTGGTACTTCAGCCGGTTCTCGTCGTTCACCGACTTCCCCGTGCCGATGCACAGCAGGATGTCGTGCGGCTTGTGGTCGCCGTGGCGGAGGTAATGCACGTCGTTGGTCGTCACCAGCGGCATGTTCAGGTCGCGCGCGATCGGCAGCAGCCCGGTGTTGACGATGCGCTGCTCGTCGATGCCCTGAAACTGCATCTCGAGGAAGAAATTGTTCGGGCCCAGGATGTCGCGGTAGGTCGCGGCCGCGGCCATCGCCTTCCTGGCCTGCTCCGCCCGGATTTCGGACGCCACTTCGCCCTTGAGGCAGCTGCTGAGGCCGATCAGGCCTGCGGCGTGCTGCGCGAGCAGTTGCTTGTCGATGCGCGGCTTGTAATAGAACCCCTCGGTGTAGCCGGCCGACACCAGCTTGATCAGGTTCTTGAAGCCGATCTCGTTTTCGGCCAGCAGCACGAGGTGATTGGCGGTTTCGCCGGGCGTGCCGCTTTTGTCGCGCCGGTCGCCGGGCGCGACGTAGACCTCGCAGCCGAGAATGGGATTGATGCCGCGCTTGCGGGCGGCGTCGTGGAAGACCACCGCCGAAAACATGTTGCCGTGCTCGGTGACGGCAAGGGCGGGCATCTTGAGACGCTCCGCCTCGTCCAGCAGCTCGTCGATGCGGCAGGCGCCGTCGAGCAGCGAGAACTCGGTGTGCAGGTGCAGATGGACGAACTCCGCCATCGGCTATTCCCACTCGATGGTGGAGGGGGGCTTCGAGCTGATGTCGTAGACGACGCGGTTGATGCCGCGGACCTCGTTGACGATCCGCGAGGAGATCGACGCGAGCAGCTCGTGCGGCAGCCGCGCCCAATCGGCGGTCATGCCGTCGAGGCTTTCGACCGCGCGTACCGCCACCGTGAACTCGTAGGTGCGCGCGTCGCCCATCACGCCGACGCTCTGCACCGGCAGCAGCACCGCGAAGCTCTGCCAGACGCGCTCGTACCAGCCGGCCTTGCGGACTTCGTCGGCGACGATGGCGTCAGCCTTCTGCAGCAGGGCGATCCGGTCGCGCGAGACGTCGCCGAGAATGCGCACGGCGAGACCCGGGCCCGGGAACGGCTGCCGCACCAGGAATTCCTTGTCGATGCCGAGGTCGCGGCCGACGCGCCGCACTTCGTCCTTGAAGAGCTCGCGCAGCGGCTCGACCAGCTTGAACGTCATCCCCGCCGGCAGGCCGCCGACGTTGTGGTGGCTCTTGATGGTGGCGGAGGGACCGCGCACCGACACCGATTCGATCACGTCGGGATAGAGCGTGCCCTGGGCGAGGAAGGCGAAGTCGCCGAGCGCCAGGGCCTTCTCGGTGAAGATGTCGATGAAGGTGGCGCCGATGATCTTGCGCTTGGTTTCAGGATCGGTGACGCCCGCAAGGCGGGTCAGGAAGATGTCGCTCGCGTCCACGGGGTGCACGGGCAACTGCAGCTTCTTGTAGCGCTCGACCACCTGCGCGGCTTCGTTGAGGCGCAACAGGCCGTTGTCGACGAAAATGCACTGGAGGCGGTCGCCGATGGCACGATGAATGAGCGTGGCCGCCACGGTGGAGTCGACACCGCCCGACAGCCCGCAGACGACGCGCTGGTCGCCCACCTGTGCCTTGATGCGCGCGGTCGCCTCGCCGATGAACGACGCGATGGTCCAGTCGCCGGTGCAGCCGCAGATGTCGAAGGCGAAGTTGCGGAGCAGCTCCTTGCCGCGATCGGTATGCGCGACCTCCGGGTGGAACAGGAGCGCGTAATAGCCCTGGTCGGGCGCTTCCATCACGGCGACGGGCGCGTTGGTGCTGGTGGCCGCCACCGCGAAGCCGGGCGGCGCGGTGGCGACGAAGTCGCCGTGGCTGGCCCACACGCGCAACTCGTCGGGCATGCCCTTCAGCATCCGCGACGGCACGGCCGAGTCGCGCCGCACCAGGGCGTGACCGAACTCGCGATGCGCGGAGCGGCCGAGCCGGCCGCCCAGCATGTCGGTCATCAACTGCATGCCGTAGCAGATGCCCAGCGTCGGCACGCCGAGGTCGAGCACGGCGCGGTCGCAGTGGGGCGCGCCGTCTTCGTCGACGCTGCTCGGCCCGCCCGACAGGATCAGGCCGACCGGGTGTTTGGCCTTGATCGCGTCTGGCGTGGTGTTGAACGGCAGAATCTCGCAATACACCGAGAGCTCGCGCAAGCGCCGCGCGATCAGTTGCGTAAACTGCGAGCCGAAATCCAGGACGAGAATGGTTTGATGCGCCACGTCGTGTTGAAGGTAAGAACGCTATTATAACTTTGATGACCCTCTTTCTCGCGATCGCTCTTGCACTTCAGGAGGCCGTCGCTCCGTCCTTGACAGCGCTCGATGCGCGGTGGCAGGTGTCGTTCGACACGCCGCCGGCGGCGCCGGCCGGCTACGACACGTCCGGCGCGTACGTGCCGCTCAAAGGGGGCCAGCTGGTGGCGGTCGATCTCGATCGCGGCGTCGTGCGGTGGCGGCTCGACGTTCCCACCGCGTTCACGCCGGCCACCGGCGAGGGCCTGGTCTTCACGACGGCCGAGAACACGATCGAGGCGCGCGACGCGCGCACCGGGGCCGTGCGCTGGCGGGCGCCGCTCCCCGGCGGCGCCGCGGCGCCGCTCTACTGGGACACGGGCTGGCTGCTGGCGTCGACGCCGTCGGGCGACCTCGCCGCGTTCCGCGCGTCGGACGGCACGCTGGTCTGGCGGCAGCCGCTCGGCGCGCCGCTGTCGGCCGCCCCGGCCCCGGCCCTGGATCGCCTGTATCTGCCGCTCGCCGACAACCGGCTCGTCGCCGTCGCCCTCGCCACCGGCGACACGGTGTGGACCCGCACGCTCACCGGGCGCATCGTCGCGCTGAAGGGACTCGATGATCAGCTGGTGTTCGGAACCACGGACAAATGGGTGCAGAGCGTCGATCTGGAACGCGGCCGCGAGCGGTGGAAGTGGCGTGTCGGCGGCGACGTGGCGGGGCTGCCGTCGGCCGACGACAAACGGATCTACTTTGCGTCGCGCGACAACGTGCTGCGAGCGGTCGATCGCAAGAGCGGCAACCTGCGGTGGAAGGCCATGCTGCCCTCGCGCCCCGCCGGCGGGCCGCTCCGCTTGCCCGATGCCGTGATGGTGCCGCTGGTCGCGAGCGAGATCCCCGGCTTCGACCCGGTCACCGGCAAGCCGTCGACGACGATCAAGGCGGCCGGCGAGCTCGGTTCGCAGCCGTTCCTCCGGCCGGACGCTCGACTGACCGCGCCACGGCTCATCGTCGTGAGCCGTGAGGGACAGCTCCAGGCCTTCGGGCTGCGCTTCGAGCCGCCCTTCATGCCCCTCGACGTGCTCCCGGGCGCGCCGGCCGTGCCGTGACGGGACGCTTGCATTGGCGATTGTCGATCGACCAATGGCTGATTGTTTGGTGATTGCACGACTTGCCGATTTGGTGAATTGAGCGCCTACGGCCGACCAATCACTCAATCCGTCAATCGGCCATGCAAGCGCGAGCCAGCCGTTCGACGCCCTCGACAATCTGCTCAGGCGTAATCCCCGAGAACGACAGCCGCGCGAACTCGTGGCCGGCGCCGTTCACGTAGAACGCGCTACCGATGACGAAGCTGACTTTCTCTTTGAGCGCGCGATCGAACAGCGCGAGATCGTCGATTCCGGGCGGCAGCTCGATCCAGAGGAAGAACCCGCCGCGCGGGGTCGTCCACTTGATGCGGTCGCCGAGCTTGGCCTGCAGCGCCTGCTCCATCACCGTGCGCTTGTGCTGGTAGTGCGCCCGCAGCGTCGGCGCGATGCCCTGCACGACGCCGCGATCGAGCGTGCCGTGCACGACGCGCTGGTCGAAGACGCCGCTGCACAGATCGGCGGCCTGCTTGGCGAGCTCCACCTTCTGGGCGATGGCGGACGGCGCCACCATCCACGCCACGCGGAACCCCGGCACGAGGACCTTCGAGAAGCTCCCCAGGTAGACCACGCGCCCGTCCGTGTCGTCGGCCTTGATCGGCCGCGTGTCTTCCACCGACGTGGTGTCTTCGAAATAGATCGATCCATACGGGTCGTCCTCGAGGATCACCAGGTCGTGACGACGGGCGGCGTCGAGCAGGGCGCGCCGGCGCGGCGCGCTCATCAGCAGGCCCGCGGGGTTCTGGAAGTTCGGCGTCACATAAATGAACTTGGCGCGCTGTCCCTTCGCCTTCAGGCCCGTCAGGACGCGCTCGAGCGACTCGAGCTCGATCCCTTCGGCATCCTGCGGCACCCCCACGAGCTCCGCCTGCAGGTTGTGAAAGGCGGCGATCGCTCCGCTGTAGGTCGGCAGCTCCACGATGACCGCATCGCCGGGATCGATCAGGACGCGCCCCGCCAGGTCCAGCCCCTGTTGCGAGCCGGTCGTGATCACGATGTCTTCGAATCGGGCCGTGACGCCGCGGTCCTTGAGGCCATGGGCGATCAGGTGCTCGATCAACGGACGATAGCCGCGGGTCGCGCCGTATTGCAGCGTATTGCCGTCATGCTTCGCGAGCAGGTCGCTCGTGATCGCCTGCAGGTCGTCCCAGGGGAACATCTCGGGCGCGGGGTATCCGGCGGCGAACGAAATCAGGCCGGGGATGGCGGCGCCGAGGATGCCGGTGCGGCGGATCGCCGACTCCTGGAATTGGCGGGCCGCCTTCGACAAGCGCGACAAACCTTCCGCCTTCGCGCTCCGCGCTTCGGCGGACAAGAAAGGTTTGTCGCCACCTCGAGGGTTGTTGCCACCGGAATGCGTCATGCGCGGGTGACCTGGTGAAGGCGATCGGATTGCGGCGCGGTCACCCCCGACGGTTGCAGCGTCCGGTGCAACCGGAGGTAGGTGGCGGCGCCGGTGAGCCCGACGAACTGAAACACCACGCCGCGGACGAGCCAGGCAAGAATCTGGAGCGGAATCGCGGCCAGCCCGACGAACGGCACGAAGGCGATCAGGCCGAGCGCCGTCGTCGCGAGAATCGAGGCGCCGGTCGCCATCACCATCAGCGCCAGGATGGCCGCGAGCACCTGCCCCACTTCGCGCGGGCGGCGGCGCAGGAGGCGCGCGACATGCGGAATCGCAGCGTGCACGGCGCAGTCTTCGGTGGCCACCACGATCTGCAGCAGCAGGTAGACGAAGTTCACCAGGGTGATCACGACGATCAGCGCGAGGGACGCCAGCGCCACGACGAGCGGCCAGTCGAGCGATGCCGACAGCGGCGGCCCGAACACGAGCGCCAGGTATCCGCCGGCGCACATCGCATAGACCACCGACAACCCGATGCCCAGCCGCAGGTAGCGCCCGAACAGCGACCGGATGCCGTTGGTGTAGCGCTCGATCGATGCCTGATTGACATGTTCGAGCGCCGACATTCTCAGGGGCGGCTGCTCGATGGGGCCCGCCGCGCGCTCGCCGGCCACGAGCACGGTGACGCTGCCGGCCTTGATCGCGAACATCAGCACGGAGCCGCCGATCAGGATCAGCCCGAGGGCGGCCAGAAACGCCGCCAGGGCCACCGGCTGCGCGAGCAGCACGCCCACCATCGTCGACACGATCTGCCCGGGTTCATGCCGCAGCAGGTCGATCGGGTCGCCGCCGACGACGAGCGCGACCAGCAGGACGCCGCCCACCAGGGGCACGGCCAGCAGGGTCTTGAACAGCGAATCGGCGACGAACTGGACGAGGACGACAGGCCAGTTGGCGGCGGTGACGAGGGCGCCACGCTTGAGCGCGAACTTCAGCGAGCCGGGGACGCTCATGAATGGTGGTTCGGCAGAGTTCACATTCTACAATGGCGAATCGGATGGCCGTTCCTCCTTTCGTCGCTCGAACCGCGCGGCGCCTGCTGGCCGGTGGAGTTGTGGCCGCGGCCGCCATCTGGCTGGCGGGCGAAGGGGTGGAGCGCGCGCGGCTCGGGTCCGATCTCAACGCGTCGCGCGCGCGGGCGCATGCCGAGGTGGCGGCGCAGTTCGCGGAGCTCGGCCGTCGCCTCGATCGCGCCGTGCGCAGCGTCACGCTCGATGCGGCCACGGTCCGGCTGGCCGAGCGTGGCGACGCCGCCGCCACGCGGCGGCTCTTCGACCAGGCCGCAGCCGGCGCCACCTCGAGCGGCACCGGCGTGGCGGTCACGGTGTTTGCCGCCAACAACCAGCCCGTGGCGTGGGTCGGCCGATCCGAGGACGTCCCCGACGCGCGGCTGACCGGCCCGGCGTCGCTGTTTCTCGCGCAGAGCTCGCAGGGCCTGCAGCTGGTCCGCGTGCAGCCGGTGGTCGACGCGGACGACCCCAGCCGCCATATCGGCGCCATCGTCGCCGAAGCCCCGTTGGCGCACGATGGGCAACTGCCAATCGGCGAGCCGGCGTTCGTGCTCGATACCAGCATCGTGCCGGCGTCGCTCCGGCTTCGGTTCGAGGGCGCCGCCGATGCCGGGCCGGGCGCCTTCCTCGTTCGCACGCCGACCGGCGAGCCCCTGGCCGCCGTCGAGGTCTCGGATGCCGCACTCGAGGGCGCGCGCCTGCGCTTCCGTCAGCAACGTCTCGCCGCCGAACTCGTGTTGCTCGCCCTGATCCTGCTGCTCGCGACCGGCCCGCTGCTCGATTGGCGGCGCGTGTCGCGCCGCGTCTCGTCTGCGGCCGGGCTGACGGCGGGGATTGCCGTGCTGATGGTGGCCGCGCGCGCCGTGCTCTGGATCGCGGTCCGGCGGACCGACCTCGCGTCGGTGCCGCTGACGCCGGCCGCATCGTTCGGGCCCTGGCCGGCGCTGGCGCTCGCCTCGCCGATCGACTTCATGTTGACCAGCCTGCTGGCCGCGGGGCTGCTGGCGCTGGCGATCTCGAGCTTCGCGCTGTGGCGATCGGGCCATCGCCGCGGCGTCGGCGTCCTGCTCGTCGACGGTCCGGCGGCCGGCGCCCTCTTCCTCGTCTTCCAGTTCGCCGCCGGCGCCACGGCCCTGGCGCTGCTCATCTGGTACGAATCGTTCCTGCGCACGCAGGTCTCGCCGGCGCCCGTGGACATCCTGCGGTTTGCCATCGATCCGGCGGACCCCGTCCGGCTCCAGGTCGTGATCGGCCTGGTCGCTCTCAATGCGGCGGTCGTCGGGTTCTCGGTGCTGTTGCTGCTGCTGGCGCGATCGCTATGGGCCTTCCCGCAGTCAGGCCGCGCCTGGCGCGCCCGCGGCGTGATCGCGTGGATCGCGCCGGTGGCGCTCCTGTGGTGGCCGGGCATGGCCGAGCGGTATGCGCCCCTGCTACCGACGCTGGCCGCGGCGGCCTTCACGGTGGTGGCCACCCTCGTCATTCATCACTACCGCGCCACGCTGCGGCACAGTTCACAAGCCACACGCTTGCTGGCGTCGTTCCTGGCGATGATGCTGCCGTCCGTGGCGCTCTATCCGTCGCTGGTCGATGCCGCCTTGCGCGCGAAGCGGCAGCTGGTGGAATCGCGTTACGCGCCGGAAGTGGTGAATCAACGGCAGGACGTGCGCCTCAAGCTCCAACAGGCGGTCGCGGAGATCGATCGCATTGGCGCCCTCGACGACCTGGTGCGGGCCAGCGACCCGCCGGCGTCGGGACCGCTGCCGACCGACGCGGCGTTCCTGGTGTGGTCGCAAACCAGCCTCGCGACCCAGCGCATGACGTCCAGTGTCGAACTCCACAACGCCTCGGGCGCGATGGTCAGCCGCTTCAACATGAAGCTCCCCGACCAGGGCACGCCGCAACCCTGGGTCGAATCGTCGTGCGAATGGGAGCTCCTCGAAGAATCGTCACCGTTCTTTTCCGAGGAACGCCGCCTCCTGCATGACGGCCGCGCCATCTGCATCGATGGGCCCACCGGCCGTCGCCGCGTGGGGTCGGTCGTGGTCCGCGCCAGGCTGGACTACGCCAACCTGTCGTTCATCTCGGCGCAGAACCCGTACGTGGCGCTGATTCGATCCGGTCAGCCGCGCCCCGAGCCCCGCCTTCGCGCCGAGGTCGAGCTCTCCGTCTACGGGTGGAGCCGCCGCGTGCTCTACAACTCCGGCCCCACCGCGCCGCCGATGACCGAGCCGGTGTTCCGCGGCGCCTTCGCCTCACGCGAGCCCTTCTGGACGACGATGGAGGGAGAGTCGGGGCGGCTAGATGTCTACGTGATGAGCGACCGCGCGGCGATCTACACGCTGGGGATGGCCCGGCAAACCGCCTTCGGTCACCTGGTGACGATCGCCGAGCTGGTGACGCTGGCGTTCGTGGTGTTTATGGTCACCGTGGGCGGCGGCATGCTGTTCAACATCCTCGTGGCGCGCGCGCCGGCGTCGGGACGCGCGCTGCTGGACGAAGTGCGTGCGAGCTTCTACCGCAAGCTGTTCCTCGCCTTCGTGGCGGCGGCGATCGTGCCGGTGCTGGCCCTGGCGTTGGTGTCGCGCGCGTACATCGCGTCGCTGATATTGGCCGACATCGCCAGCGAGGCGACGCGCATCGCCGGCGTCGCCAGCCGCGTGGTCGAAGATTTCGGCAGTCTCCAGGAGCGCGGGCTGGCGGCGCTGCCGCTCGTCGATGACAACCTGATGGTGTGGCTGAACCGGGTGATCGCGCAGGACGTGAACATCTTTGCCGGCGCCAACCTGCTGGCCTCGAGCGAACGCAACCTGTTCGCCTCCGGGCTGCTGCCGACGCGCACGCCCGGCGACGCCTTCCGCGCGATCCTGCTCGACGGCCGCCCGTCGTACCTCGGGCGCGAGGTCGCCGGGGACCTCGAGTACCTCATCGCCGCGGCGCCGGTGCACGTGCAGGGCCGCGAGGCCATCCTCATGGTGCCGCTGACGTCGCGGCAACAGGAGACGCAAGCACAAATCGAAGAGCTCGATCGGCGCGTGCTGCTTGCGGCGCTGCTCTTCATCATGCTCGGGGCCGGCATCGGGTACTACATGGCCGAGCGCATCGCCGACCCGGTGAACCGCCTGATGCGGGCCACCCGGCGGATCGCCAGGGGCGACCTCGACGCCCGCGTCCTCGCCACCTCGTCGGATGAACTGCGGCGGCTGGTCGAAGCGTTCAACCAGATGGCCGCCGACCTTCAGCGGCAGCGCCGGGAACTGGAGCGCACCAACCGGCTCGCCGCGTGGGCCGACATGGCGCGGCAGGTGGCGCACGACATCAAGAACCCGCTGACGCCGATCCAGCTCAACGCCGAGCACTTGCGGCGCGTTCACATCGATCAGGGCCGGCCGATGGGCGGGGTGATCGACGAATGCGTCTCGAACATCCTCGGGCAGGTGCGGCTGCTGCGCCAGATTTCGTCGGAGTTCTCCAGCTTCGCCTCGTCGCCCGAGCCGAAGCCCGTGGAGACGAACCTGTCGGAGCTGGTGAGCGAAGTGGTCGAACCGTACCGCACGGGCCTGGCGGGGCGCGTGACGGTGGTCACCGACGTGCCCCTCACCCTGCCGCGGCTGTGGATCGACCGCATGCTGATCGGCCGCGCGCTGACCAACGTGATCGAAAACGCCCTGCACGCCATGCCGGGCGGGGGCACGCTGACCGTGGATGCGACCCACAACACCGCCCGCACGGTGCAGCTGCGCGTCACCGACACGGGCGTCGGCATGGACGCCGATGCGCTCGCGAAGATCTTCGAGCCGTATTTTTCGACCAAGGCGATTGGAACCGGTTTGGGCCTGACGATCGCGAAGCGCAATGTCGACGCGAACCACGGAACGATCGCCGTCACGTCCGAGCGCGGCAAGGGGACGAGGGTGACGATGACGCTGCCGACAAGCTAGGTGCGTACAGTGCGTACAGTGCCTTAGGGTGCGTACCGTGCTTTCAGCCTTCAGCCTTCAGCTCGTCTCAGCCGAAAGTTGTGAGCGGAAAGCCGGGGACGATTTCGGCGCGTCGTACGACGAGTACACGCGTCGCGTGTCACGCTGGATTCCGCCGATTCGTCGGGGCTGAACTCAAGCACCCGTGGCACCGAAGCACTGAAGCACTGAAGCACCGAAGCACCGAAGCACCGAAGCACTGAAGCACCGAAGCACCGAAGCACCGAGGCACCTGAGCACTGTACGCACCTCAGGCACCGTACGCACTGTACGCACCTTGTTTGTCAGCTCGCCTCCTGGCGGTCCTGCGGGTCGGGCTCGTGTCCGTGATCGACCGGCCGGCCCCTCAGCTTCGCCATCAACAGCCCGATGAAACCCGAGGCGAAATACAGGTACGCCATCACGATCAGCGTCTCGTGCGGGTACGCCGCGAGCAGCGCGATGAACCCGGCCACCAGCACCAGCCCACGGTAGCCGCGCTTGATGCCAAGGTCGAGCGCCTTGAAGCTCTGGAAGCGGATGGTGCTGACCATCAGGAGCGCCGGCACGATCAGCATGGTCATGCCCAGCAACGCCTGCGGATAGCTGACCAACCCTTCCGGGAAATAGAACACCGTCGCGGCGGGAAGCCCCGCGGCCGCGGGGCTTGGCAGGCCGACGAAGTAGCGCTTGTCGGTATTGGCCTGGATGTTGAAACGCGCGAGGCGAAGCGCCGCGGCCGTCAGGTACAGGAACCCGATCGCCCATCCGAGACGGCCGAGGGGCAGCAGCCCCCACTGGAACACGAGCACGGCCGGCGCCATGCCGAACGAGATCAGGTCGGCCAGCGAATCCAGTTGCACGCCGAACTCGCTCGTCGTGCCCGTCATGCGCGCGATGCGGCCGTCGAGCATGTCCAGGACGACCGCCACGCCGATGAACGGCGCGGCGGTCGCGAACTCGCCGCGCATGGCGTGGACGACGCAGGCCCAGCCGCAAAACAGGTTGGCCAGCGTGAACAGGCTGGGCAAGAGCGAGACGCCGCGCCGGATGCCGCGGCGGTCGTGGCCGCGCGGCACGGCGCGCAAGCGGGCGGGACGGAACGGTCGCCTGATCACACTACGGCTCCAACGTGGCAATCGTGGTTTCTCCACCGACGACCTTGTCGCCGGCCCTGACGAGCACCCGTGCCGACAGCGGCAGGAACAGGTCGATGCGCGATCCGAACTTCATCACACCAAAGCGCTGGCCCCGTACCGCGACATCGCCCGGCGCCACGCGGCACACGATGCGGCGCGCCAGGATGCCGACAATCTGCCGGAGCACCACGGGTCCGCCCGGCCGATCGATCCAGACCTCGGTCCACTCGTTCAACTCGCCGGCCTCCTTGCGGTACGCCGGCAGGAAGGAGCCCGGATGATACTCCACCCGGGTGACCCGGCCCTCCACGGGCAGGCGGTTGACGTGGACGTCCATCGGGGAGAGAAACATACTGATGGTCTGCCACGCTCCCGGCGGGGCGCCGGGCCCGGCCGGGGCCCCCGCCACCATGATCCGCGCATCGGCCGGCGAGACCACGAGGTTGGGCCCCGTCGGCACGTGTCGATCCGGATCGCGAAAGAAGAACAGGAAAAACGCGGCCAGGACGAGAAACGGAATGGCCCAGGCGCGGCCGAACCCCCATCCCGCGCCGGCGGCGAGCGCCAGGGCGATGCCGATGAACGGCAGCCCGGCCCGATCGATCAACATCCTTCTGATAATAAAGGCGCCGGACGGATTTTCCCGAACAAACCGTGTTCGGGGAAATGCGCCCGGCGTCGAGGGCTTACGCGGACACGCGTGAAGTGGTGGCGCTGTTTTGGTGTTCCCGCAGGATGGATTCCATGCGGTCCTTGATGTGGAGCTTGCGTTTCTTGAGGCTGATTTCTTCGAACCGTTCGTCGTGGGAAAGGTAAAGCTTGGTTTCGAGCTCGTGCAGGCGATCGTCGAGTGAATGGTGCTTGGAGGCCAACGCGCGGAATTCCTCGTTGGTCTCGAGGAGTCGGTGTTTCAAGTCCTCTGCCATCTGCTCCGCCTCCCTTCCGGGGTCGGCGCGGTCGGTGCAAACCGCCCCTATGATGCGAACTTTACCACCGGCGTTTTCGGGTTTCAAGCGGAGCTATCGTCTCTTTTGAGTACCAGCACGAGCGCGTCCTCGACCGGCTGGGTGTAGTAGTTCCGGCGCACGCCCGCCTGGACGAATCCCGCCCGTTCGTAGAGCTTCTGCGCCGGCACGTTCGACCGCCGGACTTCGAGCGTGGCGCGGTCGGCGCCCAGGCGGGCCGCCTCGGCGATGACCTCCTGGAGCAACCGACTGCCGAGGCCCTGGCGGCGAAGCTCGGGGCGGATCGCCAGGTTATTGATGTGAATCTGTTCGGCGACTCGCCAGAACGCGCAGAAGCCGGCGACCGGGTGCGCCGCGGTTCGCATCACGTAGATGAAGCAGACCTCCGGGCGCTGCAACTCTCCATCGTACCACTCGCGGGTCGTGGGGTTGTTGAAGGAGGCCGCCTCGATGTCGAGCACGCCGTCCAGGTCCGCCGCCGAGGCCAGGCGCTCGACCACGATGTCGCCATTCACCCGCCCGTCCTCCGGTCGCGTTCGATCTCGGCGTCGGGGCGTCGAACGTAGATCGGCGTCAACGCGTGCGGCGGGCCGGCGAGGCCGGCGCGCGCGCGCGCCAGCCCGAGGGCGGCGATGGCCGGCGCCAGTGGTCCCGGGACGCGAGTGGTCCACCGGCCGCCCCCGGCGGCCAGGATCGTGTCGCGATCCCTGGTGACCGCATCGCCGGTGAAGAGCGCGGTGTGCCGCTCGAGGCGCGGGCGCCACCGATCGAGCAAGGCGACCGGGCTCGCGGCGATGGGTGGTTCCAGCTCGATGGTCCGGCTGAATCCGGACGCCACACTCGGTTGATGGAGCGCCGCGAAGACGTCGCCGCGCTGCGCATCCATCCACGCCGCGATGAACTCAACGCCGGGCTCGCCCGCTTCGCTCACCAACGCATCCAGCGCCGACACCCCCGCCACGGGACGGTCGAGCGTCATGGCCAGTCCCTGAATCGCGGCGAGCCCGATGCGCAGGCCAGTGAAGGCGCCCGGGCCGGTGGCCACCGCCAGAAGATCGATCGCCGTCCTGGGCACGCCCGCCCGATCGAGCGCGACGGCGATCTCGCCGGGCAGGCGCTCGCCGTGCGTGCGCGCGGCGTCGCCGGCAACCAGCGCGAGCACGGCCGTCTCCCGGACGACGGCGATGCTGCCGCCGCGGGTGGTGGTGTCGAGGGCGAGAATGAGCACGGTGTGAGGCTCAGCCATCGTATACTCGACCACACGCCTTTTTCGAACCCCGACCGTGTCCCAACCTGCATCTCCTGCTTCGTCGGCTGCTCCCGCGGGCGCACAGCTGACGCCGGCCATGCGGCAGTACTTCGAGGCCAAGCGCCAGTACCGCCACGCGCTCGTCTTCTTCCGGATGGGCGATTTCTACGAGATGTTCTATGAAGACGCGCTGGTGGCGTCGCGCGCCCTCGACCTCACGCTGACGTCGCGATCGAAGGACGCCTCTGGCACCGCCGTGCCGATGTGCGGCGTGCCGTTTCACGCGGCCGACGGCTACATTGCCCGCCTCGTCCGCAAGGGCTACCGCGTCGCGATCTGCGAGCAGGTCGAAGACCCGAAGAAAGCCAAGGGTGTGGTCAAGCGCGAGGTGGTGCGCGTGGTCTCGCCCGGCACGCTCACCGATGCGGCGTATCTCGACGAGCGCGAGCCGGCGTTCCTGATGGCGGTGGTGGCGACGTCCGCTCCAGCCGGCGGGTCTAAAGACCCGCCTCTACGGGCTGGCACGCCGACTCAATATGGGGTGGCGCTCGTGGATTTGTCGACCGGCGAATTCGACGTCGCCGAGTACTTGGGACCCGAGGGGCTCGCGTCGTTGCGATCGGAGATTGCCGTGCTCCGCCCGCGCGAGATTGTCGTGGCGACCGGCTTCGACATTCGCGCCGTGGCGCCGGAGATCGCGCAGATGGCCGTGCCGGTGACCGAAATCGACGGCTGGTACTTCGAACTGGAGGCGGCCCGGCAAACGCTGGTCGACCAGCTGCGCGTCAGCGGCCTCGAGGGATTCGGGCTCGAGCGGCGCCAGGCCGCGGTCTGCGCCGGCGGCGCGCTGGTGCGCCACCTGCGGGACACGCAGAAGGCCGACCTCGCGCACGTGCGCACCGTCCGCTTGCGGCAGGCGGCCGATGGCCTGCTGATCGATCCCATCACGCTCAAGCACCTCGAGGTCGTCGAGTCCACCAGCGGCGCGCGCGCCGGCTCGCTGCTCGACGAAATCGATCGCACCGTGACGCCGATGGGCGGCCGCCTGCTGCGGACCTGGCTGCTGCGGCCGCTGACCGCGCTCGAAGCGATCCGCGATCGCCTGGATGCCGTCGAAGAGCTGGCCGTGCGCACGACCGACCGCGGCAAGCTGCGCGATACGCTCAAGTCGATCCAGGATCTCGAGCGGCTGATCGCGCGCATTGCCCTGTCGACCGCCGGCCCGCGCGACCTGGTCGGCCTGGGCCGCTCTCTGGCGGCGGTGCCCCGGCTGTCGATGATCGTGACCGGGTGCCGGGCGCCGCTCGTGCGGAGCCTCGCCGGCGAGCTCGACGAGCTGGCCGACGTGCGCCAGTGGGTCGAAGCGGCCATCCAGGACGAGCCGCCGGCGCTGGCGCGCGACGGCGGCTTCGTGCGCGACGGGCTCGACCAGGAAATCGACGACCTGCGCCACATCAGCCGATCGGGCAAGCAGGTCATCGCGGAAATGGAAGCGGGCGAGCGCGCCCGCACCGGCATCAGCTCGCTGAAGGTCCGCTTCAACCGCGTGTTCGGGTACTACATCGAGATCTCGAAGTCGAACCTGCACGCGGTGCCGGCCGACTACATCCGCAAGCAGACGATCGCCGGCGGCGAGCGTTACATCACGCCGGCGCTCAAGGAATACGAAGAAAAGGTCCTCGGCGCCGACGAGCGCATTGTCGCGCGCGAGCTCGAGATCTTCGAGGCGCTACGGCAGCGTGTGTCGGCCGAAGCGCCGCGCGTGCTCGACACGGCCCGTGCCGTGGCCGCGCTCGACGTGCTGGCGGGGCTCGCCGAGACGGCGACCGAGTGCAACTACACCAAGCCCCACGTGCACGATGGCGACGACATCCTGGCGGTGGATGTGCGCCACCCCGTGGTCGAGCGGCTGGCCGGCGGCACCTTCGTGCCCAACGACATCCAGCTGAACGGCACGACCCACCAGCTCGTGATCCTGACCGGGCCCAACATGGGCGGCAAGTCGACCTACCTCCGGCAGGTCGCGCTGCTCTGCCTGCTCGCGCAAACCGGGTCGTTCGTGCCGGCGCGCGAAGCCAAGGTCGGCTTGATCGACCGGCTGTACGCTCGCGTCGGCGCGTCCGACAACATCGCGCGCGGGCAATCGACTTTCATGGTGGAGATGCAGGAGACCGCGCACATCCTGAGCGGCGCGACGTCCCGCAGCCTCGTCGTGCTCGACGAGATCGGCCGCGGCACGGCGACCTTCGACGGCTTGAGCATCGCGTGGGCCGTGGCGGAATACATCGCCACCAACCAGCGGGCGCGGCCGAAGACGCTGTTTGCCACGCACTATCACGAGCTGACCGACCTGGCGGACGCGCTCGCGGGCGTCGTCAACGCGCACGTCGCCGCCCGTGAGTGGAAGGACGACATCATCTTCCTGCACAAGATCCTCCCGGGACGGTCGGACCGCAGCTACGGCATCCAGGTGGCGCGGCTGGCGGGGCTGCCGGCGTCGGTGATCGCGCGGGCGCGCGACATCCTGGGCTCGCTGGAACAGGACGAGCTGACGCGCGGCGGCAAGCCGTCGCTGAGCGGCGCGCCGCCGGTGGCGCAACAGCAGCTGGGGTTGTTCCAGGCGGTGTCGCCGGCCGATGAGAAGCTGAAGGAGAAGCTCCGCGAGGTCGACATCAATCGGACGACGCCGATCGAAGCGCTCCAGATTCTGCAAGAACTGAAGAAGGATGTTGATGGGTAGGGTGCACGGGTGCATAGGTGCATGGGTGCTGGGGTGCGTGGTGCTCGGCGCCTGTTCAGCGCCGCCTTCCCCGCCGGGCGTGGTCACGCTCGCCGTGCTCAGTTCGCCCAACAGCCTCGATCCGCGCGTCGGCACCGACGAGACGTCGCAGCGCGCGCATCAACTGATCTACGACAACCTGCTGTCGCTCGACGAGCACTTGCGGGTGTCGGCCGGGCTGGCCACGCACTGGACGCAGCCCGATCCGCTGACCTACGACGTCTTCCTCCGGCGCGGCGTGCGCTTTCACGACGGCCACGAGCTGACGGCGGACGATGTGGTCTACACGTTCAGCTGCTTCATCGATCCGGCGTTTGTCTCGGCGCGCAAGGGCGCCTATCGGACGCTCGATCGCGTGACCGCGATCGATCCCTACACCGTCCGCTTCTCGCTGAAAGAGCCGTTCGGCTCCTTCCCCATCCAGCTCGTGATGCCCGTGGTGCCGAAGGACGCCGGGCCCGGGCTGCGCGATCGGCCCGTGGGTACCGGTCCGTACCGGTTCGTCAGTTTCGCGGTGGACGATCGGCTCGAGCTCAAGGCGTTTCCCGGCTACTTCGGCGGCGCCCCGGCGAACGACGGCGTCGTGCTGAAGGTGGTACCCGACGAGATCATGCGCGCCCTCGAATTGCGCAAGGGCACCGTCGACATGGTCGTCAACGACCTCGCGCCGGACGTGGTGCACCAGCTCGAAGAGGAACAGTCGGTGAACGTGGCCGAATCGCCCGGGACCGACTACGCCTACATCGGCGTCAACATGCGCGACCCGGTGCTGGCCGACCGCCGCGTCCGCCACGCGATCGGCTACGCCGTGGATCGCCAGGCGATTGTCGATCACCTGCGGCGCGGGCTGGCGCGGCCGGCCATCGGCATCCTGCCGCCGGCCTCGTGGGCGTTCGAGCCCGGCGTGTTCCAGTTCTCCCTCGATCGGCGCAAGGCCCGGGCGCTGCTGGACGAGGCGGGCTATCCCGATCCCGACGGCGAGGGTCCGGCGCCCCGCTTGCGGCTCACGCTGAAGGTCTCGACCAACGAGTTCATCCGGCTGCAGGCGGCGGTGATCCAGCAGGACCTCAAGCAGATCGGCATCGACCTCGACGTGCGGTCCCACGAGTTCGCCACGCTCTACGCCGACGTGCTCAAGGGCAACTTCCAGTTGTTCACGCTGCAATGGGTCGGCGTGTCGGACCCTGACATGCTCCGCCGCGTGTTCCACTCCACGCAGATGCCGCCCACCGGATTCAACCGCGGATACTACGAGAACCCCGAGGTGGACCGGCTGATCGACGCGGCGATGGCCGCGACCACCGACGAGGATCGCCGGAGGCTTTACGGCGAGGCGCAGCGGCGCATCGCGGAGGACGCGCCGTACATCAGCCTCTGGTACAAGACCAACGTGGCCGTGTCGCGTACAAACATCGAGGGGGTCACGCTGACCCCCTCGGCTGACTTCACGTTCCTGAGGCGCGTCCGGAAGAACTAGCCCTTCATCTTGTCGAGCTCCGCCTTCGCCTCGGCGGCGAACGGCGAGTCTTTGTGCTGCTCGGTGACCTGGGTCAGCGTTTTCCTGGCGTCCTCGGTCTTGCCCGCGAGCTTGTAGGCGCGGGCCAGCTCCATCAGCAGCGCATCCGGCGGCAGCGCACTGTCCTTCTCTTCGGCAAGCGCCTTGAAGGTGGCAATGGCCGGGTCGAACTGGCCGGCGCGCAGCTGGGTCTCCGCCTTCCCGAGGCGCGCC
>MELE01000185.1:0-387 GCA_001768615.1 Acidobacteria bacterium RIFCSPLOWO2_12_FULL_67_14b | reverse complement strand
CCGGGTCGAACTGGCCGGCGCGCAGCTGGGTCTCCGCCTTCCCGAGGCGCGCCATGCGGGCGACGACGCCCGCGCCGCCGGCGATCACCCGATCGTACTGCGTGACGGCCTCGTCGAAGCGTCCGAGCGTCACGAGGCTGGCGGCCGCGTGGTAGCGGGCCGTGAGGCCCGACTCGTTGGCCGGGTAGGCGTCGGCGGCCGCGAGAAACTTCGGCACCGCGGCCTCGAGCTTCGCCCTCTCGGTCGGATAGGTGCCCGGGGCCTGCCCTGGGATCGCAGTCGGGTCGTTGGTCGTGCCGGGCGGCGGACCGGGCGGCATCACGCGCGCCTCCTCGATCACCATGGCCTCGGCCAGCAGCGTCCGCGCCTTGGTGTCGACGCTCGATT
>MELE01000184.1:26670-28929 GCA_001768615.1 Acidobacteria bacterium RIFCSPLOWO2_12_FULL_67_14b | reverse complement strand
CGACCTGCTGGTGTGAAAGCCGCCGATCCTGGAACGCTATTACTCGAAGGCTCCTCGCGTCGGACCTTGCGCGGCGGACCTTCGTCATGCCCGACTTGATACGATGATGGCGTGAAGGCGCCCGTCCTCGTCGTCTTCGACCTGGCCGGCACCACGGTCGAAGATCGCGGCCAGGTGCCGGCCGCCTTCGCCGCCGCCCTCGCCGCCCACGGCATCACCGTCTCACCCGATCAGATCGACCGCGTCAGGGGCGCCTCGAAGCGCCAGGCGATTCTCCAGCTCGCGCCGCCGGGGCCGCGCCAGGCCGAGGACGCCGCCCGCATCTACGCGTCGTTCCGCGGCGAGCTGGCCGGTCGCTACGCCACCGACGGCGTGCGGCCGATCGCCGGCGCCGACGGCGCGATGGCGGCGCTGCGCGCGCGCGGCATCCGCGTCGCGCTCACGACCGGCTTCGATCGCGAGACCACGGGGCTGCTCCTCACCCGGCTTGGCTGGCTCGACGGGATCGCCGACACGATCGTCTGCGGTGACGATGTGGCGCAGGGCCGCCCGGCGCCGGATCTGATCCTGCGCGCCATGCACAACCTCGGCGTCGCCTCGCCCGTCGCCGTCGCCAGCGTCGGCGACACCACGCTCGACCTCGAGGCCGGCGCCCGCGCCGGCGTGGGCTGGAACGTCGGCGTGCTCTCCGGCGCGCATCGCCGCGACGCGATGGCGCGCGCGCCGCACACGCACCTCATCGCCTCAGTCGCCGATTTGCTGAAGGTGTGGACGTAGAGGCGGGTCTTTAGACCCGTCTGCCGGAAAGGCGGAACTAAAGTTCCGCCTCTACTTTGCTTTGCGACTACTTCGCTGACTTCAGGATCTCATCGACCACGAACACGTCGGTGAGCAGGGCCCGCACGTGGATCGACGCGTTCAGGTTGTCGATCATCTGCGAGCTGATGCCGGGCCGGCCCAGCACGAGGCGCAGCGCCGATTGCGTGGCCGCCGCATCGCGGGCCACCACCTCGAGAAAACCGTCGAGGGCATCCTTCGGGCCGACGCCGAGCGCCGCCGCCGCCTCGCGGTAGAAGTCCGCCAGGCCCGTCAGCGCCGCCTCGAACCGCTGGAGATGTTCGCGGAGCTGCCCGCTGTTCGCGGCCCCCTGGTCGGTGGCCAGGCCCTGGGCCGCGTAGGCGAGCATCAATTCGTAGCCGCCCTCGATCGCATCGGCGCGCGAGGCCAGCCCTTCGCGGGCGGCCTCAGGCGTCAGCGTTCCTTTTGCTGTCGCCTCAGGCGACATGCGACCCGGACTTGCTGCCCTCGGCGGTCCACCGATCGGGGTCGTGGTACTCGAGGTACTCGCGGCGGGAGATGGTGCCGAAGATCATCGCCTTGGTGATCCACAGCTTCTCGGGCCGCAGCGCGAAGTAGATGTGGGCGATCACCAGACCGACAAACCCGACGCCGGCCAGCCCGTGCAGCACGTAGGTGATGCCCCAGGTCGCGTCGGTGAGGATGTACGGGTTGCGCTCGACCAGGCCGGTGCGCACGCGCCACATCATGACGACGCCGGTGGCGATCACCGCCAGCCCCGCCACCATCACCGCGAGGTGATACAGGCGGTTGCCGAGCGGGTACTTGCCCGGTCTCGGCCCACCGACATCTTCGCGGCCGATCTCACGCAGCATCTCGGCCTTGAACTCGGGGATGTCCTTCGGCCCGACCCAGATCGACCAGAAGTCGAGGAAGAACGTCGCGTGCACGATGTGGAACAGGATCGACGCCGTCAGCAGGATGCCCGCCATCCAGTGCCACTGCACCCACGCGAACCGGATCCCGACGATCGGGAAGAACGCGGTAACGAGCAGCGTCAGCATCGAGAACGCCATCACCCAGTGGAACACCCGGGCGACGAAGCCGTGGCGCTCGATGCGGGCCGGCAGGCCCGTGCGCTCCGCCTCGAGCCGATCCACTTCGGACGCTTCGCGCTTGCGATGCTGCGAGAACAGCATGTAGCCGCCATGCGCGAGCAGGAAGAGCAACCCACCGACGAGCGACGCCCAGAACAAGTCCCACGAGATGTGGACGAAGACCGACTCGCCCCACGGGCTGCGCATCCGTTCTAGGAGGTCCATTCACCCTCTCCACGAATCGCACGCTTCACCAGCGCCTTGACCAGCGGGATCTTGTAGGCGTTGTGGCGCAGCGGCGCGGCGCCGCGGACGGCGATGTCGGCCGCCAGGTCGGCGGTGGCCTTGTCGCGCGGCTTGCCCT
>MELE01000184.1:23536-26640 GCA_001768615.1 Acidobacteria bacterium RIFCSPLOWO2_12_FULL_67_14b | reverse complement strand
ACGGCTCGGCCGACACGCCGTTGACGACCATGCGCACGTCGCTGATGGTCGAGCCCGACATGCTGAGCGCGGCGGCGATGTTGACCAGCGCGAAGTCCCACACCATGCGGTCGCGGACCTTCTCGAAGTAGTGCGCCTTGCCCGCCCACGTGGCCGGCAGGCGGATAGCGGTCAGCAGGTCGCCCGGCCGCAGTACGGTCAGCTTCGTGATGTCGGTCCCGGGGCCGATGAAGAACTCCTCGGCGGGCACGACGCGTTCGGCTGAACCGTTCTTGATCACGAACGACGCCTCGAGGGCGATCAGCGCCGGCGCGGTGTCCGAGGGGTTCACCGCCACGCAGCGATCGGCATTGAAGATCGCGTGCTCGCGGTTCACCGCCGTCGGCGTGTCGGCGTAGCAGATGTTGCCGCCGGCGCGGTAGCACGGCCAGCCGGCGCGGTAGTACCAGCAGCGCGCGTCCTGCGACACGTTGCCGCCGACGGTGCCCTGGTTGCGGATCTGCGGCGAGGCGACGATCAGCGCCGCCTCGGCCAGCAGCGGGAACCGCTCCTTGACCAGCGGGTTGTTCGCCACCGTGGTCAGCGTCGTCGTCGCGCCGATCTCGAGGCCGCCGCCGGCGTCCTTGATCCCGCGCAGCTCGTCCACCTGGCTCAGGTCGACGACCACCCGCGGCTTGCGGATGCGGTCTTTCAACCAGTCGAAGGTGTCCATGCCGCCGGCCATCACCCAGGCGTCGGCGCCATGTCGATCCAGGATCCCGAGGGCGTCGCTGACGCTCGCGGGCTGGAAGAGCTCGAATGCCGACATTGCATCGCGAATTGGAGGCATTGTCCTGATCTCCTTAGTGGAGCGTATCAACTACTGGGCCGAGCTCAGCCATGGCGCTCGGCGAAACTCTCTGGGCCGTTCCGTAGGAACGGCCCACATGGTGTATCGAGGCGCATCCCATTAGATGAACGCCGTCAGCGGCTCGTACTTGGGCTTGCCACCATTGGCCAGCGCCTCCATGATCATTTCCGGCTGCACCGGCGTGCGGCGGATGATTCCGTCGCCCACCGCGTCGGCCAGCGCATTCAACACCGCGCCGGCGGCCGCCCCCACCGACGGTTCGCCGATGCCCTTGGCGCCAACCGGGTTGGTCGGATCCGGCAGCTCGACCGCCGCCCACTTGGCCGAGAGCGGAATGTCGAGCATCGTCGGCGGCTTGTTGTGATGCATGCGCGTCGACAGGCCCGCGCCGTAGTGCGGGTCGTAGACCAGCTTCTGGCTGCGCACGTGGCCGATGCCCTGGATGCCGCCGCCAAGAATCTGGCCGCCCAGGCTGTTCGGGTGGATCACGGTGCCGACGTCGGCCACGCCCACGTAGTCGATGATGGTCCACACGCCGGTCTCGACATCCACTTCCACTTCCGCGAAACCCGACATGAAGCCGTAGGTCTGGCCGTCACGCGGCAGGTTGTCGCGCGCCACGCCCATCAGGCCCAGGCCCTTGAGCGAGGCCGCGGCCGCCTTGGTCATGGCGTTCAGTTCCTTCGGCACTTCGCTGCCGTCGTAGATGCCGCCGAGCTTGATCGCGCGCTCGGCCGCCTTCGCCCACGTGAGGACGAGGCCGCCGCCCTTGCGAATCACGCCCTGCGCGTTGGTGTCGTAGCGATCGGGGCTACCGCCAAAGTCCTTCGCGGCAATCTCGGTCAGCTTCTTCTTCAGGTCCATGCCCGTCGCGTAGTTGGCGCGGGTGTGGGCGTAGGTGGTCTGGCTGCCCGCCTGGATCGAGCTCCACGGCAGGCCCTTCGAGGTGTTGCCCCAGACGACTTCGCAGTTCTCCCACGGGACGTTCGCGACCTCGGCGATCACGCGCGCCGTGTCGCTGAACGACTGAGTGCCGAGATTGCCGATGCCCTGGTGAATCTCGAGCTTGCCGTCGGGACGCAGGATGCAAAGGCCGTCGACGCCGATCGAGCCGGCGGTGTAGGCGCCGGTCGCCACGCCGATGCCGGTGACCTTGCTGCCGCGCCGCTGGCCGCTTCGCGCCTTGCGCGCTTCCCAGCCGAAGATCTCCGCACCCTTGTCGAGCGCTTCCTTCACGAAGCAGCTCGTGAGCTTGTTGCGCGGCCGGCCGGCCGGCGTGTTGGGCGGCACGAGCCCGAACAGGGCCGCACCTTCGGGCGCGTTCATCCGGCGAATCGCCACCTGGTCGACGCCGAGCTTGCGCGCCGCTTCGGCCACCACGGGTTCGAACCACACCGACGCCTGCAGGCCGCCCGGGGCGCGCTGCGAGGTCGGCGGGGGCGTATTGGTCGCCACCGAGATCCCGCGGAACCGCATGTTCGGCGCCTGGAACTGCAGCGAGCCGAGGTTCGCGGACGTCGAATGATCGCCCTGGCGGCGATACGGGCCGGCGGCTTCGACGATGAAGGTGTCGATCGCCGTGACGCGACCGTCCTTCTTGAAGCCCATTTTGATCCAGCCCTGGTAACCGGGACGGACGCGGCCGATGTAGGTCTCTTCCGCGCGTGAGATGCGCATCATCGCCGGCCGACCGTTGAGCTTCAGCTTCGACATCAGCGCCGGGATCGCCATGGACTGCGCGCCCGGAATCTTGCTGCCGAATGCGCCACCCGTGTACTCGCTAATCAGCACGAGCTCTTCTGGCTTGATGCCGATCCAGCCCGCGGCAGCGGCCACGGTGCGGGCCACGCTCTGCGTGGAGCCGTGCAGGTAGCACTTGCCGTTCTGCCAGTACGCCATCGCCGTCCGCGACTCGAGCGGCTGGTGTGACGTGGTCTGCTGCTGGCTGTCGCGCTCGACGATCAGGTCGGCTTCCGCGAAGCCCTTTTCGATGTCGCCGAAGACCGTCGTCTCGGTGGCTTCCGCGTCGTGCGGGAACCGGCCGGCGTCCACCTGGGCAATCTGCTCGGGGGTCCATTTCAGCGTCTTCATGTTCGGGGCCACGAACACGTTGCCTTCGGTGCGGGCGTTCGGTCCGGCCGGCCGCAGCGCATCGAGGGGATCGATCACGTGCGGGAGCGGCTCGAACTCGATCACGATGCGCTCGATCGCCTCGGCGGCGAGCTCTTCGCTGTCGGCGGCCACCGCCAGGATC
>MELE01000184.1:18509-23486 GCA_001768615.1 Acidobacteria bacterium RIFCSPLOWO2_12_FULL_67_14b | reverse complement strand
CGGCACCCGCTGCACCCGGCGCACCTGCTGCACCTGGCGCACCTGCTGCACCTGGCGCACCTGCTGCACCTGGCGCACCTGCCGCACCCGCTGGACGGGCCGGAGGCGCCGGAGGCGGCGCGGGCACAGGCAGATCGCTCGCTCGCAGAATCGCGTGCACGCCCGGCATGGCCAACGCCGCCGACGCGTCTACGCGCACCACCTTCGCGTGCGGGCGCGGGCTGGGCATCAGCTTGATGAACACCATGCCCTCGCCACGGTAGTCCTCCGCGTACTTCGCCTTGCCGGTGACCTTCGCCACCAGGTCGGGCGTCGTGTAGTTCTGGCCGAGCAGCTTGTAGGCGGCCGGCTTCACGGCAGGCTTGGCCGCTGGCGTCTTGTTGTCCTGCATCACGCCCCCCGCGACAGTTCGGCCGCATGCATCATGCAGTCGAGGATCTTGTTGTAGTCGGCACACCGGCACAGGTTGCCGGAAATGCCGTGCGCGAGCTGCGCGCGCGTGGGAGTGGGATTCGTTTTGAGGAAGCCCACCGTGGCCATCACGAAGCCCGGCATGCAGAACGCGCACTGGAAGCCCTGGCCGGCGACCACCGCCTGCTGCACCGGGTGCAGCGTGCCATCAGGCTGGGCGAGGCCCTCGATGCTCACCACCTTCTTGCCGCGGACGCTGTGTGTCAGCACCGAGCAGGAGTAGCGCGGCACATCGTCGACCAGCACTGTGCAGGCGCCGCACTCCGAGCGGTCGCAGCCGAGCTTGGTGCCGGTCAGGCCGAGCTTGTAGCGCAGCGTCATCGCGAGCGTCTCGTTCTTGAGTACGTCGACGCGGCGCTGCTGGCCGTTGATGTCGAGTGTGATGAGCCGTTCGACCGCCCCGGCCATGCTGTCGTTCTGGCCGAGAATCGTCGTGCGGAACAGGTACGCGGAAGCCGACACCGTGGCCCCCGCCGCGATCACGCCCTTGATGAAATTCCGTCGTGAAACTCCTGGCTGAAGGCCTGGAGCATCCGCCATGCCGTCTGGACTCATAGAGCCATCCCCCCGATTGCTGCGCATGATAACACCAACTGTCACGCGGTAATACGTTGTCTCCGGTCGAAATCAACCGAATCCAAGGGGTCAGACCACTGGGAAGCCACCGGCCAGAGGTCTGACCCTGCGGTTCAGGCCCTGCGGACCCGGCCGTCGGCCGCACGGACGAGCCGGTCCCGAATGGCCGCGCCCAGTCCGGCCGGGCCGATCGTGGTCGCGAAGATGGCGCGGACCCCGGTGGCGTCGAGGTCCCGTAAGGCGGCGAACAGCTCGCGGGCGGCCCGCTCCGGGTCGCGGCGGGACCCATAGGGCTGCACCTCCACCCGGCCGGCAGAGGCCAGGGAGGCGATCACGGGCGCCAGCGCCAGCAAGTCCTCTTCGGGCGCGAGAATGCCGACCCGGTCTCCTGCGGCCGTCGCGGTCCGGATGTCGGCGCCGAGCCGGGCGACCAGCGCCGCCGGTTCGCCTTCATAGACGGTCAGCACCGCTCGAGGCGCGTAATGGCGCACCAGTTGGCCGGGCGAGGTTTGGGGCACATCGATAGAGCCACGCCCCGTCGCGTCCTGCACGTCGGGGATCACGGTGCGGATCTGTTCCAGCGTCAGGCCACCGGGCCGGCGGACGACCGGGGGCTCGACGGTGAAGTCGACGATCGTGGATTCGACGCCGATCTCCGTCGGCCCTGCGTCGAGGATCAGATCGATGCGCCCATTGAGGTCTTCGAGCACATGGGCCGCCGTCGTCGGGCTCGGGTGCGAAAACCGGTTGGCGCTCGGCGCGGCCACCGGCACCCCCGACATCTCCATCAGCGCGCGGGCCACGCGATGGGCGGGCACGCGGAGGGCCACGCTCCCGAGCCCCGCCGTCACGACATCTGGAATCGCCGGCTTCTTCGGCAGGATCATCGTCAACGGGCCCGCCCAGAACGCCAGGCCAAGTTTGCGCGCGGCCGCAGGCACGTGCGCGGCGCACAGGTTGAGTTGTCCGATGTGCGCGATGTGCACGATCAACGGATCGGTGGCGGGTCGTTCCTTCGCTTCGAAGATTCCCGCGACGGCGACCGGATCGAGCGCGTTGGCGCCGAGGCCGTACACGGTTTCCGTCGGAAACGCGACGAGCTTTCCGTCGCGCAGCGCCTGGGCGGCCTCCTCGATGGCGGCCGGATCGGGCCGGCCGGGCTCGACGGTGATCACGCGGGTCACTCGGCTCATTGGAGGCTTGAGGGCTTGGGGGCTTGAGGGCCTGGGGGCTCAAGATCGGCCAGCGCGTTGGTGCCCAGGAGCAACTGGACCACGCGACTATAACTCTGCACGCCTGCTTCGACGCCTTGCGATTTCAACATGCGATCGTAGGTCGTCCACGCCGCGTGTTCGACCGGGCGCACGAGCGCCTTGAGCCGCTGGCGGATGGCCTCCTGGTCGGCGCGCGGCCCCGGCGCGAGCTGCTCGAGCACGAGGCGCTGCGTGATCGGCTGCAACTGATTCGCGGCGACAGAGACCAGCTCGAGCCACGCGCTGTACTGCGATGCCGGATCGGCGCGCCACGCGGCGAGCAGCCCGACGAAGCTCGCGTCCGATTCCGGGGCGAAGCCCGAGAGGTGCGCCCACTCGTGCGCGAGCACAGCCGGGCGCTCAGGGCCGGTGAGGTCGGGGTTGACCAACGTTTCGAGGAAGAACGGCGCAATCATGCCGCTGACGCCCGAGGCGCGGAAGAACGGCGACAGCAGCGAGGTTTTCGGCGAGCCGAGCACGGTGGCGCGCGGCCGGCCCAACTCGCGTTCGACGTCGTGCAGGGCCGCGACGAGCGGCGCGGGGCGATCGGCGATCGCCGGAAAGCCCGCCGCGTGTCCCGCGGCGTGCGTGCGATTGGCTTCGCTCACGGCCCGCTCGGCCAGCGCGCGCACGGCGGCCGGCGTGATGCGCGAGGCGTCGAACGGCAGCATCGACTCGAGCGGCGGCCGCGCGTAATTGAGGCCCCAGGCGGCGAGGAACCACAAGTAGATCAGGGCCGCCGCGGTGACCGTTCCCGCCAGCCCACGCGCGATGGGCCGGACCGATCGCTGCTTCCTGGCGGTCTTGATCCACCAGGCCCATCCGCCGATCGCGAGCGCGGCAAGGACGACCATTCCGATATCGAAGAGCGGTGTGCCCGTCCGGTTCGACAGCGCCGTGACGTTCAATTGGACCACCGGATAAAAGCCCTTTGCATACCATCGCTCGACCAGCGGCGCGCTGGGCGGAAACACAGCGACCCCAGCCGCTGTGAAGACGACGGTCAGTTGCGCGAAGAACTTCGCAGAGGGTGTCATCTGCGCAAAGGGTTGGTCGGGATGCCGAGATTCGAACTCGGGACCTCCTGCACCCCAAGCAGGCGCGCTACCAGGCTACGCTACATCCCGTCCAGACTTGCGCTGACGGCCTTCGGGGTCTTGGACAAACCTACTTGTCCGCCGTAGCGCCAGGCGCGAAGGCGGAAAGGTCTGTCCCCACACGATCTCAATTCTATTTGCGCTTCGCCGACTTCGCTACTGTCTTCTTCTTCACCAGTCTGACGTCGGGAGGCGGCACCAGCCGCAACTCGCCCTCCGGGTGTTCGGTCGACAACAACTGCAGGATCGACTGTAACCCGGTTTTCACGTGCCGCAGCCGATCCCGCACGCGGTCGCCGAGCAGGTCTTCCACGCGCACGGTGGCGCCGTTGCTCTGGCCACCGTCTTCCTCGAGCCGCCGCCGCGCGCCGGAAAGCGTCAGGCCCTCGTCGAACACGAGCTGCTTGATCCGGAGCACCAGCTCGACGTCCGATCGGCGGTAGAGCCGCGGGCCGCCGCCGGCAGGCACCTGGCCGATTTGCGGAAACTCGGCTTCCCACGACCGCAACACGTAGGGCTGGACCTGCACCACTTCACAGACTTCCGCGGCCTTGAATAGCTCGCGCTTGGGTGCAGCCATCGAGGCAGTTTACACCGGCAAGCACGGCCCGCGCCTCTAGCGGTCCGGGCGCTTCGGGCCGCGCTTGCGGGGCTTGTGGGCGGCCTTGTACGCAGCCTGGCGCCGGGCTTTCTTCGTGGTACGCGAACCCGGTCCCTTCTTGACCGGGCTGCGCCTGTCGGGCGCCCGCTCGCCCGCCGTCTTGCGCGTCCCGCCGCGCTGACCCGGACGGCCGCGGACCTGGATGCGAATGGGATTGCCGAAGAACCCGTAGGTCTCGCGCAACCGGTTTTCGAGGAAGCGCTCGTACGAAAAATGCAGCTTGGTCAGCTTGTTGGTGAAGAGCACGAAGGTCGGCGGCGCCACGCTCGTCTGCGCCGCGTACATCACGCGCACGTTGCGCTTGCCTTCCGTGACCGGCGGCGACGCGGTCGTGATCTTCTCGATGAAGCGATTGAGCTCGCCGGTCGGCACGCGCGTCCGCGCCGCCGCCGCGACCTTGTCCACCGTCTCGAGCAGCTTCGGCGTGCGCTCGCCGGTCGCCGCGGAGATGTGCAGGATGGGCGCGTGATCGAGGAACTTCAGCTGATAGCGGAGGTTCTCGTCGAACTTCTTCGCGGCGTCGGGCCCCTGCTCTTTCATCAGGTCCCACTTGTTGGCGGCGATGATGATGCCGCGTCCCGCGTCCTTGGCGGCGCCCGCGATGGCGCCGTCCTGATCGGTCGGCCCCACCGTGGCATCGATGACGAGCACCACCACGTCCGCGCGCTCGATCGCGCGCTTGGCCAGCAGCACGCTCACCGATTCGAGCTGGCCCGACTTCGAGACCTTCCCCGGACGCCGGATGCCCGCCGTATCGACGATGCGGAACTGGTGCCGGTGCCAGGTGAGCAGCGAATCCACCGAGTCGCGCGTGGTGCCGGGAACCTCGGACACGATCATCCGCTCTTCGCGAAGCAGGCGGTTGACCAGTGACGACTTGCCCGCGTTGGGGCGGCCGACGATGGCAATGGCGGTTTCG
>MELE01000184.1:0-18470 GCA_001768615.1 Acidobacteria bacterium RIFCSPLOWO2_12_FULL_67_14b | reverse complement strand
GACGCACCTGATGCACCTGATGCACCTGCCTCGCCGAGCTTCTCCACGATCGCGTCAAGCAGGTCGCCGACCGCCTGACCGTGCTCGGCGCTGATCTCGATCACCGGATCGAATCCCAACCGGTAGAGCTCGAGCGCTCCGGCGCGGGCGCGGCGGTCGTCCGACTTGTTGATCGCCAGCAGCGCCGGCACGCCGGCCGCGCGCACGGCTTCCGCGATTTCCTGGTCGCCCGGGATCAGCCCTTCACGGCCATCGACGACGAAGACGATGAGGTCGGCCTCCTTCAGGGCGCGGTGGCCCCGGGCCTTGACAAGCTCATGCAGCGGGTCCTCGCTGTGGCCGAACAACCCACCCGTGTCGGTGAGTTCGAAGCGGGTCGTCGCCCACACGACCGGCTGGGTCATGACGTCGCGGGTCGTACCCGCGATGGCCGTCACGATGGCGCGCCGGGCACCGCTCAAGCGATTGAACAGCGTCGACTTACCAACGTTAGGTCGTCCGACCAGCACGACGCGCGGGGCTCGGTGTTGCGACACGATTTCCTCTATCTTACAGGTATACAAGGGCTTGCGGGACTCCGGCGGCTGTCGCGCTGCACACACCTGCCGATAAATACATAGAGACAAAGCACTTATCAGTTTGACAGCGTAAGTGCCCTGAATTAAGCTAGTTACACAGATCAAGGGGACGACCGGAGAGCATGATCAAGGTCGACATCGTGAACGAGGTCTCGCGGGTGGCGGATGTCACCAAGGTGAAGGCCGAGCTGGCGGTCGATGCCGTCTTCGAGGCGATGCGTCACTCGATGCAACGCGGCGAACGCATTGAGCTGCGTGGGTTTGGCGTGTTTCAGGTCAAGCCCCGCAAGCGCGGCATCGGACGCAATCCCCGCACCGGCAAGGAGGTGCGTATCCCTCCTGGCCGCACCATCCGGTTCAAGCCCGGCAAAGAACTCCAGAACATCGGTTAAGACGTGTACCCGACGCCTCCCGGGCCCGAGGGCCTCTCGTCTTCAGGCGCGGACGACCTCCCCCCCTACCACGTGCCGCCCCCGCTGCCGTCGACGCCCCCGCGTCGCGATCGCGTGTGGCTCCACTACCTGCTCTTCATCCTGACGCTCGTGTCGACCACGCTGACCGGCGCGGATAACTACGCGGTGTTCTCGCTCGACTTCAACCTGTTGAACCGGCTGCTCGCGCTACCCGACGCCGAGCGCCAGGCGTGGGCCACCGCCCTCGCCTCGACGCCGTCGTACTACCTGAACGGCCTGTGGTACAGCCTGACGGTGCTCGCCATTCTCGGGTGCCACGAGATGGGCCACTACTACGCCAGCCTGCGCTACGGCGTCGACGTGACGCGGCCGTTCTTCATTCCGGCGCCGACGTTCACGCTCGCGGGCACGCTCGGCGCCTTCATCCGGATTCGATCGCGGATTCCCACGAAGGTCGCGCTCTTCGACATCGGCATCGCGGGACCGATCGCCGGCTTTCTCGTCGCCGTGCCCGCGCTCTTCATCGGGCTGTCGATGTCGCGCCTGGAACGGCTGCCCGACGATCCGTCGAACCTGTGGGAGCTGGGCGAGCCGCTGCTCTTCCAGTTTGCCGCGTGGCTGATGCTCGGCCCGCCTCCCGAGGGCTACACGATCAGCATGCACCCGATGGCCTTCGCCGCGTGGTTCGGCCTGCTGGCCACGGCGCTCAACCTCTTTCCGATCAGCCAACTCGACGGCGGCCACATCTGCTACGCGGTGCTGGGCCGCCGATCGACGTGGGTCACTTACCTGATGATCGCCATCGCCATTGGCCTGACGTTCGTGTCCCTGAGCTGGGTCGCGTGGGCGGTGCTGCTGGTGATCATGATCGGGGTGCTCGGCCCGCATCACCCGCCGACCTTCGACGAGCACGATCCGATCGGGATCCCGCGGTTGATCCTGGCCGGCTTCGCGCTGGTGATGTTGATCGTCTGCTTTACGCCCGCGCCGATCGGTCCTTTCGTGGGCGTCCGCTGAGACCCCAGAGAACAGGGACGCCACAGAGATGAGACGCATCTCGGTGGCGCCTGTTCTCGGTGGCTACAGCATCGACAGCGGGTCCACATCCACCGACAACCGGCGCGCCAGTTCCGGCTTGCGCGAGAGCGCCAGCTGCAGCGCTTCCCGCATCCCCTTGCGGCTGGTCCCCTTCATGAAGAACTGCGCGCGATGCTCGCCGCGGAGCTTTGTGAGGGGCGCGGGCGCGGGACCGAGGATCACGTACCCCTTGCCGCCGCGGGCGGCGTCCGCGAATTCGCGCGCCGCCGCCATCGCCTCGCCGAAGGTGCGCCCGCGCACGATGACGTTCACCATGGCGACCTGCGGCGGGTAGCGCATGGTCCGGCGGAACTCGACCTCCTTGTCGTAGAAGGCCCGGTAGTCCTGGCTGGTGGCGAGCCGGATGCTGTAGTGATCCGGCACGAGCGACTGGATGATGGCCTGGCCCTTGCGTTCGCCCCGCCCCGCCCGCCCGGCCACCTGGGTGAGCAGCTGGAACGTCCGTTCGGCGGCGCGGAAATCGGCGAGCCCGAGGCCGACATCCGCCGAGATCACGCCGACCAGCGTGCACGCGGGAAAATCGTGGCCCTTGGCGATCATCTGCGTGCCGATCAGCACGTCGATCTCGCGCCGGGCGACGCGCTCGAGCATGGCGACGAGGCTCCCCTTCCGCCTCACGGTGTCGCGATCGACCCGCGCGACCCGCGCCTCCGGAAATGCGGCGCGCACTTCCGCCTCGACGCGCTCGGTGCCGAACCCCACGCGTTCCATGTAGGGCGCGGCGCAGGCCTCGCAGACCGTCGGGACGGGCTTGCTGAAGTTGCAGTAGTGGCAGCGCAGGCTCCCGCCGGGCGCCGCGCGACGGCCGGGCAGGCTCCGATGGCCGTGCACCGTCAGCGAGATGCTGCAGTTCGGGCACTCGAGCGTGGCCGTGCATTGGCGGCAGATCACGGCCGTGGCAAGGCCGCGGCGGTTGAGCAGGATCAGCGACTGCTCGCCTGCGTCCAGCCGGGCCCGCATCGCGGCCCGCAACGGCTTGCTGAGCACGACCTCGGTGCCCTCGTCGGCGATCTCGTCGCGCATGTTGACGACCTGCACCTGCGCCATCGGCCGATCGAGGACGCGCCGCTCGAGGGTGACAAGCACATACCGTCCGGCCGTGGCATTGGCGTACGACTCGATCGTCGGGGTCGCCGACCCGAGCACGACGAGCGCCCCGGCGAACTTGCCCCGCATGATCGCCACGTCGCGCCCGTGGTAGCGCGGCGTCTCGTCCTGCTTGTAGGACGTGTCGTGCTCCTCGTCCACGATGATCAGGCCCGGCCGGGCGAGCGGCGCGAACACCGCGGACCGGGTGCCGATCACCACGTCGACGTCGCCGCGGCGGATGCGGTGCCACTGGTCGTGGCGCTCGCCGTCGGACAGGCCGCTGTGCTGGATCGCCACCGACGTGCCGAAGCGCGCGCGAAACAGCGCGGCGACCTGGGGCGTGAGCGCGATCTCGGGCACCAGCATCAGCACGCCCCGGCCGCTCCGGCGCACGGCCTCGGCCATCCGCATGTAGAGTTCGGTCTTGCCGCTGCCGGTCACGCCGTGCACGAGGGCGACCCGGAAGGCCCTGGCCTCGGCGAGCGGCAACAGCTGATCCAGCGCGGCCTGTTGCTCCGCGGTCAGCGCGCGCATCGGCACGGCGGCCGATGCCGAGACGGCATGGCCGAACGGATCGCGATCGACGCGGTCGTCGCGGAAAGCCACCAGCCCCAGCGCCTTGAGCCGTCCGAGCGTCGCCGCGGGAATGCCGCGTTCGGCCAGCGCGCCCGACGGGAGCCCGTCAGGCGCGCCGGCGAGGATCTGCAGCGCCTCCTGTTGCCGCGCGCCCTTCACCTGTGGGGACAAACCCGCACGCTCCTGTGGGGACAAACCTTCAGGTTTGTCCATTCTGCCCACCGCCTCGATGCCGGCCGCCGTCAGCTGCGCGATGCGGATGGTCTTGAACGAATCCGCCCGCGCGGTGAGGCCATGCGGCGGCAACGCCGCGGCCAGCGCCGCGCCCGGGCCCGCCAGGTAGTACTCCGCCACCCACTCGGTGAGGGCCACCACATCGGCCGGCACGAACGCCGTGTCGTCCAGCACCTCGCGTACGTCGCGGATCGCGAAGGACGTGTCGAACGCCGTGCCCTCGCCCACCACGACCCCGGTGAGGGTGCGCTTGCCGAGCGGCACGATCACGCGCGCGCCGGCCATGGGCATCGCGTGGCCGGCGGGCACGCGATACGTCAGCAGGCCAAGCGCGGGCACGGGCACCGCGACAGACACGAGGCGATCGGTCACTGGCTGGATCTAGTCCCGCAATTCACTTGCGTTGACGAGGATTGCCAGTCGCTCTCTCAGCTTTCCGCGTACCGCTTTCGGCTGAGAGGGGCTGAGAGCCGAAGGCTGACAGCAGAAGGCGCCAACCGGCAAGCGAAGTGCCATTGGAATCAGGCGTTCTGGAGGATGGCGCGGACCTGCTTCATGTCCTCCCACACTTCGCGCTTCGCCGACGGATTGCGAAGCAGGTACGCGGGATGGAACGTCGGAATCAGCGTGGCGCCGCGGTAGTCGAACCGCCGCCCGCGCAGGCGCGTGATCGGATCGGTGGTCTTGAGCAGGCACTGCGCCGCGAACTTGCCGAGCGGCACGATCACGCGGGGCTGGATGACGTCGATTTGCCGGAAGAGGAACGGCTCGCACGCCGCGACCTCGTCGGCCTCGGGATTGCGGTTGCCGGGCGGGCGGCACTTGATGAGGTTGGCGATATAGACCTGGTCGCGCGTCAGGCCGATGGCCTCGATGATCTTGGTGAGCAGCTGTCCGGCGCGGCCGACGAAGGGCTCGCCCTGCTTGTCTTCTTCTTCGCCGGGCGCCTCGCCCACGAACATCAGCCGCGCCCGGGGATGGCCGACGCCGAAGACGATCTGTTTGCGGCCGAGCGTGCACAGCTTGCAGCGCGTGCAGGCGGGCCCGATGTCGGTCTTGATGATGTCTAAAGTGTCTGACACCCGCGCCTCCGGCGAGTCGACCGCTTCAGCGACTCGCGCGTTCGCGCGGGTGTCAGACACTCTGGCGCTCCATTGCGGATCGCGGCTCACACCCGTCACGCCCAGTTCCGCGTAGTACCGCAGATGATCCGCCAGCTCGCGCGACATCGGCTAGGCCCCGGCCGGGACGTTGCTGGCGGGCGAGGCGAGGATCTGCTCCACGCGGTCGAGAATGCGGGCGGCCACCGTGCTCTTGCTCTGGAGCGGCACGTCCTCGGCGCCGGCGGCCGACACCAGCGTGACGGCGTTGCGGTCGACGTCGAATCCGGCATCGGTGCGCGACACGTCGTTGGCGACGATCAGGTCGGCCTGCTTCTTGTCGAGTTTCGCGCGGGCGTGTGCGACCACGTCCTCGGTTTCGGCGGCGAAGCCCACGAGCACGGGCCGGCCGTGCGCGCGCGAGGGCAGCCGGCCGACGTCGCCGAGGATGTCCTTCGTGCGCTGCAGCGCAATCGTCAGCCCCGCGTCCGTCTTCTTGACCTTCTGCGGCGCCTTCTCGACCGGCGTATAGTCGGCGACGGCCGCCGCCATGATCACGACGTCCTGCGCCGCCGCGCGGGTCATCACGGCGCCATGCATCTCGGCGGCGCTCCGGACCCTCACGACGTCGGCGCCATGCGGCGCCGGCAGGTGGCTCGGACCGGTCACCAGCGTGACCGCCGCGCCCCGCCGGAGCGCCTCGGTCGCCAGCGCGAATCCCATGCGGCCGCTCGATCGATTGCCGACGTAGCGCACGGGATCGATGTCTTCATAGGTCGGTCCCGCCGTGACGAGCAGGCGGCGGCCGGTCAGTCCGCCTTCGCCCAAGGGCTTCGCCGAGACCGGCGTCGCCTTGAGCACCTGCTCGGCCGCCGCCACGACGTCTTCCGGCTCGGCGAGGCGGCCCTTGCCGATCCATCCGCAGGCGAGGTAGCCGGAGCCGGGATCGACGACGTGGACGCCGCGCGCGATCAACGTCTCGAGGTTCCGGGCCACGGCCGGATGCTCGAACATGTTGGTGTTCATCGCCGGCGCGATCAGCACCGGCGCGCGCGTGGCGATGTAGAGCGCCGAGAGAAAATCGTCCGCGAGGCCGTTGGCGAACTTGGCCACGGTGTTGGCGGTGGCCGGCGCCACCAGCAGCAGGTCGATGGTCGACGCCAGCGCGATGTGCTCGATGTCGGCGTTGGCGCCCGGCGCCCACTGGTCGGTGATCACCTCGTGCCGCGTGATCGCCTCGAAGGTCAGCGGGCCGACAAACTGCCGCGCCGCGCGCGTCATCACGGCGACGACGTCGTGGCCGTTCTTCTGCAGGCCGCGCGCGATCTCCACCGCCTTGTAGGCGCCGATGCCGCCGGTGACTCCGAGTGCGATAAGGGCCATAGGGCTACTGCTTGAAGGTCCGAATGATGTCCAGGGCGATCGGCGTCATCCGATGCGTCCGCGACCGCTCGGCGGCGATGATCTCCTGCAACCGCACGACGGTCGGCTCCAGTTGATCGTTGATCACCACGTAATCGTACTCCGCGTAGTGAAACACTTCCCGGCAGGCCGTCCTAAGGCGCTGCTGAATCGAGGCCTCGCTGTCGGCGCTGCGGCCGCGCAACCGCCGCTCCAGCACGTCGAACGAGGGCGGCAGGATGAAGATCCCGGTGTGGTCGATCCCGAGCGCCTTGACCTGGAAGACGCCCTGCACGTCGATGGTCAGGACGACGTCCTGTCCCGAGGCCAGCAACCGCTCGGTATCCTGGCGCGACGTGCCGTAGAGGTTGCCGAACACATCGGCCCACTCCATGAACTCGCCGCGCGCCATCATCGCCTCGAAGGTGTCCCGGCTCACGAAATTATAGTCGACTCCTTCGCGTTCGCCGGCGCGCGCCGGCCGTGACGTGTACGACCGCGACATGCGCAGGTTCGGCAGGATCTGCACGAGCCGCTCGGCCAGCGTCGTCTTGCCCGTGCCGGACGCGGCGGAGATCACGAACAGCAGTCCGCGGGGGGTCTGCGTCATCTGCGTCATCTGCGGCCCTGGTGATTCGGCGTCATCGGCGGCTACTCGACATTCTGGACCTGCTCCCGCATCCGCTCCATCTCGGCCTTGGCCTGGATCACCACCTCCGACACCTGCAGCCCGTCGGCCTTCGACCCGATCGTGTTGACCTCGCGGTTCATCTCCTGCAGCAGGAAGTCCAGCTTCCGGCCGCAGGGCTCGGGGCTGGCCGACAGCGCGTCCCAGTGTGCGAGGTGTCCGTGAAAGCGCGTGACCTCTTCGCTGATGTCGGATCGTTGCGCGACGCGCACGACCTCCTGCGACAGCGCCGCCTGGTCGATGGGCAGCGCGCCGGCCAGCTCGCGCGCACGTTCGAGCAGCCGCGCCTCGAGCGCCTGCCGGCCGGCATCGGCCGCCGCCGCAATCCGCGCGATCAGGCCCGACAGCAGCGCCTGGCGCGCGTCGAGATCGTGGCGCAGGTGCTCGCCCTCCCGCACGCGCATCGTCTCGAGCTGATCGATCGCCGCGTCGACGGCGTCTTCGACCACGGGCCCGAGGGCCTGGCCGATCCCCAGCGACTCCGGGTTCCGTTCCCGGATGCTGATGGCCTGCGGCATGCGCAACAGGTCGCCGGGTGTCAACTGGCCCGAGACGAGGCCGCGGCTGCGGGCCTCGTCGATCGCCGCGCTCAGGGCGCGGGCGAACTCGTCGTTGAGCTCGATCTGCGGCGCCGTCAGCTGCCGCAGCTGGAGCGACACGCTCACCTCGACCCGGCCGCGGCCGATCCGTTTCTGGACGAGCGCGCGCAGCCGCGGCTCGAGCTCGGCGATCGGCGGCGGCAGCCGCAACTGGAGATCCAGGAACCGGTGGTTGACGGCCCGGATCGTCACGCCGATCGTGCCGCGCTCATCATCGCGCGTGAGCGAGGCAAAACCGGTCATGCTCTTGATCATAGGGCGCTTTCTGCCTTCAGCCTTCTGCCTTCTGCCTTGAGGTCGGGACGGGCCTCGAGCCATTGCATCTGGTGGAGGCGGGCGTACGAGCCGTTGGGACGCGCGACCAGCTCATCGTGCTTGCCGATCTCGACGATCCGGCCGCGTTCGAGCACGATGATCGCATCGGCGCGCTGCACCGTCGACAGGCGATGCGCGATCACGAACGACGTGCGGTTCAGCATCAGGGTGGCCAGCGCCTCCTGCACCAGCCGCTCCGACTCGGAATCGAGCGCGGAGGTCGCCTCGTCCAGGATCAGCACGGGCGAGTTCTTGAGCAGCGCGCGGGCAATCGCCAGGCGCTGCCGCTGCCCGCCGGACAGGCGCTGGCCGCGCTCGCCGATGGTGGTGCGGTAGCCCTCGGGTTGCAGGGCGATGAAGTCGTGGGCGTTGGCGGCGCGGGCCGCGGCCTCGATCGCCGGCTGCGTCGCGCCGGGCGTGCCGTAGGCGATGTTGGCGGCGATCGTGTCGTCGAACAGCACCGTTTCCTGCGTGACCATGCCGATCTGCGCGCGCAGCGACGCCAGCGTGACGTCGCGGATGTCGCGCCCGTCGATCAGGATCGACCCGTTGGTGACGTCGAAGAAGCGCGGCAGCAGATTCACGAGCGTGGTCTTGCCGGCGCCGCTGCGCCCGACGATGGCGATCATCTGGCCGGCGCGGACCGTGAACGAGACGCCGCGCAGCGTGTTGCGCCCGTGCCCGTCTTCGTAGCCGAAGAAGACGTCGCGGAATTCGATGGCGCCGCCAAACGGCGGCAGCGGCGCCGCGCCCGGCCGCTCCGTGACCTCGGTGTGCGTGTCGAGCAGCTGGAAGATCCGCTCCGCGGCGGCCACCGCCTGCTGCAGGTTCGCGTTCACGCGCGACAGCTTCTTGATCGGCCCGTACATCAGCAGCAGCGCCGTGACGAACGACGTGAACTCGCCGGCGGTCAGGCGGCCCTGCGCAATCTCGCGGCTGCCGTACCACAGCGCGCCGGCGATGGCGATGCCGCCGAGGAACTCCATCAGCGGCGGCAGCAGCGACAGGACGCGGGTGACCTTCAGGTTGGTGCGGAACAGCGAGAACGAGGCGCGCTCGAACTTCGCCGCCTCGCGGCCCTCGGCGCCGAACGCCTTGACGATGCGGTGGCCCGTGAACGCCTCGCCGGCGACGTGCGACATGTTCTCCTGCGCCTCCTGGCTCCACCGCGTCACCGTGCGCACCCGCTTGCCGAGGCGCACCAGCGGATACACCACCAGCGGCGTCGCGGTCAGGCACAGCAGGGCGAGCTTGGCGTCGTAGTAGAACAGCAGGGCGGCCGCGCCGACGAGCGTCAGCGACTCGCGGGCCAGGTCGCCAATGGTCTCCGACACCGCGCGCTGCACCAGGCCGACGTCGTTGTTGAGGCGCGACAGCAACTGGCCGGCGGTGCGCCGCGCGAAGAAGGCGGCCGACTGATCCAGCAGGTGCCGGAACAACTGGTTGCGGACGACCATCACCACGCGATGGCCGAGGCCTTCCATCAGGTAGCCCGAAAAATAGCCGCCGAGCCCTTTGAGGAAGTAGACGGCGAGGATCGCCGCCGTGATCAGCGCCAGGTCGTTGCCCGACGGCAGGACCTCGTCGATGATCGGCTTGATCAGGTACGCCATCGCCGCGTTCGCCGCCCCGTACACAATCATCGCCAGCGCGGCGCCGGCGATCACGGCCCGGTGGGGGGTCGCGTAACGAAGAAGGCGCAGGAATGCGTCCATCAGCGATTGGTGTCTGACACCCTATACCCCCTCGGATGGGTGGAATGCCACTTCCATGCGTGTCGGACGATGTCCGCCAGGTCAGGATAGCGCGGCGTCCAGCCCAGGTCCCGCCGGGCCCGGTCGCTGGAAGCATAAAGCACGGCGGGGTCTCCCGGACGCCTCGGCGCGGGCTCCCAGGCCACCGGCCGCCCCACCACGCGGCTGACCGTCTCGATCACGGCGGTCACCGAATGCGGCGTCCCGGTGCCGATGTTGTAGGCGGCCGAGGGCGCGCCCCGCTCCAGCGCCGCCAGCGCGCAAAGATGCGCGTCGGCCAGATCGCAGACATGAATGTAGTCGCGCTGGCACGTGCCGTCGGGCGTCGGGTAGTCCTGCCCGAACACGCGCAGCCCCGGGCCGCCGGTCGCGGCGCGAATCGCGAGCGGAATCAGGTGAATCTCGTGCGCGTGATCCTCGCCGATGGTGCCGTCGGGGTGCGCGCCGGCGGCGTTGAAATAGCGGAGCGCGGTCCACTGCAGCCCGTGCGCGCGCGCGAAATGCGGCAACGCGCGTTCGATCACCAGCTTGGTTTCGCCGTACGGGTTGATCGGCTGCGGGTCCTGCGTCTCGACGATCGGCACGACGGCGGGCTCGCCGTAGACCGCGCAGCTCGACGAGAAGACGAAGCGGCTGACGCCCGCCGCGCGCATCGCGTCGAGCACGGCGAGGGTGCCGACGACGTTGTTCTGGTAGTACTCCGACGGCTTGCGCACCGACTCGCCCACGTCCAGCCACGCCGCAAAATGCATCACGGCGTCGGCGCGGTGATCGGCGAGCACGCGGCGCACCGCGTCCCCGTCGTGAATGGCACAACGGGTGAGCGGCACGCCGCCCGGCAGCGCCTCGGCGTGGCCCGCCGACAGGTCGTCGATCACGGCCACGGCGTGGCCGGCGTCCGCCAGGGCGCGGACGGCGTGGCTGCCGATGTACCCGGCGCCGCCGGTCACGACTACGCGCGCCAACTCATCGTCCGATCGAGAAATACGTGAAGCCCTGCGCGCTCATCTGGTCGGGCTGGTAAATGTTGCGGCCGTCGAAGACGATCGGCGTCCGCATCAGCTTGCGCATGCGCGCGAAGTCGGGCTCGCGGAATTCCTGCCACTCGGTGATCACGGCGAGCGCGTCGGCGCCCTTCAGCGCGTCGTAGTTCTTGGCCGCATACGCAATCCGCGATCCGAAGATCCCCTTCGCCGCCTTCAGCGCCTCCGGATCGTAGGCCTGGACCTTCGCGCCCTTGGCGAGCAGCGCCTCGATGATCGGCACCGACGGCGCCTCGCGCATGTCGTCGGTCTTGGGCTTGAACGCCAGGCCCCATACCGCAATGGTCTTGCCCTTGAGCGATCCGAAGTGCGCTTCCATCTTCCGGACCAGCACGCGCTTCTGGCTCTCGTTCACCGCGTCGACGGCCTTCAGGATCCGGAAGTCGTATTTCTTGTCGGCCGAGAACCGCGTGAGCGCCTTCACGTCCTTCGGAAAGCAGCTGCCGCCATAGCCGACGCCGGGAAACAGGAATGACGTGCCGATGCGGCGGTCGGCGCCCACGGCCTGCCGCACGCGATCGACGTCGGCGCCGAAGAGGTCGCAGACGTTGGCAATCTCGTTCATGAACGAGATCTTCGTGGCCAGGAACGCGTTGGACGCGTACTTCGACAGCTCCGCGCTGGCGCAGTCCATCACCATGATCGGCGCGCCCGTGCGGGTGAAGGGCTTGTGCAGCTTCACCATCACATCGGCCGCGCGGGGATCCTCGGCCCCAATCACGACCCGATCGGGCTTCATGAAATCGTCCACGGCCGCGCCCTGCTTGAGGAACTCGGGGTTGCTCACCACGCTGAACGGATGGGTGGTCTCGCGGCGGACGACCTCGCGGACCTTTTCCGCCGTCCCCACCGGCACCGTGCTCTTGTTGACGATAACCTTGTAGCCGTTCATGGCCCGGGCCACGTCGCGCGCCACCCCCATCACGTGCCGCAGATCCGCCGAGCCGTCTTCGCCCTGCGGCGTGCCGACCGCGATGAACACCACTTCGGCCGAGCGGACCGCCTTGGGCAGCTCGGTCGTGAAGATCAGCCGGCCTTCGGACTTGTTGCGCTTGACCAGCTCTTCCAGGCCGGGCTCATAGATGGGGACCTTGCCGCGTCTCAACAGGCGAACCTTGGCGGCATCTTTGTCCACACAGGTCACGTCGTTACCCGACTCGGCCAGGCACGCGCCCAACACCAGGCCCACATACCCGGTGCCCACAACCGCGATCTTCATTCGACCCCCAAAAGACGAAAGCGTATCATCCGTGTCTTATGCTGTCAACATACTGAACCACAAGGACTTGTCGGCACTTGTGGTACTCTTTCCGGGTGCGGATCCTGGTCGACTACCGCCCGGCGTTACGGGAGCGGACGGGTGTCGGGGAGTTCGTCCACGAAATGTCCAGGGCCCTCTGCGAGGCCGCCACGCCCCCCTCGCCGGACGAAATCGTGCTGTTCTCCAGCTCATGGAAAGACCGGCCGGCTCGGGCGCTCGCATCCGAGATGCCGGCCGCCCGCATTGTCGACCGCTACATTCCAGTTCGGGCGCTCGCGTGGTCGTGGAACCGGCTGGAGTGGCCGCCCGTCGAGTGGCTGGCCGGCGACTGCGATGTCGTTCACAGCCAGAGCCCGCTGCTGATCCCGGCTCGACGCGCGGCACAGGTCGTCACGATTCATGACCTGGATTTCCTGGCCTACGCCGATCAGGCAGCCGGCGAGATCCGGCGCGACTATCCGGGCCTGGCCCGGTCGCATGCGGCGCGCGCCGACGGCGTGATTGTGTCGTCGCAGTACGCGGCGGGCGAAGTCACGCGCGAGCTGGGCGTGGCGCCGGCGCGGGTTCACCGCTGCCCGCCGGGCGCGCCCGCCTGGGCCGCGGCGGTGGCGCGCCGCCAGGCCGCCTCACGAGGACGCCGCATCCTGTTCATGGGCACGCTCGCTCCGAGGAAGAACATCGCCACGTTGCTCGACGCCTACGCCCTGTTGCGCGAGCGTGTTCCCGGCGCGCCGCCGCTGACCCTGGCCGGCCACAGCACGCCGGCGTCCGCGCCGTGGGAGGCGCGAGCGAGAGTGGCGCCGCTGGCGGGTCACGTCGACATCACCGGTTACGTGGATCAGGCACGCCGCATCGCGCTCTATTCGGACGCGCGCATGCTGGTGCTGCCGTCGTACGAGGAAGGCTTCGGCCTGCCCGTACTGGAGGCGATGGCCTGCGGCATTCCGGTGGTCGTGTCGTCGCGGGGTTCGCTCCCGGAAGTGGCGGGCGCCGCGGCCGAGCCCGTCGATCCCGGGGACGTGGCGGGACTGGCGTCGCGCATGGCCGCGCTGCTCGACGATCAGCGCGCTGGCGCGGCCGCCCGGCGCGGCCTGGAGCAGGCGTCGCGTTACACCTGGGCGGCGTGCGCGCGAGCGGCGCGGGCGGCGTACGCCGCGGCCCTGGAGATCCATGCGCATCGCCGTTGACGCGCGCGAGCTGCACGGGCGGCCGACCGGCGTTGGTCGATACCTGGGCGAGCTGCTCGCCGAGTGGGGCCAGGCCGCCGAGGCGCGGCGCCATTCGTGGACCCTCTACGCGCATGCGCGTCCGGCGATTGGGGCTCCGTGGTCGGAATCCGTGCGGGTCGTCGACGGATCGGGCGGCACGGCATGGGAGCAATGGAACCTGTCGCGCGCGCTGTCGAAGGATCGGCCCGATGTGCTGTTCGCGCCCGGCTATACCGCGCCCTTGACCGCGCCGGCGCCCACGGTGCTGACGGTTCACGACGTCTCGTTTTTCGCCCACCCGGAGTGGTTCTCGTTCCGCGAAGGCACCCGGCGCCGCCACATCACCGCCTGGTCGGCTCGACGCGCGAAAGTGGTCATTACCGACTCGCAGTTCTCGAAGTCGGAGATCGTCAAGCACATCGGCCTGCCGGAATCCCGCGTGCAGGTGATTCCACTGGGAATCCGGTTGCCCGAACGATCGGGCGAACGTCCGCGTGAACCATTCGTGCTATACGTGGGCTCGGTGTTTGCGCGACGACGGGTCGACCAACTCATTGCCGGCTTCGATCGCGTCGCCGAGCGGGTGCCGAAGGCACGCCTCGAGATCGTGGGCGAGAACCGCACGATCCCGCGGGTGGATCTGGAGGCGCTGTGCCGCCAGACGCGGCACGCCGATCGCATCACCCTTCGATCGTACGTCGACGAACCCACCCTGCGGGACCTCTACACGCGCGCGTCGGTCTTTGCGTTTCTGTCCGAGTACGAGGGCTTCGGCTTCACGCCGCTCGAAGCGCTGGCCGCGGGGGTGCCACCAGTGGTGCTCGACACGCCGATTGCGCGCGAGACCTGCGGCGCGGCGGCTCGATACGTTCCCGCCGGCGATTCGTCCGCCCTGGTCGAGGCGCTCGTCGCGTGCCTGACCGGCGACGCGGCCCGCCGCGCCATCCTGGAGCACGCGCCGGGCGTGCTCGCGCGCTACGACTGGTCACGGACCGCCGCGGCCACCCTCGCCGCCATCGAGGAGGGCGCGGGTGGCCGATAACCGCCCCTCGCTCGCCATCGTCATCGTCACCTTCAACTCCCGGGGCGAGATCCAGGGCTGCCTCGACTCGCTCGTGGGCCACACCGAACCCTTCCCGGCCACGATCACAGTGGTGGACAACGCGTCGACCGACGGCACTGCCGCGTTCATTCGGGAACGCTGGCCCTCCGTGAAGGTGATCGATGGCGGCGGCAACCTCGGCTTCTCGCGCGCGAACAACATCGGGATCCGGGCCTCGAAGAGCGACTACGTTCTGCTGATGAACCCGGACACGGTGGCGCCGCCGGGCGGGATCCAGACCCTCGTTCGCGGCTTGGCAGCGTACGGTGCCGCTGCGGTCGCGGGGCCGCGCCTGCTGAACGATCGGAATTTTCCGGAGCTGTCGTGGGGCCCCACGATCAGCCCGTTGGGAGAGCTGACGCAGAAGGTGCTGGCAACGCTCTATCACCGGAAGGTCCGGCGCGTCGTCCGCTACGTCGATCGGCTCAGCCGCCAGTCGCGCGAGGTGGCGTGGGTCAGCGGCGCGTGCATGGTGATCCGCCGTCCCGACCTTGAAGCCGTCGGGCTGCTCGACGAGCGGTTCTTTCTCTACACGGAGGACGTCGACCTCTGCGTGTCGATGGCCAAGCGTGACCGCCGGATTCTCTACGTCGCCAGCGCCGAGATCATGCACGCCCGCGGCCGCTCGGCGGCGCGCAATCCCGACACCGAGCAGATGCGCCGGAAGAGCCAGATTGCCTATTACGAAAAGCACCATCCCGCGTGGGTGCCGCTGCTTCGGCTGTATCTGAAGCTGAAGGGACGGCCGACTTGAGTGCAGAGTTAGGAGTGCAGAGTTAAGAATGCGGATCGCAATCGACGCGCGCAAGCTGCGCGACTTCGGCATCGGCACATACATCCGCAACCTCCTGATCGAGCTGTCACGGCTCGACCAGCAGACGGAGTACGTCGTGTTGTGCCGGCCCGACGATGTGGAGTCGGGGGAGGTGCTGGGGCGCAACTTCCGGATGGTGCCGGAGACGGCGCCGACGTATTCGATCGCCGAACAGATTCGGATCCCGCTGGCGCTCTCGCGCGAACGCGTGCAGCTCGTGCACGAGCCGCACTACGTGCTGCCGCCGGCCATTCGCTGCCGATCGGTCGTGACCATTCACGACTGCATCCACCTGATGTTTCCGCAGTACCTGCCGGGCAAGCTGGCGTACGTGTACGCGAAGGCCTCGATGTGGTTCGCGACGCGCAAGGCCGACCGCATCCTCACGGTGTCGGAAGCGTCCAAGCGCGACATCCTCCGGTTCTTCGACGTGCCGCCCGACAAGGTGTCGGTGATTCACAATGCGATCGACGAGCGCTTCCTGGGCCCGGCCGACACGCGGCGGATGGACCTGGTACGGCAGCGCTACCAGCTCGATCACCCGTTCATCCTCTACGTCGGCAACATCAAGCCGCACAAGAACATCGAGCGGTTGATCGACGCGTTCGGCCGGGCCCGCGAGGGCGGGCCGGCGGGACTGAAGCTCGTGATCATCGGCGACGAGATCTCGAAGTACCCGGCGCTGCGGCAGGCGGTGCACCGCCACAAGCTGGACAAGCAGGTACGGTTCCTGGGCTTCCAGCCGCAGGAGACGCTGGCGGCGTTCTACCGGCTGGCCCGCGCGTTCGTGTTTCCGTCGTTGTATGAAGGCTTCGGCCTGCCCCCGCTCGAGGCGATGGCCTGTGGCACGCCGGTGGTCACGTCGAATGTGTCGTCGCTACCCGAGGTGGCGGGGGGCGCCGCGCTGCTCGTCGATCCGCACGACACGGATGCGATTGCCGACGGCATCCGGCGCGCGGTCAACGACGAGTCGACGCGCGCGGATCTGATCGCACGCGGCCTGGCGCGGGCGCGGGAGTTCTCGTGGGCGCAGAGCGTCGCGAAGATTCACAAGATCTACATGGAAGTGCTGGGCCGGTAGGACTCGGCCGCTTCGCGGCCTCGTGGGAGTCGCTCGCTACGCTCGCTCCTGGGACTCGGCCCTGCGGGCTCGTGCGACTCGGGGCTACGCCCCTCGTAGGAGGCGGCCACATTCAGCGACCCCACGCAACAGGCTGCCGTGCGGAAACATGGGCATAGGTGTCGAGGGAAACGGATCAGCGCAATCGCGGCCTCGGGCCAAATACGATCAGCGCGAGTACCAACAGCAGCACGAGTTGTGGCAATGGGATCATCGGTCTCCTCGGGTCTGACAAGGCCATCGGCCGCGATTGCCGGGCGCGCAGAGTTTGACACAGCCTCGCGGACTCCTACGAGGCGCGAGTCCAACGAGCGCCAGAGGGGCAAGCCCAGGAGGCCCCGACGGGGCCGACTCCCACGAGGCGCGTAGCGCCGAGCCTGTTACCCGCGATCGAAGACGATCACCTGCTCGAAGGCTTTGCCGGCGCCGTCGACTCCCGCCACGGTGGCGGTGAGGGTCTGGCCGCCGTCCGACACGGCATATGTCCCCTTCCCCAGCACCTGCCCGTCCTTCCTGGCTTCCGTTTCGATCACCAGGGCACCCACGGATCTGGCGACCGCGACCACGCCTGGGGCCTGGGGAGAGATCGCGTGCTCCAACCCGTCGAGATGGATCGTCGTCACTCCCGATTCTTCCTTGCCCGACGCGTTGATCCCGGTGTGGGTCATCGTCACCACATCGCCGGCGAACGCGAAGGTCAGCGTCGCGCTGGCAAACTGGTGGTTCGCGTGCCGCCGGGACTTTTCGAGATTGGCAGTCCACCGTCCGTTGAACGCGTCCATGTCGCGGCTCCCTATCCCACGCCAGGATGTCTGGCGTGCCAACTCGTGGCGCCCTCGCAGGCATGGGCAATTCGGCAGAGCGCCGGCTCACTGAGGCGCCGGCCGGCGAACTGGATGCTGTACGGCAGCCCCTCCGCCGAGAACCCGGAAGGCAAACAGATCGCCGGGACCCCCGCGAGGTTCATCGGGATCGTGAAGTCCGCACTCCTCGGCGCCGCCGCGCCCCACACCGCGTGATACGCGGCCATGCCGCCGGTGTGCACCTCTCGCGTGATCGGAAACGCAGGCGAACCGCCGGCCGGGCAGGCCATGGCGTCTACCGACTCCAACACGGCGCTAAATCCGCCGGCAAACGCCGCCCGCGCCTTGCGCGCCGACGCCAGCCGCTGCGGCGTCACCGCCGCGCCGAGCGCGAGGACCTCGCGCATGTACGGACCGTACTCGCTCGCGCGCGACGGGTAGTTCGCCGCATGGGCGGCCGCGGCCTCCGCCGTGTCGATCGTCAGCCACACGTCGAGCATCGCAGAGAGGTTCGGCATCGTGACATCGACGATGCGCGCGCCGAGGCCGGCGAGGATCTTGAGGGCCTCTTCGATCGCCGCCGCATCGCCGCCGTCGACACCCTCGAGCGCGTACTTGCGATCGATGCCGATGCGCATCCCCGCGATGCTTCGCCCGATCTCTCCCGCGGCGTTGGGCCCCGGCTCCGACAGGCTCGTCGGGTCCTTCGCATCGTGCCCGGCGATGATGTCGAACATGATGGCGACGTCTGCCACTTCCCGCGCCATCGGCCCCAGGTGATCCAGCGATTCGGCCAGCGGCAGCACGCCGAAGCGGCTGACGCGCCCGTACGTCGGCTTCAGTCCGACAACGCCGTTGGCCGACGAGGGGAAGCGGATCGAGCCGCCGGTGTCGGTGCCAATCGCGGCGAAGCACAAGCCGGCTGCCGTTGCCACGCCCGAACCGCTCGACGACAGGCCCGGCCAATAGCCCTGCTTCCACGGGTTCTGCGGGATGCCGAAACCCTCCGGATAACCGCCCATCGCACCTTCGGTGAGATTCAGCTTGCCGAGCACCACCGCCCCGGCAGCGTAGAGCTTCGTGACCACGGTGGCGTCGACGTCGGGCACGAAGTCAATCAGGACCGCCGACCCACCCATCGTCCGCGTGCCCTTGGTGTAGCAGAGATCCTTCACCGCGATCGGCACACCATGAAGAGGACCGCGGTACTTGCCGGCCTGGATCTCCTGTTCGGCGGCTCGCGCAGCCGCCATCGCCTGTTCGGCCATCACCGT
>MELE01000183.1:4783-16440 GCA_001768615.1 Acidobacteria bacterium RIFCSPLOWO2_12_FULL_67_14b | reverse complement strand
GCAGCGGCACGCCGGCGGTGCCCTGCGGCAGCGCGAGGAAGCCCTCCGAGAAGGTCGGCTTGCCGGTGGCCCGCTGATACGCCGCTTCGAGCGAGTCTTCCATCGCCCGCGATCGGTCCCACGCCGCGATCGGAAACGGGATGAACCACTGGAGAAAGTCGCCCGTCACCAGGCGCGCGGTGATCGGCGCCAGGATGCCGCCGGCGAGGATCTGCCGCGCGAGGTCAGGGCGGTGGCCGGCCGCAGCGTCGCGCTGCAGCCCGGCGTACACCGCGGCGCCGATGGTGCCGCCCGAGACGCTGCTCACGGCGAACAGGTGGCGGCCGAAGCTCTGCGGCAGCTGCCGATCGAGTTCAGTCAGCACCGTCGCCGCCCAGTACGCCGCGCGAATGCCACCGCCTTCGGCCGCCACGAGAAGGACCGGGATCGGCGCCGCGGAGGATGCCTGCTCGAGCGGCGCCAGCCACTCGGCAAACGCGGCGGCGAGGGTCGGTCGCACCAGCGCGGCCGGCTCGCGACCGAGCAATCGCACGTCGTGGTTGTCGTTCCACACGCTGAAGATCGCCGCACAAGTGAAGGCGAGCGCCTCGATTGGCACCTTCGTCCACCGGCCGATGAACACGACGATGCTGCCGATGAAGACGGTGTTGGCGGCCGCAATCACCAGCACCGACACCGACCCCAGCGCCGGCCCGGCCGACAACGGGTCGAGCACCATCCAGAAGAACATCGCCACGCTGACCAGTGCCGACACCGCGAACACGATGATGGCGCCCGGCGGCACCTGCGCGGGCGAGTAGCCGCGGACGAACTTCCGGGTCTCGGCCTTGATCCAGCGCCGCCGCTTGATCGTGAACCAGAGAAACAGCGCGCCCATCGTCATGCAGGTGGTGCCAAGCTGGCGTAGCGCGCCGTCGTTGACCGTGCGATCGGTGGCGAGGAAGCAGGCGAGCCCCGGCAGAAACAGCGTGAGCGCGCCGGCCGCGCGCGGGGTCCAGCGCGCCCACGACGTGAACACGGTCGTGGGGGTGGGACCGCGCTGCGCCTCGAGCAGCAGGCGCGACCAGTACCAGACGCTGAAGGCCCAGACGGTCAGCCACGCGAGAAACGAGAACGAGTAGGCGCCGGCCGCCGAGTCGGTGAGGCTGACGAGCAGGTCGCGGCCCTGCAGCAGGTAGATCAACGGCACCGTCGCCACCAGGAGCGAGATCACGCTGTAGCGCGCCGTCCACAGCACACGGCCGCGATCGCCGCCGAGCAGGGCGGCGACGGTACAGGCGAGCGCGATCGTTACCGACGCGAACTTCAGCGCGGCGGCCATCGACATGATCGCGACGGCGCTCGACGGCACCGCCGGGTAGCGCCACAGCAGCCACAACAGAATGAGGTTCTCGAGGTAGTCGAAGCCGGCCGCAACCCACGGCAGACGTGCCAGGTTCGGCCCCGGCTGCTGCCCTGCCGAGGTCCGGAGCCAGGTGTAGAACCGGCTGATGAACGCGGCATAGACGAGGGGGAACAGCATGTCGAGCGTCCCGACCGTCCAGGCGACGCGCGTGATGACGCCCGGGTATTCGTACTGCCAGAGCCCGACGATCTGCGTGAAGACGCCTGCCGAAAAACTCAGCTGCAGGTTGACGATGCCGGGGCCGGTGTCGCGGGCATAGGGCCGCGCGAGCACATCGAAGGCGAGGATGAACACCGCGTTGAGCACGAGCAGGCCCCACAAGCGGAAGCCCGGCGTCATCGTCGCGGGGCCGACCTTCATGGGCGGCCGCCCTCTTCCCGGCTCCAGAGCCACGCGGCACCGCGCACGCCGCTGGCGTCGCCGTGCGCCGCGCGCACCAGCCTCGTGTCGACGCGGTCGCTGAACACGTACGGCGGCCAGAGCGCGGGAACGCTGGCGTAGAGCCGCGTGATGTTCGAGAGGCCGCCACCGAGCACGATCACGTCGGGATCGAGGACGTTGATCACGCTGCCGAGCGCGCGAGCGAGCCGTTCCTCGTACCGCGCGAGGCACGCGAGCGCCGCGGGCTCGCCGGCCTCCGCGCGCGCCACGATGGCTTCCCCGCGCACGCCCTCGCCGTAATCACGACTGAGTGCCGGCCCGGACAGGAATGTCTCGATGCAGCCGGATCGGCCGCAATAACACCGGGGGCCCGGCCGCTCGTCGTCGCGCGGACCGGGCATCGGGTTGTGGCCCCACTCGCCGGCGATGGCGTTGGCGCCCGCGATCACGCGGCCGTGCACGACCACGCCGCCGCCGGTGCCGGTGCCGAGGATCACGCCGAAGACCACGGCGGCGCCCGCGGCGGCGCCGTCGGTGGCTTCCGACAGCGCGAAGCAATTGGCGTCGTTGGCGAGGCGCACCGGGCGATCGAGCGCGCGCGACAGATCCTCCTGCAGCGGCGTGCCGATCAACCAGGTCGAGTTGGCGTTCTTCACGAGGCCGGTGGCCGGCGACACGGCGCCGGGGATGCCGACACCGACGCTGCCGCGCGTGCCGGCCGCCTGTTCGAGGTGGGCGACCATGCCGGCGATCGCGCCAACCGATCGATCGTAATCGCCGCGCGGCGCGGGCACGCGGTGGCGCGCGAGCGCGCGGCCGTCGTCGGCCAGGGCCAGCCCCTCGATCTTCGTGCCGCCCAGATCGATCCCGATGCGCATCCGGCTGGGTGCGAGCCTACTGGACCCGCGAGATGCCGCGGAGGTCGTCGATGGCGGCGGCGAGCAGTTGGGCGGCGACGCTCAGCATCGGATGGTCTTTCGCCGCCGCGGCTGAGAGCGGCAGCTGCCACGTCAGCGTGTTGCCGATCGCGCTCACCTGCTGGCGCTGGGAGAACTTGACGGGCAGGATCAGCACCGCGGGCAACATGTCGGGGGCGGTGGTGGAGAACATCCACAGCCCGGCATGAATGCCGAGCAGGTTCCACTCGCCGGTGGCGATGCTCGTGACGGTGAAGTCCTTCTGTCCGGCGAACGGCTCGCCGCGGAACCCCGAGAGCGCGTCGGCGCGAATGCTGGCGTTGGCGATCGGCGCGCCGGCCTCGGTGCGGAGGAAGCCCTTCAGGCGATGGGTCATCTGCGCCGCGCCCGCGGCCGGAAGGATGAGCCCCACGAGTGCCGCCGCCACCGCTGCCCGAACGACCTTGGTACGCATAGCCCCTCCGGCTGTGGAAGATAACTCAGCAAACATCTCGGCGCGAAACACTCATCCCAATAATGCCCGCCACGGAAGCACGGAAACACGGAAGCCAATATTCTTCATGCAAAGAAGCTTCTCTTTCAAAGAGACTCTTCGTGCCCTTCGTGGCGATCTTCGTGAGCTTCGTGGTCTCACTTGGGAGCCCTGTAGCCCGGGCCGCGAACGGGCTGGCCGGGGCGCGCCGTGGTGATCTTCCCGTTCGCCACCACCGCCTTGCCGTTGACCAGCACGTGCTGCACGCCCTCCGAGTAGTGCGTGGGGTCGACGAACGTAGACACGTCGCGGATGCGCGCGGGATCGAAGATCGTCACGTCCGCCTTGAAGCCCGGGCGCAGGATGCCGCGGTCGGCGATCCCGACGCGGGCGGCGGGCCGCGACGTGAAGCGGCGGATGGCCTCTTCCAGCGTCATCAGCTTCTCGTCGCGCACGTACTGCCCGAGGATGCGCGGGAACGATCCCCACGCGCGCGGATGCGACTTCGACTGCGAGAACGGCCCGTCTTCCGCACGCGCGCCGGAGTCGGTGCCGATCGAGACCATCGAGTTCGATAGCGCCAGCCTGACATCGTCTTCACGCATGATCGAGATGATCACCGAGCTTTCGCCGCGGTCGGCGATCACGAGGTCCATCACCGCGTCGCGCGGATCCTTCCCCATCGCCTTGCCGATCTCCGCGAGCGTCTTGCCCTCCCACTGGCGCAGCGCCGGGTCGAGCACCGTCGACAGCATCACGCCGCTGCCGCCGCCGGAGCCGTACCACTGGTTCTCCCAGTCCTTGGCGTTGCCGTCGTCCATGTCGCGCTTGATGCGCTCGCGCTGCGCCGGATCCTTGAGCCGCGCCAGCATCGGCTCGAGCCCGCCCTCGCGCACCCAGAGCGGCAGGCAGGCATCGAGGCCGTTCGAGGCGCGATCGTATGGATACATGTTGGCGGTCACGTCGAGGCCGCGGGCGCGGGCCGCCTCGAAGTGCTTCAGCACTTCGGCCATCCGGCCCCAGTTCGCTCGGTACGCCGTCTTCAGGTGCCAGACCTCGGCCGGGATCGCGGCCCGCTCGGCGACGGCGAAGACCTCGTCGAGCGAGGGGATGATCTGGCCCGATTCGGATCGCTGATGGGAAATGTAGATGCCGCCGTGGCTCGCCGCGACCTTCGCGAGCTCGACGATCTCGTCGGTGGTCGCGAAGCGGCCGGGCACGTACTGCAGCGACGTGCTCACGCCCAGCGCGCCCTGCTCCATCGCCTGGCCGACGAGCGCCTTCATCTGGTCGATTTCCTGCGGCGTCGCCGCGCGCTGGCTGTCGCCGACGACATAGGCGCGCAGGCCGCCGGCGCCGACGAAGCTGCCGACGTTGATCGCCGGCGGCGTGCGCTCGAGCCGCGCGAAGTACTCGCCCAGCGTGTGGAAATCCTGCGCCACCTTGTAGTGGTCGTACTGCGTCCTTGCGAGGCCCATCAGCCGGTCGTTCACCGGCGCGATCGACGATCCCTCGCCTGTGATCTCCGTCGTGATCCCCTGCGTCACCTTGCTGGCCGCCCGCGGATCGGCGAGCACGTTGAACTCCGACTGGCCCAGCATGTCGATGAAGCCGGGCGACACGATCAGATTGGCGGCGTCGATCGTCGTCGCCGCCGTCTGCCCGGCGAGCCGGCCGATCGCCGTGATGCGATCGCCGACGATGCCGACGTCGGCGCGAGACCAGGGCGCGCCGGTGCCGTCGACGACACGGCCGCCGGTGATGAGGACGTCGAAAGCGGTCTGCCGCCCGGGTGCCAGCGCGACGGGCGGCGTTGACTGGCAGGCCGGGCTCAGTGCGCTCACCACGCACGCGATTGCAAGTGACCTCTTCATGCACATCCTCCGGGTGGAATCCTATGTAGAATCACTCAGTAATGTCGAGCCTTGCCCTCCTGTGGCCGCTGGCCGCGTGCGCCATCACCGGCGCGGCCTTGTATGCCACGCGAGGCGTGCTCGATCAGACGGCGACCGCCACCGGCGTCGTCCGCTTCGCGCTGCTGCCGCCCTGGCAGGCGTTCCTGGGATTCACCTGCCTCGCGGCGCTGGCGGTGATCCTGATCGATCACCTGAACGCGCCGCGGGGCACCACCACGGGCCGCCGGCCGACGCTGTCGGCGCTCGTCCTCCCGCTCTTCGCCTTGGTCGTCCTCGTGCTCCCGTTCGCTCCCTGGATTCCCGATCGGTGGCCGGCGCTGCAGGCGCTGTCGGGGCCGATGGGCGCGCTGGTGTGGATCGCCGTGGCGGGCCTGCAGCTGTGGGTCCTGTGGCAGGCGCGGCTGATCACGCCGCGCGCGATCGAGCGCTGGACCCTGGCGCGGGTGACGGCCGCAATCTTCGTCGCCACCGTGACGCTGTCGGCGACCGCCGCCTGGCGGCTCACGCGCACGCCGGTGTTTCCGGGCGGCGATGAACCGCACTATCTCGTCATCGCGCAGAGCTTGTGGCGCGACGGCGACCTGAAGATCGAAAACAACCACACGCGCGGGGATTACCGGGAGTACTTCGATCGCGACCTGGCGCCGCATTACCTGACACGCGGCGCCGACCGGGAGATCTACTCGATCCACCCGATTGGGATGCCCGTGCTGCTGGCGCCGGTCTACGGCGCCGGAGGATACGACGCCGTCGTATGGGCGCTGATCCTGATCGCGGCCACGGCCGCGGCCATCGCGTGGTGGTGGACCATGGGCGCGCTCAACGCCCCGGGGGCGGCCACCTTCGCGTGGGCGGCCATCGCCGGCTCGGCGCCCTTCCTGTTCAATTCGTTCACGGTGTATCCGGAGATCTGCGCCGCGCTCGCGGTGATGATCGCGCTCGTGCTCGCGGTGAGGGCCGACCCATTGCGACCGGGCGTCGGCCGGTGGCTGGCGATCGGCCTCGCCTGTGCGTCGCTGCCGTGGCTCAGCACGAAGTACGCGCCGATGTCGGCGGTGCTGGTACTGGTGGCGGTGGGCCGCTGGTGGCGAACGGGGTCAGACCCCTTCATGAAGAAAGCGCTCCGGAAGGCGTCAGACCCCGTCTTCTGGGCGGTCGTTGCACCATACGCGCTGTCGTTGGCCGGCTGGTTCGCGTTCTTCTACGTCATCTGGGGCACGCCCCGTCCGCAGGCGCCGTACGGTTCGATGACGCAAACCACCCCGCTCAACCTCGTCTTTGGCGCACCCGGCCTGCTCTTCGATCAGGAGTACGGCCTGCTCGCCTTCGCTCCCGTCTACATTCTCGCGGCCACCGGCCTGGTGGCGATGTGGCGGACAGGCGGGGAGTTGAGGCGGCAGGCGATCGAGATCACGTTGATCTTCGGCGCGCTGCTCGGCACCGTCGGCGCGTTCCGCATCTGGTGGGGCGGGACGGCGGCCCCGGCGCGGCCCCTCGCCTCGGTCCTGCTGTTGCTCGCCCTGCCGATCGCCGCGGCGTTTCGGGCGGCGCCCGCGGGGTCGGCACGCCGCGCGGGCCAGCACCTGCTGCTGTGGGTGAGCGTCGCGATCGCGATTACCCTCGCGGTGGCGCAGGAAGGCTTGCTGATCGACAACGGGCGCGATGGCAGCTCCGCCCTCCTCGAGTACTGGTCGCCACGATGGGAACTGTGGGCGCTGGCGCCGAGCTTCATCCAGAACGAGGCGCCGGTCGCCTGGCTGCACAGCGTGTGGTGGCTCGCGATCGCGGTGGGCGGCGCGATGCTGCTCTCACGCTGGCGCCATCTCCGGCCCGGCGGCGCGGCGCTGGCCGCGGCCGCCGTGTTCGGCGGCGCGGTGGCGCTCGTGGCGCTGACCTTTCCGCTGTTGCCGGCGGGCACCGCGCGGCCGGCGGTGGACCTCGGCGCGCGCTCGCGGCTCGCCGCGCTCGACGGGTTCGACGCGCGCGTGCGTCCGGCCGCCCTGCTCTACGATCCGCTGCGCAGGCAACCCGCCGCCGGGGTGTTGCCGCTGCTGGCGCTCGGGGTGAAGCCGGCGCAGCGCACCGACTCGCAACCGCTGCGCGTGATCCACAACGGCCGCTTCTCGCTGCCCGCCGGCACCTACGGCGTCGAGATTACGTTCGCCGACCAGGTGCCGTCGCGCCCCACGCCGCTGTCGCTGCAGGTCGGGCGCGTCGGCCCGCCGCTGCAGTCGTGGATGCTGCAACCGCAGCCGCGCGAGCGGTGGCGCACCACGCTGTGGCTGCCGGTGGACGCCAACTTCGTCGGGTTCCGCGGTCCGCTCGAAATGGAGCGCGCGATCGCGGCCATCACGCTCACCCCGAGCGCCGTCGTCGATGCGGGCGCGCGGCCGCGCGTCCCCGTCGTGTTGTCGGCCGCCGCATACGCGGGCGCGACGTTCTTCTTTCACAACGAGCAGATGTACCCGGAGCCGCAGGGGTTCTGGACCGTCGGCAGGCGATTGGCGGAGGTGACGGTGGCGGCGCCTCCGGACCGCACGAGTCCCGTAGTGCTGCGGATCCACTGCGGCGGGCGGGCCAATCACGCCGTGATCCGGACGTTCGGCTGGCAGCGCAACTACTCGCTCGTGCCCGGAACGGCCGTGGAGGTGGAGCTGCCGGTGGTCGCGGGCGGTGTGATTCCGCTCACCATCGCGACCGACGACGGCTTCTCGCCGAAGGATCTGGACCCCTCGTCCACCGATCCGCGGTTTCTCGGCATTTGGGTAGAGGTAATGCAGAAATGACCGGCGACCTCTCCGCGCTACGGCGCGAATATGCGAGCCGCGCCCTGACGGAAGACCTGGCGCACACGGATGCGATGGCGCAGTTCGCGTCGTGGTGGGACGAGGCGGTGCGGTCGCAGTTGCTCGACGTGAACGCGATGGCGCTGGCCACCTCGTCCGCTGCCGGTGAGCCCTCGGCGCGCATGGTGCTGCTCAAGGGCTTCGGCCCGGACGGGTTCGTGTTCTTCAGCAACTACGAGAGCGCGAAGGGGGGCGACCTGGAGGAGAACCCGCGGGCGAGCCTGCTCTTCTACTGGTCGGAGCTCGAGCGGCAAGTGCGCATCACCGGCGCCGTCACCCGGGTGTCGCGGGACGAGTCGGAGGCGTATTTCCATTCGCGGCCCTTCGAGAGCCAGATCGGCGCCTGGGCCTCGGCGCAGAGCCGCGAGGTCGCCGGCCGTGAGGTGCTCGAGCGGCGCTACGCGGATCTGGCAAAGGAATTCGACGGGTTGATGGTGCCGCTGCCGCCGTTCTGGGGCGGCTACTGCGTGGCGCCCGAGGCGATCGAGTTCTGGCAGGGCCGGCCGAGTCGCCTGCACGACAGGCTGGCATACACGCGGAATGCCGGCGGCGGCTGGTCGCGCCGCCGGCTGGCGCCGTGAATCTCGCAAATCACCAAATCGACAATCGCCCATTCGCCAAACAATCACCAAATCAACCGTTCATTCGATCGTCAATGTGCCCAACCATCGTCACAGCGCGATGCTGCCCTCTCCCACGCGAACGGCTTTGCCGCCCACCTGCACCCGCGTGATCCTTCGCGGCGTGCTCGCGATCCTGCTCGTCGCTCCGATCATCGCCCAGGCATCGGCTCCGCTCATGATCGTCGCGCCGGCGGCGCCAGGGGGCGGATGGGATCAGACCGCGCGCGTGATGCAGCGGGTGCTGGCGGCGACCGAACCCGGCGCCAGCGTGCAGGTCGACAACGTTCCCGGCGCCGCCGGCACCATCGGCCTGTCGCGGTTCGTGCAGTCCGAGCGCGGCAATCCTGCGGCGCTGCTCGTGACCGGGCTGGTGATGGTGAGCGGCGTGATCACGAACGGCTCGGCCTTCTCGCTGGCGGATGCCACGCCGATCGCGCGGCTCACCGGCGAGACGGAAGTGATCGTGGTGCCGGCCGCGAGCCCGTACCAGTCGATGCCGGCACTCGCCGAGGCCTTCAAGGCCAATCCCGGCGCGGTGGCCTGGGGCGGCGGATCCGCCGGCGGCACCGACGATCTGCTCGTGCGGTTGATGGCCGAGCAATTGGGCCTTCCCGCCTCGCGCGTCAATTACATCGCCTTCGCGGGCGGCGGCGCCGCGCTGGCGGCGGTGCTCGGCGGCCAGGTCACCGCCGCGGTCAGCGGCTACGGCGAGTTCGCCGGCCAGATCGCCGCCGGGCAGTTGCGGGCGTTGGCCATCTCGGCGCCGGCGCGCACGCCGGGCATCGATGCGCCAACGCTGCGCGAGGCCGGCATCGCGCTGGATCTGTCGAACTGGCGTGCGGTCGTGGCGCCGCCGGGATTGTCGGACGCCGAGCGCGACGCCCTCACGGCGCGGATCACGCGAATGGCCGGGAGCGCGGCGTGGCAGCAGGCGCTCGCGCAGAACGGCTGGGACGATCTGTTTCTGGCCGGCGCGGATTTTCGGCGGTTCCTGCTGGCCGAGCAGGCGCGCGTCGAAGGGCTGCTGCAGCGGCTGGCCGCGAGCGACACGACGCCGGCCGCGCGCGCCACACGGTCGATCACCCCCACGACACTGCCGGGGGCGCTCCTGATTCTGCTGGCCGCGGTCTCGATGGTGTTCGCCATCGGATCGATCACGAACCGGCCCACCGCGCCGATGTCCGGTGCGGGCTGGCGAAGCGCCGTCACGCTCGGCGCCGCGCTGCTCGTTCAGCCGCTGCTGTTTCCCGTGGCGGGCTTCATCGTGTCGTCGACGCTGGTGTTCGCCGCCGGCGCCCACGCCTTGCGCGGGCGGGGCTGGCAACCCGCCAGGTCGCTGACCGATGTCGCGATGGGCTTGGCGTTCGCCGGGCTGCTCTATGTGATCTTCAGCCGCGGTCTCGGCGTGTCGCTGCCATGAGCGATCTCTGGCAGGGGTTCGCGGTGGCGCTCGAGCCGCTGAACCTGCTGTGGGCGCTGGCCGGCGTGACGCTGGGCACGGCGGTCGGCGTGCTGCCCGGCATCGGCCCGGCGCTCACTGTCGCACTGCTGCTACCGGTGACCTACGGGCTCGACCCGACCGCGGCGCTGATCATGTTCGCCGGCATCTACTACGGCGCGATGTACGGGGGCTCGACCACGTCGATCCTGCTGAACACGCCCGGCGAGAGCGCCACGATCGTGACGGCGCTCGACGGCCACCAGATGGCCCGCAACGGCCGCGCCGGCGCGGCGCTGGCGACGGCGGCGGTGGGATCGTTCGTCGCCGGCACGCTGGCCACGCTCGCCCTGAGCCTCACGGCGCCCATCATGGTTCGCCTGGCGCTGGCCTTCGGATCCGCTGAGTACTTCGCGTTGATGGCCGTGGCATTCGTCACGGTGACCACCGTGCTCGGCGGCTCGCGGCTGGGCGGCTGGGTGAGCCTGCTCCTGGGCCTCACCCTCGGCTGCGTCGGCATTGATGCCTTGAGCGGCGAAGCGCGGTTGACGTTCGGCATTCCCTACCTGCTCGATGGCATCGATCCGGTGATCGTGGCGATCGGCCTGTTCGCCATCGGCGAAACCCTGTGGGTCGCCAGCCGCGGCCCCGAGCTGGAAGAGATCCTCCCCGTGAAGGGCTCGCTGTGGATGACCGCCGACGAGTGGGCCCGATCGTGGCGGCCGTGGCTGCGCGGCACCGCCATCGGCTTTCCGCTCGGCGCGCTGCCCGCCGGCGGCGCCGAGCTGCCGACCCTCCTGTCGTACGCGGTCGAGAAGCGACTGGCGCGGCGCCCCGAAGAATTCGGCCACGGCGCCATCGAAGGCGTGGCCGGACCCGAGGCCGCCAACAACGCGTCCGCCGCGGGCACGCTCGTGCCGCTGTTGACGCTGGGCCTGCCAACCTCCGCGACCGCAGCCGTGCTGCTCGCGGCGTTCCAGCAGTTCGGCTTGCAGCCGGGTCCGCTGCTGTTCGATCACGAGCCGCGGCTGGTCTGGGGCGTGATCGCGAGCCTCTACGTCGGCAACCTGATGCTGCTCGTGCTCAACCTGCCGCTGGTCGGGTTGTGGGTCAAGCTGCTGTCGATTCCGCGGCCGTGGCTGTACGGCGGCATCCTCGTGGTCGCATCGCTCGGCGCCTACAGCGTGCACCGCTCGGCCGGCGATCTGGTGCTGCTCGCAGCCATCGGCATCATCGGCTTCGGCCTGCGCGTCGTCGGCGCGCCGGTCGCACCGGTGATGATCGGCTTGATCCTCGGCCCCGCGGCGGAACAACACCTGCGCCGCGCCCTCTCGATCAGCCAGGACGACTGGAGCGTCTTCGTTACTCGCCCGCTCTCGGCAACGCTGCTCGCGGTGGCCGCCGTCATGCTGCTGTGGGGACTATCGCGACGGGAGCCAACGGCTACAATCAAGGGATGAAGGTCAGTGACTTGTTTGGCGGATCCACGGGCGTTCCGGCGGATCAATTCCCCGACCCCGCCGTCGACCTGCCGCCGGATCCGACCGGCACGCCCCAGTCGGTGGTCCTCGGCGGCGGTTGCTTCTGGTGCACCGAAGCAGTGTTCGCGAAACTCGACGGCGTCATCACCGTCGTCTCCGGCTATGCGGGCGGCACAGC
>MELE01000183.1:0-4754 GCA_001768615.1 Acidobacteria bacterium RIFCSPLOWO2_12_FULL_67_14b | reverse complement strand
GCGGCACCACCGACCACGCCGAAGTGATTCGCGTGCGTTACGACTCGTCGCGCATCACGTTCGGGCAAATCCTGAAGGTGTTCTTCGCCGTCGCCCACGACCCCACGCACCTCAATCGGCAGGGCAACGACATGGGGCGGCAGTATCGGTCGGCGGTGTTCTACGACCACGAGGATCAGCGTCGTGTGTCCGACGCGTATATCAAGCAGCTCGCCGGAGCGAAGGTGTTCGAGGCGCCGATTGCGACGACGCTCGAACCGCTGGAGCAGTTCTTCGAGGCCGAGGAGTACCACCAGGATTTCGCGGCGCGAAACCCCTCGCAGCCGTACGTGGCCGCCATCGCTTTGCCGAAGGTGAAGAAGCTCGAGAAGGCCTTCGGCGACCGCCTCAAGAAATCGTGACCCCGGGGCCGGAGCCCGGAGCCCGGAGCCCGTCTGAGTCATAATGAGGCTCTTGTGCGCTCGTAGCTCAACTGGATAGAGCACCAGCCTTCGAAGCTGGGGGTCGCAGGTTCGAGCCCTGCCGAGCGCATATCAACCACTCAGAGCCTTCATGCCCCGCCAGACGGTTCCCGCCAACTGGGCCGACCTCCCCGACGAAGAGCTGCTCAACCTGCGGCTGGCCGACCTGCCGATCCACCTCGAAGGCACCGTCGTCGAATCGCGGATCGGACAGCTGCGCTCGGAGCTGGAGGCGCGCGGGCTCAAGTTCCCGCTCCACTTCTACCTGTCGGACGAGTGGTTCACGCCCGACGGCAGGGCCGCGATGGCGGTGCCCTTCTACCTGGCGCATCCGCGGCTCGAGCGCCTGGAGAAGTCGCAGATGCTGGCGGTCGAAGGCGGCGAGCACGACTGGTGCATGCGCATCCTTCGGCATGAGGCCGGCCACGTGATCGACAACGCCTACAAGCTCCGGCTCCGGCGCCAGCGGCGGCAGGTGTTTGGCAGCTCGGCGCAGCCCTACCCGGAGTTCTACACGCCGCGCCCCTACAGCAAGAGTTTCGTGATGCATCTCGACCCGTGGTACGCGCAGAGCCACCCCGACGAAGACTTCGCCGAGACCTTCGCGGTGTGGCTCACGCCGGAAGCGCAGTGGAAACCGCGCTATGCCGGCTGGCCCGCGATCAAGAAGCTCGAATACATGGACGCGCTGATGAAGTCGCTTGTCGGCAAGCGGCCGCTGCTCGACGACATCGACGAAGTCGATCCGCTGCCGCGCCTGAACCGGACGCTCCGGTATCATTACCGCAGGAAGCGGCGTCACCACGGCGTGGATCATCCAGCGTTTTACGATCGGGACTTGCGGCGGCTGTTCTCGGATGCGCCCGAGCATGCGGGCCACCTGACGGCGGCGCAGTTCCTCGCGCGGATCCGCCGGCCGGTGCGCAAGGTGGTCGCCGACTGGACCGGCATCTACCAGTACACGATCGACAAGGTGCTCGAGGACATCATCGTCCGATGCCGCGAGCTCAGGCTCCGCCTCGCTGTGCCTGAGGATCAGGCGCTGCAGGAATTCACCGTGCTGCTCACGGTGCAGGTGATGAACTACCTGCACAGCGGCCGTCACCGGGTGGCACTCTGAAGGCAACACTGTGAAACCCCAGCGTGTGCTCACGCTCGTCCACAAGGGCCTCGAGCCGCCGGAAGACAAGCAGGACAAGACCACGGCGTCGCAGGCGGAATGGCGGATGGAATACGACGTGGTCAGTACCCTCAAGGTGCTCGGCCACGAGCTGCGCGTCATCGGCGTCCACGACGACCTCACACCGATCCGCACGACGATGGACGAGTTCAAGCCGACCATCACCTTCAACCTGATGGAGGCGTTCGACGACGTGGTGGTGTTCGATCAGAACGTGGTGAGCTACCTGGAGCTGCTGAAGGTGCCCTACACCGGCTGCAATCCGCGCGGCCTCACGCTCTCGCGCGACAAGGCGCTGGCGAAAAAGCTGATGGCCTACCACCGTATTCCGGTGCCGGATTTCCTGGTGGTGCCGCTCGGCGGCAAGCCCAAGCTGCCCAAGCGGCTGCAGTATCCGCTGATCGTCAAGTCGCTCACCTACGAGTCGTCTACCGGCATCTCGCAGGCGTCGGTCGTGGTCAACGACGAACAGCTGTCCAAGCGCGTCCAGTTCATTCACGACACGATCATGACGCCCGCCATCGTCGAAGAGTTCATCGACGGCCGCGAACTCTACGTCGGGGTGATGGGGAACGATCGGCTGCAGGTGTTCCCGGTCTGGGAGATGTCGTTCTCGAAGATGCCCGAGAACAACTGGAAGATTGCGACCGAACGGGTCAAGTGGAGCGTCAAGTACCAGAAGAAGCATGGCATCGACACCGCCGAGGCCGGGCTCCCGGAGGAGATGTCGGCCAAGGTCCGGCACCTCGCCAAGCGTGTGTATCGCGCGCTCGATCTCTCCGGCTACGCGCTCATCGACCTGCGCATGAAGGCCGACGGGCAGTTGTTCGTGATCGAGGCGAACCCGAATCCGCAGCTCGCGCAGGGGGAGGACTTCGCCGAGTCCGCCCGACGCGCCGGCGTGTCGTACGCCAAGCTGATCGAGCGGATCATCGGCCTGGGGCTGCAGTGGCAGCCCTCGCGCATGGCGTAACTTCAGCCTTCTGCCTTCTGCCTTCTGCCTTCTGCCTTTACTGAGTTCCAGCCTTGGTTGGCCTGAGCGTCAGCTTCTGCATTCTCCAGTTCAGCAGCTCGCCGACGTACAGCTCGTTCTCCGACGGGCAGGCGATCTCGTGGATCCAGCCGAACTGCTTGGTCTGGTGGCCGGCCTTGCCGAGCACGCCCAGCACCTTGCCGTCGAGCGACAGCTTGTAGATGCGGCCGGGGAACGCGTCCGCCGAGTAGAGATACTGCGTCGGCCCGCCCGACACGCAGATCGCCCACGGCGCGCCGCTCTGCGCCTGCGCACCTTCCGGCGTCGGCGTGTTGCCAAACCAGGGTTGCGCGCCCGGCGGCACCGGCACGTCGATCGTGATCGTGCGCAGCTGGTTGCCGTCCGGATCGAACACCTGGATGCGGCGGTTGCCACGGTCGGCGACGTAGATGTTGCCTTTGGCGTCGTTCGCAATGCTGTGCGGCGTATTGAACTCGCCTTCCTTGGTGCCGCGCTCGCCCCACGACTTCACCCAGTCGCCGTCCTTGGTGAACTTGGCGACGCGTGAGTTGATGTAGCCGTCGCTGATGAAGATGTTGCCCTGCGTGTCCCACGCCACGTCGGTGGGCTCGCGGAACTGACCGTTGACGTGCGGACGCACCGGCGTGACGCGCGTCCACGGCTCGGCGTGGTCCGACGCTTCTTTCTTGCGACCGAACACCATCACGACGCGGCCTTCGGGATTGAACTTGATCACCATGTCCGAGCCCTTGTCGATGGCCCAGATGTTGTCGTCCTTGTCGACGCGGACGACGTGGGCGTAGGCCCAGGCGTAGAGGCCCTTGCCGATCTCGCGGATGAACTTGCCGTCGGGCCCGAACTCGAGCAGCTGCGACGCGGTGGCGGCGTAGGCCGGACCGCTGGCGCTGTTACCGCGGTTGTAAATGAAGAGGTGCCTCTTCGAGTTGATGGCCACGCCCGTCACCTCGCCGAGATGCATGTCGGACGGCAGTTTCAGGACATTGATGTCGCCGTCGAACGCAATCTCGGGCACGGCCTGCGGCGTTGGCTGTTGCGCCGACGGCAGCGACGGCGCCAGCAGGACCGTTAGTGCGAAAACCCAGCGTTTCATGTGTCTCCCCCTCACTGATCACGGTGTCTGACACCGCGCAGAATCGCCCGCGCGGTGTCAGACACTTTATACTCGGCCATGGCATTCCTGCGCGATCTCCGTGTCGCGGCTCGCCAGCTCGCGGCCGCGCCTGGCTACTCTCTCGCCGCCGTCACGACACTGGCGCTCGCCATCGGCGCCAGCACCGCGATCTTCAGCGCCGTTTACGCCGTGCTGCTCAAGCCGATGCCGCTCCGCCAGCCCGAACAGCTGGTGGTCGCCTGGGGCGGCAGCCCTGCCCTTGCCGTGCGAGTAATCGAGCTGTCGTATCTCGACATTCGCGACATGGGTGCGGCCGCCCCTCGAGTCGGCACGGTCGCGTCGGTCGGGTCGTCGGCCTGGAGTTCGGTGCTCGATGGTGAAGGCGAACCCGTTCGTCTGGCGGGCTTCGGCGTGTCGGGCGGGTTCTTCGAGGTGATGGGCGCCACGCCCCTTCTCGGCCGCCTGATTCGGCCCGACGATGACATCGCGAATGCAGCTCCGGTCGTGGTCCTCAGTCACGGCACATGGCTTCAGCAATTTGGCGGCGACCCCGCCATCGTCGGCCGCAAGATCCGGCTTGACGATCAGATGAACGAAGTCGTCGGCGTCATGCCCGCGGGCTTCGACTATCCGCGCGGCGCGCAACTGTGGACGCCGATCGTGCCAACGCTGGCGGCGATCCCTCCGGCCTCCAATCCCGACCCCCTGCGTAACATCGGGTTGCTCTTGCTGGTCGGGCGGCTCAACGCCGGCGTCACGCCCGCATTGGCGGCGGACGAGTGGACGCGTGCCAACGCCAAGATCCTGGAAGACAGCCCGGGACCCAGGTACAACATCACCGCTACACCCTTTCTCGACCACCAGATTGGACCGGCGCGCCAAGCCATGTGGGCGCTGTTCGGCGCGGTCGGCGTCCTGCTGTTGATCGCCTGCGCCAACGTATCGGGCCTGATGCTGACGCGCGTCTCGCTGCGCAATCACGACGAT
>MELE01000182.1:5603-27012 GCA_001768615.1 Acidobacteria bacterium RIFCSPLOWO2_12_FULL_67_14b | reverse complement strand
GAAAAGTAGGCGACCGGTGCCGCTCGCAGCACCCCTGCGTGTGCGGCGCACCAGGTGCGCTCATCCACGAGGTATTCCTGGAGCCGGTGATAGTGAAAGTTGATGCGGCTCTCGAGAGACCTGTCTGCGATCCGCTCTGCGAGGGTGTCGTTCGTGAGGCGAGCTAGTAGCGCGATCGGGTTGTGGTTCGTGTCCTGCCAAAGCGTGGGGTCGAGCTCCCGAAACAGCTCGATCACCTCAGTGTGCCATGTCCACCACAGATTGAGTCCAAGCTCCCTGAGCTTATCCTTCAATGTCAACGCGTGTGCTCCGCTTCGTGGTCGGGGAGTTGATGGGACGGGCGATGAGGGTCCGCCGTTACCAGCGGCAGGTCGATCAGGTAGCGCAGGCCACCGTCGACGATGTCCGCTTTCACCGCGCCATGTTGGTTGCTGATGAGACGCTCGGCCGTGGCGAGCGCCAGGCCGTGACCGCAAGCCGTCGTCGGAAAGGCCTCGAACAGGTCGCCCACCACGGGTATCGAGGTCAAGCCCTCGAGATCGACGGTGACCTGCGCCACGTGCCCGCGGTCCGCGATGGCGATGGCGATGTGACCATCGCGGAGGGCCGGGTTGTCGGCCAGCATGATGCCAAGCAGGGCTCGTTGCACCTGTTCGGCGTCGACGTTGACGGTGACGGGCGTGTCCAAGGTGGAGGCATCGAGGCTCACACCCCGGCGCGCCAGCGTGATCCGCGCGAGTCGAGCCGTGGTCTCTACGAGTTGCCTGAGATCGACCGGCCGCACGGCCGGCGGAGCGGGCTGCGCAAACTCCAGAAACTCGGTCACGACCTCTTGGAGTCGGGTGATCTGCCGCTTGGCGATCGCGACGAACTCCGCCTTGGGATGCTCGCGGGTGAACTCCTTTTCCAGGATCTCGAGCGACCCCAGGAGACCCGCCAGGGGCGTTCTGACCTCGTGCGCGATGCCCGACGCGATGCGGCCGATCGTCACCAGCCGATCCAGGCGCACGCGCTCGTCGTTACCGGCCCTGAGCCTTGCGTACGCGTCGCGCAGCTCCACGGCGGCGTCGCGATGGTGCGTTCTTTCCGCATGGAGATGGTCCGCGAGTACGCCGGCCACGGTCGCCACGACGTTGAACATCAGCACCTCTCCGTACTGTTCGGCGTCGAGCGCTGACCAGGCATGCCACTGAAAGACCACATGTGGCAGGTAGAGAAGCGTGGAGAACACCGACGTGGCCAGCCCGCCTCGGATCCCCCACATGACGGCGGCCACTACGATCGGCACGTAGTAGAGGCGCTTGAACACTTCGTGCAAGACCACCGACTGAAGGCTCGTCAGGTAGTGCAAACCTGAGATCGCCATCACGGCGACGGCAATGGCGACCGCGCCACTGACCTGTCGGCGGGTTCCGCGCCCGTGGGCATCAGAGGTCACGGGTGTTCTCCAGGCGCGTACCCAATCGGTCGCTTTCCATCAGCAGGGCGGCCGCCGTGTCCTTGAGAACCCGAAGGTGGGACGCGCGACAGCCCTCTTGAAACTCGCCAGCTTCGAGCACGAGGCGGTCGAACATGCGCATCACGGCGGCGATATGGTGCTCCACGTGCTCTCCCGCTGCCCGCGCGGGGCCCAGTTCGGGGGACTGCAGCAGGATCCGGACAACCGGGAAGAACCGCATCGTATCGACCGCCAACGTGACGATTCTGGGCCTGAGGCGGGCGAGTAACGTCCCGCAGTCGGCGCAGATCGGTATGCGGCCGGCGTGAGGAGCACTGCAGCAAACGCACGCACCGTTAAGGTGCGAGGCGCCGTCGCCGCACTCGCACTGATCGGGAAGCGCGTTCAGGTTCCGGCAGAGGTCGCGGATGTCATCCAGGATGTCGCGCCATCCGCCGAGGAGGCGCCGCTGATCCGGCGCGGACTGCAGGAGGTTGGCCAGCAGGTCTTCCATGTCACACCTTTCAGGCGGCCAGCAGTTGCCGCCGCACGCGCCGGCCCAGGTCTTCGGCGATCGCGTACCGATCGTCTGCGGTCTGTCGACACGCGCTCTGAGCTTTGGACATCGTCAAGGCCTTCATCGCGTTGAGCACGACGGCGCGCTGCTCGGCAAGGCCCCGCTCGACCATGTTCAGATCCCACATTGGCCGGCGACTGGCCCACCAGAACTGGCAACTGTGCAACGCGCGATCGAGCAGGCCACGGGCGATATCGGCATATGGCCGCCCCTCCGGAACCGCCGTGCGAGTGGCGAGGTCAACGAGCTCCAGGCACACTTGGAGGTGCCGCCACAGGAGCGCCTGGACGTGGTTCGACGGATCTTTCCAGAGCGGATAGGGCACGCCCCGCACCAGATCCTCGCCGGACGTGCTCCACGAACTCGGCCGGGGTGTGGTCGTCGCCCCGGCTGGAAACAGGTCTAGCAGTTCGGTGGCGGTCACGACGCGCAGCTCCCGACCGCGTGGAGCGGGTTCTGCGAGAATCTGGCGGTGTTGAGCCGCCAGGTCGACGCGCTGTTGGATGCCCAGCTCCACACGGTCCAACTCGCTGTCGAACTGCGCGTAGACGTGCGCCAGGAACAGGCGCTCCCAGTCGGTTACGTGATGGCCGAAGGTCTCGGCATCCATCGCCGTGACGACGTACGTAGACGACTGCGCGCGGCCAAGCGAGCGCAGGTGGTCGATGAAGCCGAACCCATCGATGCTCTTGAAGCTGATGCGGTTGCTGACGATGTCGTCGCGGAAGAGCACGGCCAAGTCAGGAAAGCCATCGATGCGATGAACCACGCTGACCGGCCAGTCCGTCGCGCACGCAATCCCAGATGTCAGAATCCACCGATGTCCGGTGTTCACGGCGGCCGTGGCAACCGTCGCGTCATAGGCCAGCTCCGGAGGAAAGAACCCGCGCGGCGCGTAGACGTCACCGAAGGCACGGCGGTTGGTGGCGTGATTCAGCTCGATCTGCCTGACGATCTCGCGCTCGGGAATGAGGGGGAGAATGGGGTGGTACATCGCCGAGCCGAGGAGCTCGATGCGCCCGCTGTCGGCCAGCCGCCGCAGTCCGCTGACCACGTCCTGGCCACCGCAGTCCAGCAGCATCTGCGTGAGCGACCCGTTGATGTTAACCGTCGCGCGAGCCCGATCAAACTCACTCAGCAGCTCGATGAGCGGCCGATAGGATTCATGGCAGATCTTCTTCAGAACAGCGGGAAACTGCGTCGGCGGCTGATAGAAGTGAAAGACTGGCGCCCAGGCGATCATGGAGGTTCTCAAAGTGGCTGGGGGCAAGAACGATGCCCGCGGTCGCCCTCCTGGTCGTTCCGCATTCTCGCCAGTTCTCCCGAGTGCAGCGGCCTGCCCTGTCAAACGCTGGCTGATATCGGGCGGTCAGCGCCAACGACTGCCTGAAAACAGGCAATTCACGCTGTGCTCTGATGATGTCGCAGCGCAGGCAGCCATGGAACGTCGATCGCGGTCCCGGGCTCATGGCACACCGCTTGCGATCCTTGTCGGCAGTCGATTACTCAAGCGGAGGAACCGATGGCCCAGAGAACAAAGACCGCGGACAAGAGGGGCGGCCGCGATCTGCCGCCGGGCCCCGACGTGGACGACTGGATGGCCGCGGAGCAGGAAGTGTTGAGCGAACTCGGGTCCCGAATGCGGAAAGTTGGCGATTAGAGCGCCCCCATGCGATCCTCGACCGAACGATGACACCATGCCGGCCTTGACCGACCCTGAGAACCACCATCATGCGCGGGGACCGCGTGCCCGCGGCCACCTGATTCGCGGGGTAGGACTGCTCGCCGGGATTGGTGGGATCGCGAGCCTGCATTTCGTGACAGATCCGGCATACCTCGTGCTGCACGAAATCTACAACTACCTGTGCTACGTTCCGATCGTTTTCGCCGCGTACTGGTACGGTGCCTGGGGAGGCGTCGCTGCTGCGGCGCTGACGTCGGCCGCCTTCATTCCGCATATCCGTGCCGTGTGGGTTGGCAACGACGCCTATACGGCGAGCTTGTACGCGGAGGTCGTGGTCTTCCACGTCTTGGGATTGACGGTGGGGCTGCTGGCGGCGACCGAGCGACGACTCACGGCCCGTTACCGAGACGCCGCGGTTTCGCTCGAGCGAGCCAACCGCGAGCTGCGCGAGTCCCAGGAACATCTGCGCCGCGCCGATCGCCTGTCGGCGCTCGGCGAGATTGCCGCGGGGCTTGCCCATGAGATCCAGAACCCGCTGGCAGGCGTCAAGGGCGCGCTGGAGATCATCACCTCGCGCGTCGTGCACGGCACGACGGAAGCCGAGTTCGCCGACATCGGTGGCAAGGAGCTGGCGCGGCTGGAGGGGCTCGTCAGTGAGTTCCTGACCTACGCCCGGCCCCACGATCCAGCCTTGCGCCTGACCGACGTTCATGAAATCGTTGAGCGCGTGGCGGCCCTGCTCCACGCGCAAGCTGAGAGAAAGCCGGTGACCCTGGTGTTCGAACGCCCGATCGCGTTCCCCCCGCTGTCTATCGATCCGGAACAGATCACGCAGGTGATCTTCAACGTGGTGCTCAATGCCATCCAGGCAACCCCAGCGGGTGGTCACATCCAGACTCGGGAGTTTGTGGAGCCTGGTTGGGGGGTGATTGACGTGATTGACGAGGGCCCGGGCATCCCGCCCGAGCACCTGTTGCGTCTCTTCGATCCCTTCTTCACCACGAAGCCGCGCGGCACGGGTCTCGGACTGGCGATTTCGCAGCGGATCGTCACCGCGCATCGAGGGACGATCGAGGCGCTCCCGGGTTCCCCCTCGGGAAGCGTCTTCCGTATTCGGCTGCCGCTCTCGAAGAGGACGGCAGGCGCCTCATGACTCGCGACCAACTGAAACCCACGAGCCACCCCAAAACGGTTCTCCTGATTGACGATGACGAGAGCCTGCGGCGGGTCGTCGAGTACAACCTTCACGAAGAAGGGTACGGCGTGCTCACCGCCGTGGATGGCGCGGCCGGGTGGCGGATGTTTCAAGCCGAGGCCGTGGATCTGGTGCTCACCGACGTCCGGATGCCGGAGATGGACGGCGTTGAGGTGTTGACACGGATCAAGGCCATGCAGCCCGATGTCCCCGTCATCATGCTGACGGCGCACGGGACCATCGACTCCGCCGTCGAGGCGATGAAGCTGGGCGCGTTCGATTACCTGACCAAGCCGTTCAATCGGGAGCAGCTGAAGGCGGCTGTCCGCAAGGCGTTTGAAGTAGCGGCGCTGACCACCGAGAATCGCTACCTCCGCCAGGTCGTCGCGGACCGCTTTTCCTTTGCGAACATGATCGCGGGCTCGCGGGCCATGCGAGCCGTCACCGAGACGGCGGGGCGAGTCGCGCTGAGCGACACCTCGGTTCTTCTCGAGGGGGAGAGTGGAACCGGCAAAGAACTTCTGGCCAAGGCCATTCACTTCCACAGTTCACGCGCGCGAGCACCGTTCGTGACGATCAATTGTGGCGCCATCCCGGAACAACTGCTCGAGTCCGAACTGTTCGGCCACCGGCGCGGATCGTTCACCGGCGCGGTCAGCGACAAGCGCGGGAAGTTCGAGGCCGCCGACCGGGGCACGATCTTCCTCGATGAGATCGGCGAGCTGCCGATGCTGCTTCAGGTGAAGATCCTGCGCGTGCTGCAGGAGCGCGAGGTTGACAAGGTTGGCGAGACACGCCCCATCAAGGTCGACGTGCGCGTCATTGCGGCAACGAACCGGGACCTGGAGAAGATGGTCGCAGACGGCACGTTCCGCGACGATCTCTACTACCGGTTGGCGGTGGTCTCGATCCGAATGCCGCCGCTGCGCGAGCGTTCGGACGACATCCCGTTCCTCGTCGACCATTTCTTGAGCAAGCACGCCGAGCGGCTCGGGCGCGAGAGGCCGACGGCGGAACGGGGCGTCTACTCCGCCTTCAACCTCTATGCCTGGCCCGGCAACATCCGGGAGCTGGAAAACGTGATCGAGCGCGCATTGGTTCTCGACCAGGACGGTGTCCTCGGATTGGATGACCTCCCCGAGCGCTTGCGAACTCGGGAGCACCGGGTTGCCAACCTGCGCATGGAGCTACCCGACGAAGGGATCTCGCTGGAGGATGTGGAGCGCGAGCTCCTCCTCGCGGCGCTCCACAAGCACGGCTGGAATCAGACGCGTGCCGCCGCCTTTCTCAACATCACGCGCAGCACGCTCCTGTACCGCATGCAGAAGTTCGGCCTCGAGAAGGAGAAGAAGCCGGCAGAGCCGGCGAGCCAGCCCTAGCTGGAAGGGGCGCCCGTGGTCGCGTCGCTACTTCGCCGCATACTTCTCCGGGTTCTTGTCGAACACCGTCTTGCAGGCCGGGCTGCAGAAATAGTAGGTCTTCCCTTTGTACTCGCTTTTCGCCGCCGCAGTTGCCTCGGTCAGTTGCATCCCGCATACAGGATCTTTGGCCATTCTGTTCTCCCTTCGATCACCAGGTTAATGAACGCTCTTTAATCGAGCCGACACCGACTGGCCGATCACCTGGCCTTCGGTTGACCTGCTGCGTAGTACCCGGCGCGTGTGCGGACCCGCGCGTCACGCGTGAGCACGCGCACGGCCACCTGTCGCCACTGGCCGTCGCGGCGCTCGTCATTCGATACGTAGCCAATCCGATAGAGGTGCCGCACCTCGGCCGCGATCTCCTCGTAGAGCGCCGGCAACTTGTCAAGGATGGGCACGCTGAGCGTGCGTCCCCCCGTGTCGCGGGCCAACTCCAGGAGCGGCCACGTCGCGCCTAGCCAGACACCCTTGGCGTCCGCACGCAGCGACAGGGCATAGACCAGCGCGCCGCTCCGTCGAAGTACCTGCAACGCCTCGTCGAATCCGACGACGCTGGCCGTGTCCTCACCGTCTGAGAGCACGATGATGACCTCCCTGGTCTCGGGCTCCATGCCGGCCCTCGCGTGAACGAGATCGTTCGCCGCGACCAAAAGCGCCTCGTAGAGGGAGGTGCCTCCGAACGACCCGATCGAGCTCAACGCCGCCGCCGCTCGCGAGGGATCGTCACCGAAGGCGAGCACGCGCTGTGCCTGTTGATTGAATGCGATGATCTCGAGGCGGTCTTCTGGACCCAACCGACTCGCAAACAGGCGGGCGGCCTCCTGGGCTCGCGCCAGTTTCGGCCCGTACATGCTGCTGCTATGGTCAATAAGCAGCACGACGGTGAGAGGGACGGCTCCGGACGGCATGACAATCGAGACTGACTGCCGCTTTCCATTCTCCAAGACGAGGAAGTCGGCGGCGGAGAGCTCCGCCAATAGGCGGCCCGTCGGGTCCTTGGCGCAGACGTCGAGGGAAACCAAATCCACGCCATGTCTGAATCGGGCCTGCCCGACGGCCGGCCGTGCGACACCATCGGAACCTGCTGAAGGCGTTGGTGTCGGAGGTGACTGCGCGCTCGATGGAGCCTCGAATGCGGCGAGGATCGTCGCCAGGGTCGCAACGAGCATGAGACGGCGAGTCACGGCACCACTCCCGCTCAGAAACGATACCCAAGCCCGACGACCATGGTCGTCAGGACCATGCGATCGCCTCCCCCAAACACGACCAGCGCGCGCACATCCGGACTGAGGTAGACGCGGTTGGTGACATTGATCCGTATACCACCGCCGAAGGTGAGTGCCGGATCGGTGAACGAGCGCATCATCCAGCGCCCATCCGATGGAATCGTCATTTGCCCCAGCCGGTTGGCGTAGAACATGGGCATCTGGCTGGTCGTGAACGTGGGACCGGTCCACGGGTCGGTCCAAATGCTGCCGTTGAACATCATGCCGCCCGTCATCATGCCGAACCCGGACATTCCTCGCACGGGCACGAACCGCGTACCGGTCGCAAAATCCGATCCCATACCGCCAAGAAACCGCGTGTCGCCCAGAGCGAAGCTGGCCCGATAGAGTCCTCCGCCAACAGCAAGGTACGGGGCGGCCCGTAAGCTGGGTGCGATCGTCAGCAGGGCCGTGCCGGTCAGTTCGAGCCCGTGCGCACCACTCCCGCGTTGCAGGAACACACTCCGCGCTTCCACCGTAATCCGGTCGGATGCGTCGAACGTGAGCACAGCACCCGCACTGCCCCCTGCGTCACCTGATCCGGCAGACACGCCACCGAGGAGCCCCGCGGACACCGAACGCGAAATTGTTCCCGGCGCGGCGGACGATTGCGCAGCGACCGGGCCGGCAGCGAGAAGGATGAGGACCGCTGCGGCGACCGACGAGGATGATTGAGTCATTGCTGATGCCCTTTGTTTCGCGCGGCACTACCACGCCTGCTCCCGCCTTACTCATAAGACGTGCCAGCGGGGCAGAGCCCGCCTCGCGGCCGTTCCCGTCCCGTCTGCCGCGAGAACACGATTCGGGCTGGCCATGGCTGTGTGATTTGCGGCGATGGCGAGCGGGTGTGTCTGAGCGCAGACACCTACCGGCGGTGGGAAGGACTACTGGATGCGGAAGTCCAAGACGATGGTCACGAGTACGTCCCCGGTTGGCGGTTGCCGCCACCTCGCTTCGAAGCCACGCCAGAAAGTGAACCGCTCCGACCCTCAGAAGGCATGGGCGCCATGAGCACCAATCGTGAAGAGCAGCTGGAACAACAATTCGTTGGCCACGCGGCTGTCGTCGCCGAAACGTGTGCGCCGGTATTGTCCGCGGACCTGGTTGAACTCGCTCGGCCAGAAGGTGAGCACCGCCGAAACACCCCGGTCGCGGATGCTTGCCTCGCGCGCGCGCTCGGACCAATCCAGGCGCCCGCCGACAAACCATCGCCGACCCAATTGATAGTCCGCCGATCCGTACAGACCAAACGCGTCGTGCCCCAGCACGGGATCCTGGCGCCGGCTCCAAATCAGTTCGGACCGCGCAATGAACGACCGATAGAGCGCACGCCGCAGCGGTTTCCACCGGAACGTCAGGTCCACGCCGTACAGCTGCGTCAAGAAATCACTGCCAGCCTCGTTGTGGCCCCGCGCGTACGATCCGCCCACCTCGATGTTCGAGCTTTCGGCGATGTCGCTGTAGGCCCGCAAGCGGCTCACGAGACTGAAGTCCTGGCGCCGGCTCGACTGGAACAGCGTGCCGGAGTCGCCGCGGAAGATCTCGCCGGTGGCCTCGACAAAGAGGTTTCCGGCCGGGATCAGCCGGCTCACGGACACGCCGGCATCTTTGATGCCGGTATCCGGATCACCGGTCGCACCGCCCAGCAGGTTGAACATCACGAGCGGACGGTCGGTCCAGGGCAGCGTGTGGTTGTGAAACGCATTCAGCCGGCCGAAGTTCGCGCGAATCTTGCCGGCTTTCACCAGAAAGCCGCCGGGCAGTGTGGGAAACGTCACGAACCCTTCCTCGACCTCGATGCCCTCTTCACCGAGCGCCAGGAAGAAATCAGCGCGAGCGTACGGGTCGATGATGGCTTGAAAGCTTGCCTCGCTCTCCTGCAGGGTTATGAACGGCGTGGGTGCAACAGTGTCGCTGCCGCCCCGGCTCTCGCCGCTGGCGCTGATCAGGTTGCCGATGATGCCGATGTCCGGGTTGAACACCTTCGACGCCGTCGGACCGCCGTACACGGGTAGTTGCGTTGGCGTCGGCTGGTCGCCGCCCGTCGGGGCCGCCGCCAGTCCCGGCGGCGGGACAACGGGCTGGGCTGGTGCCGACGGGGCAAACGACGTCCTGAGCGCGGCGATCTCGGCTTGGATCGCTTTTACTTGTTCCTCGAGCACCTGAATACGGCGCTCGAAGTCGCCCTGCGTCTCGACGGTCTGGGCCGCGGCTCCACGCCAGAGCAAGAGGGCAAGAGTTGCGAAGACACACACGCGCTTCATAGGTCACTCCTCGCCCCACGTACCCGGGGCGCTGATCGCTTGCAGAGACCATTCAGAGAGGTTCGAGGATCACCAGGATCCCGTCCCGGAACACTGCGCGAAACAAGCCCGCACGATCGGCGCGTACCTGATCCTGGTGCAGCTTGTGACCTTGGTAAAGCCAGATCTCGATCACCGCCTCGTGCGTGAATGTCCGGCGTTGAACCGGTTCGCCAAGGACCGTCCACACTTGTTCGCGGTCCATGCCCGGCACGACGTGCCCGTCCTCGATGGCGCTGCGGATCGAAGGCGGCAGTTCTCTCTTCTCCGAAAAGTACCTCGCCTTGCGCACGCTGGCAAACGCCGACGGCGGCAGGTGCGCGCAGCCAGCCGACGGGGCCAGGAGCATGAAGGCGAGAGCGACGATCCAAAACCGGAGTGCGACGTGAGTCATAGTCCTTCGCTCATCCGTAGGGCGTCGTTTTGCAGAACCCAGATGCTTCCTGCACTTACTTTGCCAGTCTCGGCCCATGCCGATGATTAAGAAGGCTTAATCCGGACAGCTGTCTGTTTTCAGACGCTCCCAGCATTCGCAGTGTCTGAAAAGGACCGGTCGTGGAGCTCCGGATCCAGTTCGCGCGCAGCATCGAGGAGAAATCCTCGGGAATTACCAGAGGTCTTCGACAGGCGCGCCCCGTCTCGGCCGGAATGCGTCTTGCCTTCGGTTGGGGGTGTGGTTGCTTTACGACCTTCACCGATGTCGGCCAAGCCTGAAGTGGCGGTGACCGTGCGGCAGTCCGCCGATGCGGCCGCCGCGATGGTGAGCGTGCCCGTTTCGGGCGTCGATCTCGAAGCCGTCGAGCGCGCGCTCATCGTCTTTGCACTTGACACAACGGGCGGCAACCGCACCCGCGCCGCCAAGCTCCTCCGCCTGACGCGCAGCGCGCTGCTCTATCGATTGCAGAAGTACGGGTTGACCGTCAAACAGGGTTCGTCATGAGACAGTCGTTGATGCCATTCATCACCCTCATTCTGGTTGCGGCGCCGGCCGTTGCGCAGGTGACGGTCACAACGGACGCTGCTGCGCCGCAGATCCTTGCAGGCTCTCAACCCGCAAGCGAACCGGGGAGTCAGCCGTCTACGTTGGCGGCACTGGTCGGCGAGATCGATCGAAACAATCCCGAGCTCAAAGCGGCGCGGCGCGACATCGACATGCGCGTCGCGCGCATTGCCCCCGCGGGCGCACCGCCCGATCCCACGCTCAGCGTCGGCTACATGGGCGGATTGCTGCGGCCGCCGTTCTTTCCTTCGGCGAGCGCACCGGGCAGCTTCAGACAATTCGGCGTCTCCCAGGAAATCCCGTTCCCAGGCAAGCTCGGCCTCAAGGGTCGTGTCGCCGCAACCGAGGCGGACGCCGTGCGCTGGGATTACGAGACGACCCGCCGGCGCCTCGTCGCCGACCTGAAGACGGCCTACGTCGAATACCAGTACCTGAACCGCAGCCTCGACATTCTCGAACGCAATAAAGAGCGACTGGATCAGTTTCGCCAGATTGCCGAGGCACGGTTCAGCGTGGGGCAGGGGGTGCAGCAGGACGTGCTGAAGGCACAGGTCGAGATCTCGTTGATTCTCGAGCGCCAGGCCCTCTTCGAGCAGCAGCGCGATACCCGGCTGGCGCAGATCAATGGCCTGTTGTTCCGGGCACCCGACGCTCCGCTCGATCCCGCGCTGAGCTTCGCGGTCACCCCACTGACGTCTCCGGTCGAGGACTTGCGCGCGCTACTGCGGCAGAACTATCCGGCGCTGAAGCGGGACGAGCGTGTCATCGATCGGGGTCAGCAGGCGCTGGAACTCGCGAGAAAGGAACTGCTGCCCGATTTCGCGATCAACGTCACCAGTCAGAAGTTCGTCGGCGGCATGCCGTGGATGTACGGCGTCGACCTGATGGTCAAGGTGCCGCTTTTTTGGCAGCGCAAACAACGCCCCATGATTGCCGAAGCGGCAGCGGCGCTCGAGGGCGGCCGGCAAATGCGGGATGCCACGCTGTCGATGGCCTCAGCCCAGGTCACCGAGGCGTATCTCGCCGGCACCACCAGTAACCGACTGGCTGAGCTCTACAGCGACAGCGTCTTGCCGCAGGCCCGGCTGTCCCTCGAGTCGTCGCTGGCGTCATATCAGGTCGGCCGCGTGGACTTCCTGAGCGTGCTGACCAATTTCGTGACGGTGCTGAGCTACGAGATCAGCTACGAGGAACAGAACGCGCGGTATCTCCAGGCGCTGGCGCGGCTCGAGCCGCTGACCGGCTTGAGCTTCATCAGGTGAAACGAACATGACCGACAAACCTATCGAACAGCAACCGCGCCGGCTCGGGACATTGGCCGCGGTTGCCGCCGTATCGCTGGTGATCGGGGCCGGAGGTGCGTGGCTGGCCCTTCGTGCGATCGCCGGTGGCCCGGCCGCTGGCGCGGCGACCGGGGCGCCAGCGGCGTCGACGGAAATGGCCGCCGACATGCCCGGCATGGACATGGGCGGGGGAGCGGCCGGCGCGACGGAGAAGGGCGTATACATCGAGCCCGCCCGCCAGCAGTTGATCGGCGTCCGTACCGCAACGGTCACACGCCGGCAGCTCGACACCACGATTCGCACCGTCGGGACGCTCGCGTACGACGAAACGCGTGTCACCGAGATCCATCCGAAGATCATGGGTTGGGTCGAGCAGGTATTTGTCGACTACGTCGGCAAACGCGTCTCGCGCGGACAGCCGCTGTTCACCATCTACAGCCCCGAACTGGTCTCGACGCAGAAGGAGTACCTGTTGGCGATCAAGGCCCAGCAGCAGTTGGGGCAGAGCCGGTTCGCCGAGACGCGCGCGAGCGCCGAATCGTTGGTCGGCGCCGCGCGGGAGCGCCTGACGTTGTGGGACATCAGCGAGGCGCAGATCCAGGAGCTCGAGCGCACCGGTCAACCGCGCCGCACGCTCACACTCTATTCGCCGTTCAACGGTGTCGTGCTCGAGCGCAACACGTTTGCCGGCCAGTACATCTCCCCTGAGACGAGCACGTTCAAGATCGCAGACCTCTCCACTATCTGGGTACTGGGTCAGATTTTCGAGTACGAGACGCGACTGGTGAAGCTGGGGCAGGACGCCGAGATTCAGTTTCCCTACGAGCAGGCGACGCGAAGCCTGAGGGGCAAGATCACGTTCATCTACCCTGAGGTCGACCCGCAGACCCGGCGCGTGAAGGTCCGCATCGAATTCCGCAACCCCGGGTTCGAGTTCAAGCCCGAAAGCTACGTCACCGTGCTGATTCGAGCGGCGGGTGGCGAGCAGCTCGCCCTTCCCAAGGAAGCCGTGATCGACAACGGCGCGAAGCGCTACGCGATCGTGGCGCTGCCGAACGGGTATTTTGAACCGCGCGAGATTGAGGTCGGCCAGCCGGTGGACGACTTCTTCCCCTTGGTCAGCGGACTGGCCGAGGGCGACCCGGTCGTGACCTCGGCACAGTTCCTGATCGATTCCGAGACCAACCTGCAGGCCGCGATGCAGGCGATGTCGTTGAGCATGCCGGGCATGGACATGAGCGGCGGCAAATCCAAGCCGGCCGGGGCAAAGCCATCCGCCCCACCACCCGCTCCGAAGACGCCCGATCACTCCCAGCACAAGTGAGCGGCACCGAGATGAGCCCATCGACCTCTGGAGCGCGGCCGTGATTGAAAAACTGATTGCCTTCAGCGCCCGCAACGCCTTCATCGTCTTGCTGCTAATCGTGGCGATTGCCGGCGGCGGCGTGTGGGCCATTCGCAACACGCCCATCGATGCCATCCCGGACCTCTCGGACGTGCAAGTGATCGTGACGGCGAACTGGGAGGGCCGCAGCCCGACGCTGGTGGAAGACCAGGTCACCTACCCAATCGTCACCGCTCTCATCTCCGCGCCGAAGGTGAAAGTCGTGCGCGGCTTCTCCTACTTCGACGTCTCGTTCGTGTATGTGATCTTCGAGGACGGCACCGACCCGTACTGGGCGCGCAGCCGCGTGCTCGAGTACGTCAACGGACTGCAAGGACGCCTCCCCAGTGGCGTGCAACCGGTGCTGGGACCGGACGCGACCGGCGTCGGGTGGGCCTTCGAATACGCCCTGGTCGATCGCAGCGGCAAGCACGATCTGTCGCGCTTGCGCACGCTGAACGACTGGTACGTGCAGTACTGGCTCCGCAGCGTGACGGGGGTCGCCGAGGTGGCCCCGGTGGGCGGCTACGTCAAGCAGTATCAGATCGAGGTCGATCCCAATGCCCTGCTCTCCTACAACCTGCCGATCGACAAGGTCATCTCGGCAGTGCGCCAAAGCAATAACGACGTGGGCGGGCGCGTCGTCGAGTGGACCGGCCGCGAGTACATGGTGCGTGGCCGCGGATACATTCAGAGCGTCGCCGACATCGAGCAGGTCGGTCTCGGCGCCCAGCCGGACGGCACGCCGATCCTGGTCAAGGACGTCGCCCGGGTGCACCTCGGCCCCGACATGCGCCGCGGCGTCGCCGAGCTCAATGGCGACGGCGACGTCGCCGGTGGCATCGTCGTGGTGCGCTACGGCGTCGACACCTACGGGGTCATCGAGAACATCAAACGGGCGATTGAGGAGAAAGTGCGGCCCGCGCTGCCGGAAGGGGTCGAGTTCGTCACGACCTACGACCGCTCGACCCTGATTGAGCACGCGATCGAGAACCTCCAGGAGAAGCTCATCGAAGAGATGGTCATCGTCTCACTCGTCTGCGTGGTGTTTCTGTGGCACTTCCGCAGCGCGCTGGTGGCCATCCTCACCCTGCCGCTCTCGATTCTGCTGTCCTTCATGGCGATGAAGTACATCGGCCTCGGCTCCAACATCATGAGTCTGGGCGGCATCGCCATCGCCATCGGCGCGATGATCGACGCCGCCATCATCATGATCGAAAACGCGCACAAACACCTGGAGCACGACGGGGGCGCCAGGCCGAGACGCGAGATTCTCATCGAGGCGGCCCAGGAGGTGGGGCGTCCGCTCTTCTTCTCGCTGCTGATCATCACCGTGTCCTTCCTGCCCATCTTCACACTCGAGGCCCAGGAGGGACGGCTGTTCAAGCCGCTGGCCTTGACCAAGACATTCGCCATGGGATTTTCGGCCCTCATCTCGGTGCTGGTCGTGCCCTTCCTGATGGTCCTGTTCATTCGCGGCAAGATTGCCCCGGAGATGAAGAACCCCGTGAACCGGTTCCTGATCTGGATCTATCACCCGTTCGTGAAGCTCGTGCTGCGCCACAAGGTCGTGACCCTGCTGGCCGCGTTGCTCCTGATGCTCAGCACCGTGCCGGTGTTCCTGAAGCTCGGCTCCGAGTTCATGCCGCCGCTGTACGAGGGCACCCTGCTCTACATGCCGATCACGCTGCCGGGCGCCTCGGTGCAGACTGCGCAGCAGATTCTGGCGATCCAGAACAAGATCATCAAACAGGTGCCGGAGGTCGCGTCCGTGTTCGGCAAGGCCGGACGCGCCCTCACCGCCACCGACCCGGCCCCGCTCGAAATGATCGAGACGGTGATCAACCTGAAGCCGGAGGCCGAATGGCGGCCGGGGATGACGCCGGCGAAGATCGAAGCCGAGCTGGACCGGATGGTGCGTCTGCCCGGCGTCGCCAACGCCTGGACCATGCCGATCAAAGCGCGGACGGACATGCTGTCTACCGGCATCCGCACACCGGTCGGGGTGAAGATCTTTGGCCCCAAGCTCGAGCCGATCAACGACATTGGCACGCAGATTGAGGGCGCGCTGGGCAGCGTCCGCGGCACGCGCAACGTGTTCTCCGAACGGGTCACCGGCGGCTAGTACGTCGACTTCACCATCAAGCGCGACCAGATCGCCCGATATGGCTTGACGGTGCAGGACGTCGAGATGGTGATCGAGTCGGCCATTGGCGGTGCCAACATCACCACGACGATCGAGGGACGCGAGCGGTTCCCCGTCAACGTACGTTATCAGCGGCACTATCGCAGCGATCTCAACACCATCCGGCGCACGCTGATCTCCACGCCGTCGGGCACGCAGATTCCAATCGATCAAGTGGCCGACATCTCGCTGACCACCGGTCCGACCGTGATTCGAACCGAGCAGGCGCAGCTGCTGGGCTACGTCTACGTCGACGTCGCCGATCGTGACATCGGCGGTTACGTGGACGACGCGAAGCGGGTCGTCGCCGAGATGGTCAAGCTGCCCGAAGGCTACTACCTCGAATGGAGCGGACAGTACGAGTACATGCTGCGGGCGAAGGCTCGCCTGGCCCTCGTGATTCCCGTGACGCTCCTGATCGTGATCGTCCTCCTCTACTTCAACACCCAAAATCTCGTCAAGGTCGCCATCGTGCTGCTGGCCGTGCCGTTCTCGCTGATCGGCGCCTTCTGGTTGATCTACCTGCTGGGCTACAACCTGAGCGTCGCCGTGTGGGTCGGGATCATCGCGCTGGCCGGCGTCGATGCCGAGACGGGTGTCGTGATGCTCCTGTACCTCGATCAGGCCTTCGCCAAATTCAAGGCCGCCGGCCGGATGAACAACCTGCAGGACCTGCATGAGGCGGTGGAGGAGGGCGCGGTCAAGCGCATCCGGCCCAAGATGATGACCGTGATGGCCATCCTGTTGGGATTGTTGCCGATCATGTGGAGCACAGGCGCCGGCGCCGACGTCATGAAGCGAATCGCCGCGCCGATGGTGGGCGGGGTCATCACGTCGTTCGCCCTCGAGCTGCTCATTTATCCGGTGGTGTTCACGATCTGGAAGTGGCACGGCGAGGTCAAACCGTCGCTGGCGCGGGTCACAGCGTTACAGAGCTAGGAAGAGGTCGCCATGTCCCATCATTCACTCATCATTGCGGCGATGGCCGTCCTGCTCGTACTCCCCTCGAAGGCCGAGGCCGCTGGCCCCCCGTTCGAGCTGTCCGTCAAGAAGGACCACGTCTGGGGCGCGAGCCGCGGCACGCTGGTCGTCTGGCAGGACGGCGTCGAATACCGCACGACGGACCAAGACGATGCTCGCACCTGGTCGTACGAGGACATCAAACAGCTGCAGATTCTGTCGCCGACCCGCCTCGCCGTGCTCACCTATGAGGATCAGGGCAAACTGAGACTGGGGGCCGATCGGGCGTTTCGGTTCGAGGTGGTCGGATCGGTCGTGTCGCCGGACATGGTGACGTTTTTGTTGAACCGGATCAGCCGGTCAGTCGTCACTGCCGTCATGCCCCGCATCGAGGGCGAGCCGCTCTTTCGCGCGAATGTCAAGCACCAGCGCCAAGGGCGGGGGAGCGAGGGATCGCTGGTCCTGTACGACACCCGACTCGTGTATCTCACCGAACGTGTCGGCGACAGTCGGCTCTGGCGCTTCGCCGACTTGTACTCGGTGCTCCGCCTCGATCGCTTCCGCTTGGAGATCCGCGCGTATGAGGGGGGGAGCGGAGACACGCGATCGTTCGTCTTCGAGCTGAAGAACGAGCTTCCCGACGGCTTCTACCAAGCGCTCTGGGCCCGCGTCAACCCGACGGCGTTCGACGCTGACGCGAAGGGAGCGTTGGCGCGACGTGACCGGTAAACCTCGTCTCCGGGTCGAACTATGCCAGCGCGCTCGATTGCGATGCGACCCGTGTCGTGTCGTGCCCGTGGGAGAGCCACGAGAGCGGGATCGCCCTGAGTGCCGGCTCAGATCTTAGACGGACGCCGGATTAGCAATCGGCAGCGTAATCGACGCGGTTGTGCCGGCGCCGGGCTGACTCGTAATCACGACGTTGCCGCCGTGCGCGTCGACGATGCGCTTCACGATCGCCAGTCCCAATCCCGACCCGGCCCTGGAATGTTGGCTTCGCCCATGGACGTGGCGATCGAACACATGGGGCAGCAGATCCGCCGAGATGCCCGTGCCCGTGTCGGACACCGTCGCGATGATGACGTCCTGGTTGCGCGCGGCCTCGATTCGAATCGTGCCGCCGGGCGGCGTGAATTCGACGGCATTCTCGCCAAGATTCAACATCAGCTGGCGCAGGCGCACGGCATTCCCCCAGACCTCCAGCCCCGGCTCGATTGTGGTGTGGCAGGAGACGCCATGGGCTTCTGCCAGAGCTCCGACAAGTTCGCCGGCCTCCGCGAACACTTCGCTGACGCTCACTGGACCCTCACGTGAGCCCGCCGAGTCGGCGTCGGCGAGCGCGAGGTCGCGCAAATCCTGCAGCGTCGCGCTCAGCGCGTTGACTTCGTCGGACAACGTCGCGAATACCGGTTGCCGGTCCGCTGATTGCGATTCCCGTGCTGATTCAATGGTACCCTTCATAACCGTCAAGGGCGTCTGCAACTGGTGCGACACATCGGCCGTGAACTCTTTCATGGTATTGAACGATGTGTTCAGCCGGTCCAGCAATTGGTTGACCGAAGCCGTGAGCCGCCTCACCTCGAGGTCAGGTGCATGAAGGTCAACGCGTCGCGAGAGATCGGTGGTCTGTATCGATTCCAGGGCCGTGGCGATCGTGTCGATTGGCCGCAACGCCCGTTTCGCGATCAGAAAACCGCCAAAACTGGTGACGACGATCACAACAGGAATCAGGACCGCGGATGCCACGACCACCACTTCCAGCATCCTGCCGACGTCACCCAGGGCGCGTCCCAACTGAAGGTAGGTTCCGTTCGGGCGCGTGAGGGGGACACAGGTGAACCGAACCGGCCCACGCGCCAGCTGAACGGTAAAGAACTGCTCGCTGGTGGCCCCACTGGCCGCGGCGTGGGTCAGCACTTCGTGCGCTCCGATGTCGGGCTCGACTGTGGCGAGGCGTTCGGATCGAAACACCATCTGCCCGTGCGCGTCACGCACCATCAGGAATGGTGCCACGGTGCCCTGGTGATCGAGCAACTGGAGCGCCGCAATCGGATCGGCGGTCGAGGACAGCGCGGCGAGGACGCGGCGGGCTTCTTCCTGTAAGTCCCCGTCGTGGTGCGCGTACAGCGTCTGCGCCAGCCATGCATAGAGCAATGTTGCGAACAGCCCTAGCGCCGAGGCCACGACCAGCACGTTCCACAGTGTCGTTCGTGCCTTAAGTGTGGCGATCATCAGCAGCCTCCGCCGGGCGTAGGACGTAACCGACGCCGCGAACCGCATGAATCATCCTGGGTTCGCCGGCATCTTCCAGCTTTCGCCGCAGGTGGTTGACGTAGACGTCGATGACGTTCGTCATCCGGTCCCAGGTGAAGTCCCAGACCCGTTCGCCGATCATCGCGCGTGTCAGGACTTGGTCGACGTTCCGCATCAGGTACTCGAGCAATGCGAACTCCTTCTGCGTCAGATCCACACGGCGCGGTCCGCGTTGGACGGACCGGCCGACGGGATCGAGCACCAGGTCGCCGACGGTCAGCGTTAACACCGCCGCCGGTGTCTGTCGCCGCAACAGAGCCCGAACGCGGGCGCTGAGCTCGGCAAACTCAAATGGCTTGGTCAGGTAATCGTCGGCGCCGCTATCGAGTCCACGGACGCGGTCTTCGGTGACGCCCCGCGCCGACAACATCAGGATGGGTACCGTCATGTTGCGCCGGCGGAGCTCGCGGCAGATCGCGAAACCATCGAGTCCCGGCAGGACGACGTCGAGGATGATCAGGTCGAACGGATCGGACAGCGCCACTTCAAGCCCGGCCGAGCCATGGTGTTCGACCCGGACGCTCAGATTCATGTCCGTGAGGTGCTTGGACACGAGGGCCGCCAGGCGAACTTCATCCTCAACCACGAGTACGCGCGCCGAGTGAGTCGCGGCACCTGCGTCCCTGTCGTCCACCCGCGCATCTTTTCGGAGCCCGCCGGTCACATCGATTAATTCTTCTTCATAATCGCGAAAAGGGGAAACGGCCGAGCCACGGGCGGGAACTTCGACGACGGCTTAGCGCGTCAGCTTGACCTTCTTGGCCTCGACCAGGCCGCGCTCGTTCTCGACGCCATCGACCTCGGCTTGCACGCCGACCGCGATCTCGGTCGCGCGTGAAGCTCGCGGCCAAGCCTGCGACCGTGGCGGCCGCCGACCTTTCGCCCCTTTACCGTCACGCGGGCATCGGTAGCCTCCGATGATAACCCGCAACAGTCGCACCGGCGCCTTGACAGTACTCGGTTAACGACTTTTAATCAGCGCCCGCGGTTGCTGGGAAGTACCGTGTAAGAAGGGCAGGATCGCGTTGGTGCGCGGCATCGGCTTTTTCCTTTTTGAGATCAACGGCATACCGGCATGGGACACAGGACAAGCTCGCGAGCTGGATGCTCGTGCACTTCATCCGCTATCTTCCCGAGGTCAGCGAGGCCGAGCTCCAGGCGATGGCCCGTAAGAGTTCGGCACCGGTAACAAACGCCATTCACATGGAGTTCACAGCGATGAGACGATTCCTGGTAGCCACGATCGCGGCAGTGATGTTAATGGCATGGTCGCCTGCGCTCGGCGCCCATCCTGGCCACGAACAGAAGGTTCTGGGTACGGTGACGATGGTCGCGCCCGACCACGTCATGCTGAAGACGCCCGACGGCAGGGACGCCACGGTTCAGATCAACAATGACACCAAGTTCGTGAGGGCGAAGAAGGCCGTGACTGCCAGCGACATGAAGGTGGGCATGCGCATCGTCATCACCGCGGTGACCGACGGGGACGACGATAAGCTGATCGCCAAGATCGTTGAGTTGGGCCAGGCGCCAGCCACCAAGTAGATTCTGGGAAACGAAGGACCATCATGATGACGAAACCGCTAGTCGCCGCCGTCCTGCTCCTGACGCTGCCGTCTCTGGCAACCGCGCACATCGGTGTGCGCCCTCGCGAGTCGAAGCCCGGCGCCGAGGAGCGTTACACCGTGCGCGTGCCGACTGAGGGTACAGTGTCAACGACGTCAATCCACTTGGAAATTCCGGACGGCGTCACGGTTCTCGACGTCGAAGCCAGTGAGGGCGTGACCTTCGAGACCGAGAAGCGGGGCGACCGCATTGTCGGGATCACGTGGAAGAAGGAGATCAAGCCGAAAGAGGCGGCAGACTTCTTCTTTCGTGCGCGGAATCCCGTTGCCGGCGCCGAGATTGCCTGGAAGGCTCACCAGTACTTCGCCGACAAGACGTCAGCCGACTGGATTGAGCCCTCCGGCGGCAAGCGGCCCGCGGCCGTCACGAAACTGGTGGCCGCCGTCCAGGCCGGCGCCGGCGATGCCGCCTCCATCGAGGCATGGCTGAAGGGCTACGACGCCGCGTTCATCGCGAAAGATCTGGCGAAGCTCGCGACCTTCTATCACCCCGATGTCACGATCTACGAGGGCACCGGGATCAATATCGGATGGGCCGATTATCGGGATCGGCACCTGGGGCCGGAACTCAAGGCCTTCGAGAACCTCGAATTCAGCCACACCGACACCAAGGTGACGATGATGCCGGGAGGCGAGTCCGCATATGCCACGTCGCGCTACACGATCAAGGCCAGGATGGGCGAGCGGATGCTCGACTCGGAGGGCCTCGAGACGCTGATGCTGGTCAGGACGCCGGAGGGCTGGAAGATCCGGCACTCGCACACGTCGAGCCGCGC